>JAIOYN010000063.1 GCA_021741065.1 Sphingomonadaceae bacterium | reverse complement strand
GCCTTTACGGCGGCACTGTCTCAGGCGGCACGCGAACGCTGCGCCTTGCTGCTCGAACGTATAACTGCCCCCCGCGCTGCGCTGCAGTTGGGCACCCGCACAATTAGTCTTCAGCAACCGCAGGTCATGGCGATTATCAATGCGACACCAGACAGCTTTTCGGATGGCGGTAAGAATTTAGACCCGGATATTGCGGCCAAAGTCGCTTTTTCTATGACGACCGCGGGGGCGGCCATCATTGACATTGGCGGAGAGTCTACGCGGCCAGGTGCGGCTTTGATCGGGGAAAGCGATGAGCTTAATCGTGTCGCGCCACTGATCCGCAGGCTCGCTGAGGCGGGCGCTGCGATCTCTATCGACACGCGCAAGGCGTCCGTGATGGAAGGGGCACTGCAAGCCGGCGCTTCGATGATCAATGACATCTCGGCGCTTTTATACGACGACCGCGCCATCGAAGTTGCCCGCAAGAGCAATGTTCCCGTGGTCCTGATGCACGCCCCGAGCCAAGGCAGCGACCCCCACAAAGACGGCGTTTACGATGATGTCGTGTACGATGTGTTCGACTGGCTTGAACAGCGGGTTTCCGCGGTCGAAGCTGTAGGGTTGTCGCGTGCAGCAATATTGGTCGATCCGGGTGTCGGATTCGGAAAGACACTCGCCGATAATCTGGCGATCATCAACAATCTGGCAATCTATCATGGACTGGGTTGCGCCTTATTATTTGGCGCAAGTCGCAAAAGATTGATCGCGGCGCTTGCGAATGACGCAGGCGTAACCGATCGCCTTGGTGGGTCGATCTTCCTCGCGATGAAAGCGGTGGAGCAGGGCGCGCACATAGTGCGCGTCCATGATGCTGCAGAAACGGTGCAGGCGGTTCAGGTCTGGCGCGGTCTTCGCGACGCTGCATTGCAGAGCTAGTCTAGCCATTTGTCTGGCTTGACCCTAGCTGCATCGTTTGGCAACTTCACGGTGTAAGAGGGGGAATTTGAAATGCTTATAAAATACATCGTCGGTTATATCGCAACTGGCATCGCGTTTGCGGTCATCGATAGCGTCTGGCTGCGGACCATGTACACGCGGCTGTATCAGCCAGAGATTGGCGAATTGCTCATGAAGGGCGGTTTTCGAATGGGGCCGGCGGTCATTTTCTATCTGCTATACATTCTGGGCATGATGATCTTTGCGGTCGGGCCAGCGTTACTGACCGGCAAGTGGCAGACTGCGCTCATCTGGGGCGCGTTAATGGGCTTCTTCTGCTACATGACCTATGATTTGACCAATTATGCTACATTGAAAGTGTGGAGCACGAAAATCACCATCCTCGACATTATTTGGGGCACGTTCTTAACGGGCTCCGCGTCGCTCGCTGGTTTTTGGATCACGCAGGCTTTATTGGGTAAGAATGTTTAGACCGCTCGACGGCCGCCGAACTGTAGCGAAAGACCCTGCGCAGCATTGCTAAGCCGAATAGATAAAGAACCGATTTTGCCGCGGTTACATTTTCTTTGTTCATCGCGCTTGAGCATTAGAAAATCACCAGTTAAGGCAGAGATGTAATATAATTTTAACGGAGGCTGTTTTGGCAGACGATCACGACTTAGGACCTGCAAAAGAAACCTATGCGGGTTTCATCGCTTTGTTCAAATGGGGTACAATAGTGTCGGCGGTTGTCACCGCTATTGTGGTTCTGATCATCGCAAGTCGCGCGGCCTAAATGGTAAAAATTGCTGTCCTGCGGGAAACCACCCAAGGCGAAACGCGCGTTTCCGCGTCTCCTGAAACCGTCAAGAAATTCATTGCGCTGGGCGCAACTGTGTCGGTCGAAAATGACGCGGGCGCTGGGGCATCCATCGGTGACAGCGACTATGAAACCGCAGGCGCTTCGGTCGGAAATTTAGCTGCGGTGCTTAAAGATGCAGACATTGTTCTCGGTGTTCAGGGACCAGATCCAAAGGCCCTGAAGGGCATGAAGGCTGGTGCTTGGTTGGTTGCAGGGCTCGACCCTTTTGGCCAGCGCGCACGCGTTGATGCTTATGCTAAGGCAGGCGTAGAAGCGCTGGCAATGGAATTCATGCCGCGGATTACGCGTGCACAGTCGATGGACATATTGTCGTCGCAGTCGAACCTGTCCGGATATAAGGCTGTGATTGAGGCGGCGTCGGTCTATGGCCGGGCCTTTCCGATGATGATGACTGCCGCTGGCACAGTGAGCGCGGCCAAAGCGTTTATCATGGGCGTTGGTGTTGCCGGGCTTCAGGCGATTGCTACAGCACGCCGATTGGGAGCCCAAGTGTCCGCAACCGACGTGCGTTCTGCCACTAAGGAGCAAATTGAATCCTTGGGCGCAAAGGCGATTTTCGTTGAGAATGTTGCTGGCATTGAGGGCGAGGGCGCGGGTGGATACGCGACCGAAATGTCGGACGAATATAAGGCTGCGCAAGCCGAGTTGGTCTCCGCGCATATCGCCAAGCAGGACATTGTTATCACAACCGCATTGATTCCCGGCCGTCCAGCGCCGCGTTTGGTGTCTGACGCGCAAATCGCAAGCATGAAGCCGGGTTCAGTGATTTTCGACCTTGCCGTTGCCCAAGGCGGCAATGTTGAAGGGTCGAAAGCAGACGAAATCGTCATCAAACATGGCGTTAAGATCGTCGGCTATAGCAACACGCCAGCGCATTTGGCGGCGGATGCATCGGCTTTATATGCGCGCAACCTGCTCAACTTCCTCTCCGCTTTTTGGGACAAGGAAGCCGGCAAACCTGTGTTGCCCGATGAAGATGAAATTACCGCAGCAATTCGCCTGACCAAAGATGGCAAGGTCGTGAATGATCGCCTGTTGGCGTAAGGGGAGCATAATGGACTTTATTTCAATCTTATCCATCTTCGTGATGGCCTGTTTTGTGGGCTATTATGTTGTCTGGTCTGTTACCCCCGCTTTGCACACGCCGTTGATGGCGGTGACGAACGCGATTTCTTCGGTCATCATCGTTGGCGCGTTGATCGCGGCGGCGGCAGGTGGTTCACTGACCGCCAAATGGCTTGGTCTGATCGCCGTAGCATTGGCCAGCGTGAACATCTTTGGCGGTTTCGCGGTAACGGCCCGTATGCTCGCCATGTATAAGAAAAAGGAGCGTTAAGTTGGAACATACTGCTCCTCCTGCATGGGTTATGCTCGCTTATTTGATTTCGGGCGTATTTTTCATTTTGGCGCTACGCGGACTATCGTCGCCGGCCACATCGCAACGCGGCAACCGCTTCGGCATGGCCGGTATGTTGATTGCCGTGGTTACGACATTGGTCACGCATGATGTCGCGTCTCTGCCCGAAATTATTGGCGCTATCGCTATTGGTGGCGGCATTGGTTGGGTAACGGCGCGTAAGATTGCCATGACCGACATGCCGCAGCTTGTAGCGGCGTTTCACTCGCTCGTCGGTATGGCGGCTGTATTGGTCGCGGCTGCTGCATTTTTGAACCCTGGTGCCTTTGGCATTGTTGGCGAAGACGGCCTCATTAACCCCGTCAGCCGCGTTGAAATGGGCTTGGGCATCGCCATTGGCGCGATCACCTTCTCAGGTTCCGTTATCGCGTTTCTCAAACTGGCGGGCAAAATGTCGGGTGCGCCCATCCTTTTGCCGCTGCGCCATGTCATCAACTTAGGCACTTTGGCGGCAATTCTTGGGCTTATTGGATACTTCACCGTGGACCAAAGCCCCTGGATTTTCTGGACTATTACCGCGCTTGCTTTCCTTATCGGTTTCTTGCTGATCATCCCCATCGGCGGTGCGGATATGCCCGTCGTGGTGTCGATGCTGAACAGCTATTCGGGTTGGGCCGCTGCCGCCATGGGCTTCACTTTGCACAACACGGCGATGATCATCACCGGCGCATTGGTCGGCTCGTCAGGCGCCATTTTGTCCTACATCATGTGTAAGGCCATGAACCGCAGCTTCATTAGCGTTATCGCTGGTGGCTTTGGCGCGGAGGCGGCTGTCTCCAGCGGCGAAGCCAAGGAACAGCGTCCATGGAAGCGCGGCTCTGCCGAAGACGCCGCCTATATGATGCAGCAGGCCGAAAGCGTCATCATTGTACCCGGTTACGGTATGGCGGTTGCGCAGGCGCAGCACATACTGCGCGAAATGGCAGATGTTTTGAAGAAGCAGGGTGTAAGCGTAAAATACGCGATCCATCCGGTCGCGGGACGTATGCCCGGTCATATGAACGTTTTGTTGGCCGAAGCCTCAGTGCCTTATGACGAAGTTTTCGAGCTTGAGGATATCAACAGCGAATTTGCGCAAGCCGATGTCGCTTTCATCATTGGCGCCAATGACGTTGTGAACCCCGCAGCGAAAACCGACAAGACTTCACCCATTTACGGCATGCCCGTGTTTGACGTCGACAAGGCAAAGACTGTGTTCTTTGTGAAGCGTTCGATGGGCGGCGTTGGCTATGCTGGCGTCGACAATGACGTGTTCTACATGGATCAAACGATGATGCTGCTCGCTGATGCGAAGAAGATGTGCGAAGACATCGTCAAAGCCTTGCAGCACTAAGGGTCTGAATACACCATAGGCACCCAAGCGAAGTCTCGGTGCCCCGTGCGGCCTGATACTTAAGTTACAGGCGCGATGGGGATACCAGCCGACGCTGGGCCGATGCTGCGCGGTTTACTGACGCATAAGCCGCTTCAATTGATACTGGTCACCACTCCACCCTTCAAAAACCGCGTCAATGCCGGGGTGGTTGATGGGACCTTGCTTATGGTCGGGCAGTAAATTCTGCTGGCTCACATAAGCGATATAGCTGCTCTCGGCATTTTCGGCGAACAGATGGTAAAATGGCTGGTTTTTTGCTGGCCGCACCTGTTCGGGGATGGACTGATACCATTCTTCGCTATTGGCAAAAACAGGGTCTATGTCGAACACCACGCCGCGAAAATCGAATTTGCGATGGCGTACAACATCACCGATGGAAAACTTCGTTTCGACAATGTCGGGAGGAGCTATTTGATCAATCATGGCTTCATTATCATATCTTCTGGCGCGCAAATCAACCTTGTGGCTTGGCAAAGCGAAAAACTTAAGTTAATGGCCCCGCTCTGTTATAGGGATGCGCTGTTTTTACGGCAATGACCAGTCCCTATGCATTGCGGAGAGATGGCTGAGTGGTCGAAAGCACCGCACTCGAAATGCGGCGTGCCGGTGACGGTACCTAGGGTTCGAATCCCTATCTCTCCGCCAATTATAACGTATTTACTTACATTTCTGAAAGAAATTCGTTTAGTCCCACCACTTATCCCACCACTTCAACGAAACCAGCAAGCCTGCTTGGTGAAAGTAGAGCAGGGCGGGCTGTAGTTGCCAGGAACCACCGCGCGACGCTGCGATGCGTCCTCGGCTAACCTTATTTGAGTTCGGGCATGCCGCACGAAACCAAGAACGCGTAAGTTTCGTCATAAAATGCTGGCGGTCGAGTGGGATCCTTTGCGTCGCCGTGCGGCACGAACACGATCTGCCCCTGCCTCGCCCGCGTCAGCAGGACACGATACGCGTTCAGGAGCACTTTCGGTCAATGGCGGGAATTGGGCCGGTTGCAGACAGGCAGCTTTAGGCTCGACGAACGCGCAAAGCGGACTGTCCGCAAACGACCCACTTGCGGACGTTTGTTAGGTCAGGCACGCTTTCCAAAAGTCGCCGCACATAATTACATGGTTCGACAGCCTAGTCGCGCAGTTTGTCCAAACCCATCCTGAGTTCGCGCAGTTTTGGAAGGAGCGCCTGCATTTCAGAATTTGCTATAACAGCCTCGATAATTGGGGTCATGGTTGCCAGTGCCAAAATGCACTTTTCGCGCATATCCCGGCCTATCGCAGTGATCGAAACAAGTTTGCTGCGGCCGTCCCGCGGGTCGTCGCGAATGACTACAAGTCCGGCACTTTCCATCCGAGCAAGCGTGCTGGTCATCGTTGGGCGCCGCACCTGAAATGCGCTGGCCAGATCGGCTGGTGACTGTTCCACAATGTCCAGCCGAACGAAATGATTGAGTACAGAAAATTGTGCCTTTGTTATGCCGTGCGGCAAAGCATTGGTCAGCATCGTGCTTACCAATTGATCAATGATCCCGATTTCATTGAAAAACTCAAATGCGAGCGGATCGGATGTCATTTTGTGATATGACTTTCAAAGGGCCAACGTGGCGATGGGTCTGCGGGAGGTCCATAACCCATTCGTGCCAGCATTTGTAGGCGCTCACCTGGATTTACGCGCAGAGCGCTATGAACCTGGGCAAATTTCGCCGCCATTTCTGGATATTCTTGCAGCGATTGGCTTAGAGGATGCATTGCAACGCCTTGGGCAGTTGCGCGCAAATTCGCACGCACATAACGGCGTCCGGCCTCCAACTGATCAAAGCGATTGTTCGTCGGCGTGCTTATCCATAACAGAGCTGGGATTGATCCGCAGACATCCTGCTGCATTTCTAGTCCGGTTTTAAACGCAGTGGAGGAGGGATCGGCCAGTGCTGCTCGGTCAAGTATGCCCGCTAGTTTGAGCGCTTCCATCATCGGGCCAGCCAGTACCAATCCATCAGGATTGGCATCCACCTCATCTGCTCCGATACGCATCAGATCAACGCTTTCACCAAACGTGCGCGGCGTGGTGATCTCGGTGGTTATCGCAGCAACGGTGATCGCTTTGACAGAGGCAATCAGCTCTGCATCAATGCTGTGCTGATCCGCTTCAGCAATCTGGGCAGCGAGAGCCTTCGGCAGTTGGCGGGCAACATCAAATGGCTCCCGATTGGTGCGGCGCCGAACAATAGACGCAAAGAGCGCGTCTTTTGTAACGGACGCATCTTTGATAAACCGCAAACGGGCCACAGGTCGCGCATCCAGCGTCTGCTGCAACTCGCCATTTGGGAATGGTTCAATCTCAATTCTTACGCCCCGCTCAGCAGCGGCGATGCGGGCGAGTTCAATAAATGTTCCAAAGCCGATAGTGATTTGGCGATCAAAAGGGTCTGTATGAGGCAAGCGTTTGTCAAGGTCGCAGAAGAGAATAGCATGTTCATCTCCTTCCAAGCGAATTAGCCATGGCTGGCGATTGTGCGGGTTGGGCGCCAGGATCGCATAGCGGAATGCGTCCATTCGTACATCTGCAAGCGTTTTGGTATCAAGCGCCCAAGGCCGCAACGCTGTTTGAGGACGGCGTGTTACCCGCCAAACCCCCGCGCTACTTACCAATGCAAGCGCTGTTATTCCTGCGCCAGCAATCAATGTCCTGCGGCTAATGGCCATTTTAGCTCTCCTTTAATTAGACACCTAACCTGTAATTAGCCACCTAATCAAAATCAAGACCTAAGCGCAAATTACAGCTTAAGGCTGGAGGTGTTTTCAAATTGGATTGATGCGATGCAAATCCGCCTCCATTTGAAATGAATTGCCAAACTTTTCGGTGCCTGATCTGAAGCCTAGTTCAGCACACTCGCGCTTTGTACTTTAGATAACACCAAGGGTATCTGAGGAGTGTTCGGTATACGCCGAGCCTCAAAATGTCAAAATCTGTTCAATCACAACCGTCCCCGGGTGTAATTTTTTCCACATCCAGTCCACATAAATGGGGTCAACTTGATAATCTGCTGCTGATATAGATCTAATGTTTGCGCAGATTTGCAATGCATTAGTCTCAATTTCTGACCTACCCTAAGCGGCGATTTTCTCTCCACCTGATAGGCGCACCTTGTATATCGCCTTGCGGCTTCCTTCTTGCCATATTCATTCGAATGTATAGGATAAAGTAACAGATCGGCCGTTTTGACTGATGCGCTATGGGGAGCTGAGTATGAGAGTTTTTACTACCATAATCATTGGGATTTCGGCATTAGCCGCAGCGGCTTCGATTACTGAGGCACGAAGCAGTCTTACAGACACTCAAATTCGGCAGCGGATCATAGCTGCATCGATCGCGGCTTACCAAGGAAATTGCGCTTGCCCCTACAATAGCGCTCGCAATGGTTCGTCATGTGGTCGACGCAGTGCATGGAGCCGAGCTGGAGGAGCGGCTCCGATTTGTTATCCTGACGAGGTCAGCAAGGCGCAGGTCGAGGCGTGGCGCAGGGCGCATTGAGTTGATGTCGATGATAAGGTCGTTAATTAGTTCTGTGACGTTAGTAGCCCTAGCGATGGCGCATGGACAATATGGCACATTATGAAGAACAATATCTGTCGCTGATGCGCCGTATCTGGCAAAATGGTGCGGTTCAGCGCGATCGGACGGGGGTTGGGACCAAAGCGTTGTTCGGCGCGACTATGCGTTTTTCGCTCGCCGATGATGCGATTCCGTTGCTGACAACAAAGCGGGTGTATTGGAAGACGGCAGCGCGCGAAATGCTGTGGTTCCTGACCGGCAACACGAATATCCGGCCATTGCTGGAACATAAGGTCAAGATATGGACCGATTGGCCGCTAGATCGCTATCGTCGCGAAACGGGCATTTATATTTCGCAAGATGATTTTGAACAAAGCATAATACAGGATGCCGATTTCGCCGAAAAATGGGGCGACCTTGGACCCGTTTATGGCGCGCAATGGGTGAATTGGCCGCGGTATGAAGTCGCGGAAAATGGTTTTTTCCGCCGCGCGGAAAAGGGCATTGATCAAGTCAGCTTACTTGTGGAGAGCCTGAAGAAAAATCCGGGTTCACGCCGACATATTATCGAAGGCTGGAATGTTGCCGAACTGGACCAAATGGCGCTGCCGCCCTGCCACAAAACATATCAATTTCATGTAGCCGATGGTGTTTTAAGCTGCATCTTGTTCCAGCGCTCGTGCGATTTGGGGCTTGGCTTTGCCTTTAACGCATTTTCGGCGGCATTGCTTACTCGGATGCTCGCAGCGGTGTGTGGATATCAAGCGGGCGAGCTGATCTGGCAGGGTGGGGATGTGCATTTGTATCTCAATCATGCACCTTTGGTCGAAGAGCAATTGTCGCGCACGCCCTCTGGCAACCCCAAATTGAAAATGCTGCGCACGCCCGAAAGCATTTTCGACTATCGTATCGAAGATTTCGAGGTCGTTGATTACCACCCACAAGCCCATATTTCCGCGCCCGTCGCGGTATAAGCTCTATTAGGTCAGTTATGTTGACCTAAAGCCATATTTGAAATATTATAACAAATATGGATAATAAACGGCCTGAGTCGTTTGGGTCGTTGTGGGCGGAGATGGACATGGTGCAATCTACGAAAGACAATCTCGCGCCGCTGCATCTGCACATCCCTGAACCCAAATTCCGCCCCGGTGATGTTGCCGACTTCAGCGATATCATTGTGCCTGCGGTGGATGCCCATCCGCGACCCGATGAGCATGTTTTGCCGGCCGATATTCACCCTTTGGCTTATGGCCTTGTGCGCGTTTTGGGCGATGACCACGCGGCTTCGGGCAGTTGGAACCCCGGACTTGATGTCGCTACTCTACAGGTCATGTTGCGAAGAATGCTGCTTTTGCGTGCTTTTGATGATCGTATGTTTCGGGCACAGCGGCAGGGCAAAACAAGTTTCTACATGAAGTCTTTTGGTGAGGAGGCGACGTCGGTTGCAACGACAATGGCGCTGCATTTCGATGATATGTGTTTCCCAAGCTATCGCCAGCAAGGCATATTAATCACGCGTGATTATCCGCTCGTTGATATGATGAACCAGATTTATTCCAATCGCGGCGACCGGCTGAAGGGCCGCCAACTGCCGATCATGTACTCGGCAAAGGACTATGGATTTTTTAGCATTTCCGGCAATTTGACCACCCAATATCCTCAGGCGGTAGGTTGGGCGATGGCACCTGCCTCGCGCGGAGATACACGTATTTCAGCGGTCTGGTGCGGTGACGGATCAACGGCGGAGGGGGACTTCCATAACGCTTTAACCTTTCCCGCCGTGTACAACGCGCCAGTTATTTTTCAGGTTGTGAATAACCAATGGGCGATTTCGTCCTTCTCCGGTTTTGCTGGAAGTGAGCGGACGACCTTCGCCGCGCGCGCCATTGGTTATGGCATTGCTGGCCTGCGTGTTGACGGTAATGACGCACTGGCAGTTTACGCCGCGATGCAATGGGCTGCCAACCGCGCACGGACTAATGGCGGACCAACACTGATTGAATATTTCACGTATCGGGGGGAGGGGCATTCCACCTCAGATGATCCAAGCGCATATCGCGCGGCCGAAGAATATGCTCTGTGGCCGCTAGGCGACCCCGCCACGCGGTTGAAGGCCCATCTCATAACTATCGGCGCGTGGAGCGAAGCCCAGCATGACGCGCTTGTCCTTGAACTGTCCGAGCATGTGAAGGCCATTCAAAAAGAGGCCGAGCAAAACGGTATATTGGGTCATGGCTTGCATCATCCGTTTGAGACGATGTTTGAGGATGTCTTCGAAGAAATGCCGTGGCATTTGAAAGAGCAATGCGCGCAAATGCTTGAGGAACAGGAGGATAAATTTGGTCCGGAGTGGGAGGCACATTGATGTCAGAGCTTGCCACGAAGACCATGAACATGATCGAGGCGATCAACAGCGCGTTGGATGTCATGCTCGCCAAAGACCCAGACGTCGTTATCATGGGCGAGGATGTCGGTTATTTTGGCGGCGTGTTTCGCGCGACGGCGGGGTTGCAAGCCAAGCATGGCAAGACCCGTGTGTTCGATACACCAATTAGCGAATGTGGCATCATCGGCGTTGGCGTCGGTATGGCGGCTTATGGCCTTCGCCCCGTTCCCGAAATTCAGTTTGCCGACTATATCTATCCCGGCCTCGACCAATTGGTGAGTGAGGCCGCGCGTATGCGTTACCGTTCGGCAAATGATTTTACATGCCCGATGACGGTCCGGTCGCCCTTTGGCGGCGGTATCTTCGGCGGGCAGACTCATAGCCAAAGTCCCGAGAGCCTATTTACTCATGTCTGCGGGATTAAGACAGTTATTCCCGCCACGCC
>JAIOYN010000062.1 GCA_021741065.1 Sphingomonadaceae bacterium | reverse complement strand
TGCTCCAATGTGATATCGCCCCGGTAACGCAAGCCCGAGTTTTTCGGGCGATAACTGCCCTCGTTAATGGGGGTATCGGCAATCATCGACTGCGGCGTCATGCCCGAACGAAGGGCCGCCAGATACACAAACAGTTTGAATGTCGATCCGGGCTGCCTTTTGGCCTGGGTTGCACGGTTAAAGGCGGATTGCTTGTAGCTTTTGCCACCCACCATGGCGACGACCTCACCATTTGGACGCATCGCCACCAACGCGATTTGCGCGTTACCAACGCCCGCGCGGGCGACAACCTTGCGGGCAATATTCTGCAAGCGCGCGTCTAAGGTTGTGGTTATCCGTACGTCGGAATATCCGCTTTCGGTCAGCAGTCGCGCCTGCGGAATGGCCCAGTCGGCAAAATATGTACCCGTCGGTAATGTCTCGCGGACACGCACGTCGAGCCGCGCAACAGGTGTAGCATCTGCTTTGGCTTGCGTAATCGCCTTATTCGCTACCATGGCCCTGAGAACAAGCTTGGCGCGCTTCGCAGCGCGTTCCGGGTTCTTGGTCGGGGCCAGACGGGATGGCGCTTGCACCAGTCCAGCTAGCATGACCGATTGGCTCAGCGTTAAACGCTCGGGCTGGCGATAAAAATAATGCAGCGATGCTGCGCGCAGGCCGTAAACATTGTCACCAAAATACACGTTCGACAGATAACGTCCGAGGATTTCATCCTTCGTAAGGCGTCCCTCAAGCCAGAAGGCAATGAGCATTTCACGTGCCTTGCGGGTAAGGCTACGTTCGGGCGTCAGAAAGGTGAATTTGGCAAGCTGCTGCGTAATCGTACTGCCGCCTTGGGTAATCCCGCTGCCAAAAGCGTTCGACCATGCAGCCCGCGCGAGGCCGCGCGGATCAATGCCCCAATGCGAATAAAAACGCCGATCCTCGATCGACAAAAAAGCCTGCACCACATGCGGGGGTAATTGGGTGACGTCGACGGGTCTATCAACGATTGCCCCGTTGCGCGCGATGGGCGTGCCGTCGGACGCAAGCAATGTAATTCGCGGCGGCGCAATCGGCTGAAGCGATTTTGATAATGGTGCAGTGACCGCTAGCCAAAGCAATAGGAGCACGAACATCGCAATAAGGCCTGCGACCGTTCGTCGGAACCACCACCAGCGCGTCTTGCCTAAAAACAGGCGCTTAGTTGGTGCCGAAGCGGCATCATTCCATGGTTGCGGGTCATCGGGAAAACGCTGTGCGTGATTATCATCGAAAGCGGCAAGGCGACTGTCGACATCCGTATTTTTATCAGAAGAAGATCGCCGGAAAAGCATAGCTGGGCTGTATTATATCGATATAACGGTGAAGGCGAGTATATATTTGATACACCTCGTCATCAGCCTATCACGCCCTACCGAGATCGCCCTTACCGACTGTTCCGCTTGCCATCTCTAGCATCCGATCAAGGCTCTTTTTTGCGCCTAATCGAACGGTTTCATCAAGCTCGATCTGCGGAGTCAAATCGCGCAGCGCAAGATAAAGTTTCTCCATCGTATTGAGCGCCATATAAGGGCAGATATTGCACGCACAGTTGCCGTCTGCACCCGGTGCGCCGATGAACGTCTTGCTTGGTTCCGCCTTTTCCATCTGATGTATAATGTGCGGCTCCGTGGCGACGATCAAAACATCCCCCTCCATCGTCTGCGCATATTGCAAGATGCCGCTTGTGCTGCCGACATAATCAGAATGGTCGATGATATGCGGCGGACATTCAGGGTGCGCGGCAACAGGAACGCCCGGATATTGGGCCTTCAGCTTCAGCAGTTCGGTTTCCGAAAATGCCTCATGCACAATGCATACACCCGGCCACAACAGCATCTCACGGTTGAACTTGCGGGCAAGATAGCCGCCCAAATGCCGGTCAGGACCAAAAATGATTTTCTGGTCTGGCGGAATTTGGCTCAGGATCGTTTCGGCGCTGCTACTGGTGACGATGATATCCGAAAGCGCCTTCACCTCGGCAGAACAGTTGATGTAAGTCAACGCGATATGGTCAGGATGGGCCGCACGAAACGCCTTGAACTTACCGGGCGGGCAGGCATCTTCCAATGAACAGCCAGCGGCCATGTCCGGCAGTATGACGGTTTTTTGCGGACTTAAAATCTTTGCGGTTTCCGCCATGAATTTTACGCCGCAAAAGGCAATGACGTCGGCGCCGGTCTCTGCCGCGCGCTTGCTCAACTCAAGACTATCGCCCACAAAGTCCGCCAAGTCCTGAATCTCGGGCTTTTGATAATAATGCGCGAGAATGACGGCATTTCGTTCTTTTTTTAGCCGTGTGATTTCTGCAAGCAGATCAAGGCCTTGCAAATTTTCGCCGGGCGTTGGGGCGTTCATACCGATATACCTTTGCCATGCCGAACCTATTCCGGCAGCTGAAATGAACGCCTATGTGGTCGATTTAGACGCACGAAACAAGGCTAGCTTGAAGGGATTGTCAGTGGCGGGGCAAATTCCATGCCGGGAACGTCTGCACCGGGATGTCCCGACGTGACCGCAGCATAGATCGCGTCACCCAACGCCGAATTCGCAACAATGTGCGACACCGGAATTACCGACAGAACCGCCGCGATGCCCCAATACCATGCAGGATGCACGTGGCCATACTTGCGCAGATCATGGACAATTCCGGCAACCGGAAAAACAAGGCTAACAATCCCGGCCATCTCAAATGCGTAGGGTATGAGCAAGGGCATCGGCAACAACCGGCCAAATGCAGGCCCAATGATGGTCGTCATCGCACAAATGTGCAGGCGCATATGCCAGTCAGTGTGCCGACGAAGGCGGATAGCGGTCCATGCAAGCGCCGCAAACATGATCGCGGAGAACGGGTTGGCAATCAGGAAATTCTGCGGTTGAAAGAAAAATGGCGTCGTCCCACGCTGAATAACGTCAATGGTGATGACGCTGCCCAGCAGCACAAGGACCAATATCCAGCCCAAGCGCCGGTGCAGCGAAATCGGCCCATGCGTTGCCAGCCACGCCTGCGCGACAAACAGGCCGACCCAGGCCATGAAGGCAAGCCCATGCACATGCACAAGCGTTCGCGCACCAAAGCTGGATCGTCCGGCGAGATACTGAACTGAAAAACCCGCAACGACCGTGAAGGCCATGATTATCGCAAGTATGCGGAAAAAATTATCGGCGTCACTTGCGCGCGATTGTGCCCCACCCAAAGTAGCCATGCGACGCCTTCCTCCAAATAGAGACTTGACTACACGCGCTCATCAATACCACCCCTATAAGCGGCTTTCAAGCTTGTACTATAAGATGCCAGCCATCACCTTGTGCCGCCACACGCCCCTGATTTTGCAAATCAATGAGATGCGCAAGAACCGAGCGCCCAGCAGCGCCGATCAGGCGCGGATCAAGGCCTTTATACATAACGGCCACCATATTGGGAATGTACCCCTCGCCGCCCTCCAGCAAGGTCACGATCTGGCGTTCACGTTGCCGGCGATGGCCAATCATCCCGCGCACAAGCTGGCGCGGATTGTTTACCGCTGGGCCATGTGCCGGATAATAGACGCGGTCGTCCCGTTCATATAATTTCTGCAAGCTCGCCAGATAATCGCTCATATCGCCATCGGGCGGACTGACAACGCTTGTCGACCATTTCATCACATGGTCGCCAGTGAACAACGCCCCGCTTTCACGCAATGCAAAGCAGAGATGGTTACTCGTGTGTCCCGGCGTCGCCACGGCCTCCAACGTCCAACCATCGCCTGAAATGGCATGTGCGTCCTTCAGGATGCGATCTGGGTGATAATCGGGATCAAAGGCGCTGTCGGCGCGCGGGCCATCATCGCGCAGCACCAAAGGCGCGCAGCCAATAATCTGCGCGCCTGTTGCGACTTTCAATGGCGCGGCTGCGGGCGAATGATCGCGGTGGGTATGCGTGCACAGGATCGCGGTGACTTTTGCATCGCCCACTGCGCGCAAGATCGCCTCTACATGGCCTTCGCCATGAATGTCTGCGGGGTCACCAACGCTTTGCCCGCTTCCCACAGGGCCAGGGTCGATGATAGCAACGTCTGTTTTTTTGCCGACGATCCACGTCTGCGTGCCCGTATAGGTATAAGGCGAGGCATTAGGCGCCAGAACGCGCCGCACAAGCGGCTCATGCTGTTCAGTTTCGCCTGCTTTAATCGTGTCGGGCCATTCCATAACGGCGATATGGCGCATAACGTACAAAAGAGAAAGGGGTGGCGCACATATGGCACGGCGACCGGGTTATCAAATTTCTGGAAACGGGCACGAACGGGCCGGCTGCTCATGGTCTTACACCACCCGTCCGTGCTTGAGTGGCGCAAAGCTTTAGCCAAAAAAAGGCCGGAACCCGATATGGATTCCAGCCTTTTGATTTTAAAGTTTACAGTTGAGCTTATTTCGCGCCGAAATTGATCTTCGCTGTTACGCCAAAATAACGGTCCGCCTCGCGGGGGATGATGTAGCGATATGCACCGCCAGGGCCACCCGATACAATCGAGGATGCAAAGCTTTTATCGAACAGATTCTTAACCTGAAACGCCAGACGCCAGCCATCATTGGGATCAACCAGAGCTGCCGACAAGTCGACAATCGCGTAGCCATCTACCGTCGAACCAAGGCGAACGGCCGGGTTCGCACTTGCTTCGTAAATCTGGTCTGACTGCATTGCGATCTGGCTTCCCAATTCGATATTCGCAAAACCCGACGTTTCGATATCATATTGCGCACCAAACGCCATTTTCCATTTTGGAGCATTCGCGAGCGGCGTGCCCTTGGCAACCAATTGTGATGCATCGGCACCCGGTGGCAAACGGAAATTCTCAACCTGCGCCTTGTTGTAAGCAACGCCGCCCGAAAGGGTAAAGTTACGCAAAGGGGTGGCGACAAAGTCCAGTTCGAAACCCTTGGTGGAGACCGAACCAGCATTTGTCAGGCGTGTGGTACGCACACCGGCCACGAAATCGGGGCTGTTTGCCTGATAATTGTTATACTTGGCATAATATGCCGCGAGGTTAACAATCAGGTCGCCGTCAAGGAACGTATTTTTCAAACCCACTTCATACGCGTTGACCGTTTCTGGTGCGATAACACCAGCGCCCGGCGTCGTTAGGTTGTAGAATATATTGTAGGCTGGGCCTTTATAACCACGGGTATAGCTTGCATAAGCCATATTGTTTTCCGTGAGGTCCGCCTGAACGGCTGCCTTACCCGAAACGTTAGTGTTGCTCGTGCTTGTGGTGAAAGGAACACCGTTCGACGCGCCTGCGACAAAGCCTGTTGCCGGGGCTGTTGCCACAAGACCATTATTGTAAACGCCCGCGTCAAAATTTGGTTGCACACCTGGACCTGCGAGCGAGGTCCGGCGGACATGGTTTACATCCAATTCGTCATCTGTGTAGCGCAAGCCACCAATCAAACGCAGGCTGTCCGATAGGTTGAACGTCGCCTGACCAAATACCGACATGTTTTTGAATGTCGAACCAAAGTCAGCCGTTCCGGCAGGGGTTGTGATCGTCGACGCCCCTGCAGCCGTTGAACAAGGTGTGAGGCCCGGCACAACCGCAGCAAGCGTTGATGCTGAACATGTAATCACATTGCGCGTAAATGTACGGTCCGACTCCGCCTTCGAATAATATGCCCCAACAACATATTCGAGGAATTCGCCGGTCGGCGAAGCAATCCGAACTTCTTGGCTAAAGGTGTTCGATGTTTGCGGGCCATTATCGTGCAATTGGTTCAAACCAACATAGGGCCGGTCGAGCCAGTCACCATCGCGGATTTCAGTATTGTCCCAACCACGATAGCTGGTGATCGAAGTCAGACTATGATCGCCCAATTCAACGTCTGCTTGCAGCGCGATGCCCCAGCTTTCTTCCTTCGTCGCGGTGACGAGGTTTTGCCGAATGTTGCGTGAATCCGAACGATCGAAGCCAGTTCCAACCAGCGCGAGAGCGGCAGCATTGGTTGGCGTGTTGCCAATAATTTCGGCACAGCAATCATCATCGGCTTTGCGGTAATCGGCGCGCAGCGTCAGCATTACTTTTTCGCTAACGTCGGCTTCAATAGCTCCACGAACACTATAATGTTCATAGCCATTGACCTTTTTGCCAGTGGTCAGATTGTTAACGTTGCCGTCATAGCTTCCGTAAAATCCGGTGAAGCGCGAACGCACATGGGCGCCAAGCGGCAAGTTAACCGTCGCACGACCGCGATATTCGGATTTCGTGAAAAATGAACCTTCAACCGTCGCGCCATATTCAGCCGTCGGACGCTTCGTCACGATGCTTACGACACCAGCGGACGCGTTCTTTCCGAACAATGTGCCCTGCGGTCCGCGCAAAACTTCGATACGCTCAACGTCGAACAAATCCGTGAAGCCTTCACCAGCGCGGCTCAAGACGACACCGTCGAGAACAGCAGCGACCGATGGTTCAGCAGCAATCGAGAAGTTGATGGTGCCAACGCCGCGCAGGAACAATGCCTGGTTCAGTGACGTACCCGCCTTGCGGAAGTTTAAGCTTGGAACAAGATACTGGGCATTTTCAAGCGTGATGCCGCCATTATTGGCCACAGCCTCTCCGCCAACAACGGATACGGCGAGCGGAATATCCTGCAAACGCTCTTCACGCTTCTGCGCGGTTACGATGATTTCTGCATTGGCAGAATCATCTTCTGCAGGAGCGGTCTGCGCCACCGCAGGCAGGCTGACACCTGCCATGATTGCGGCGCTTGCGAACAATGAAGCGCGGACGAAAGACGATTTCTTAAATTCAGAACTGAACATCATATGTACCTCCCTAAAAATGGCCGTCCGCTTCTCAACCAAATCACTTGAGTTTACTCAAGCAATAAAAGCTATGTGGGGACATACCTTAGCAATGGCGGGGTTGTTACCAGATTGACTCAATATGTCTAGCGGTGTCATATGACGACGATTTTTAAGTCGGGACTGTTGCAATGTTGTCATAGTAACCGGTTCGAAACGGCGAGAGGGATGAAAGTTGCCATTTAAAGTCATCATGCAAACAGACGGCTTTGACCTACTGCGCGATAACAACTGCATGCTGTCACATCGCGCGGGTGCGCCTGCTATCAGCATTGGCGTTGGCTCGCCTGATTTGGAAATGGTTCGTGGCAATTTTCGCATCGACGACATCGTTGAAACACGATTGAAGCTGGACTGCGCCGCCCAAGTTGACGGTTGTATCCGCCTTTGGAACGCAAAGCGACCCGACATTGTCGCAACGCTGGTGCTTGAGGAAAAGGCGCAGCAAACCATCCTCACATTTCGCTGCAGCGATCCAGCCGTCAACCGGCTTTGGGTAGATATGCAGTGCGCAACGCCCGAAGCCTTTTGGGGCGGCGGGGAGCAAATGTCCTATTTGCGGCTGAACGGACGACGCTTTCCATTCTGGACGTCGGAGCCTGGGGTTGGCCGCGATAAATCGACCGCGCTTACCCAGACCATGGATGCAGATGGCATGGCGGGCGGTGATTATTGGACCACCAATTATCCGCAGCCAACATGGGTAAGCAGTGCGCGTTATGCAGTACACCTCGAAACAACGACTTATTCGGTACTCGACCTGTCTGAAGCGGGCCGGGTGGGCATCGAATGCTGGTCGGCCAATGTCGATTTAGAATTGTTTGAAGCGCCATCGCTACCCGATCTGATGACCAGATTATCCGACCGTTTCGGCCGCCAGCCGCCTTTGCCCGACTGGGCCATTTCCGGTGCGATTGTCGGCCTGAAAGATGGCGTGGATACATTTGATCGCTTCGAGACCATTGCCGCCTCTGGCGCGGCCCTTTCGGGGCTGTGGTGCGAAGATTGGGTAGGCATCCGCCAAACCAGTTTTGGCAAACGCTTGTTCTGGGACTGGAAATGGAACGCGGCGCGCTATCCTGATCTTCCTGCACAGATAGCTTCGCTCGCCAAACGGGGCATCCGCTTTTTGGGCTATGTGAACCCCTATCTGGCGGTGGATGGCGCACTCTATCAAGAGGCGCTGGCCAATAATTATCTGGCGCTGCGGCAAGACAGCGACGACGTCTATGCCGTCGACTTCGGCGAATTTGACGCTGGCGTCGTGGATTTCACCAATCCTGACGCCGCCAATTGGTTTGCCGACCGTATCATCGGCCAAGAAATGCTCGATTTCGGGCTGTCAGGATGGATGGCCGATTTTGGCGAGTATCTGCCAACCGATGTGCGCTTGTTCGACGGCTCTGACCCGATGGAGGCGCATAATCGCTGGCCCGTTTTATGGGCGAAGGTAAACGCAGATGCGATCGCGTCACGCGGCAAGACCCATGACGCCACCTTCTTCATGCGCGCAGGTTTTTCGGGCGTTCAGGCGCATTGCCCCTTATTATGGGCGGGCGACCAAAGTGTGGATTTCACGCGCCATGATGGCATCAACACGGTGATAACGGCCGCTTTGTCATCGGGCCTGTTGGGCAACGCCTATCATCATAGCGACTTGGGCGGCTATACCAGCCTGCACGGCGTCGTGCGGACGGCGGAGCTTATGCACCGCTGGATCGACCTTGCTGCCTTTGCGCCCGTGATGCGCAGCCATGAGGGCAACCGCCCCGCGGACAATTTGCAACTCGACAGCAGCCCCGAAATCCTGAGCCATTTTGCGCGGATGAGCCAAGTCCATGCGCAGCTTGCGCCTTATGTCCGCGCATTGTGCGACGAAGCATTGGCAACTGGCCTGCCGCTGCAACGGCCCTTATTCCTGCATTATGATGACCCCGCATATTTCGACATTCAGGACCAATATCTTTATGGTGCTGACATGATCGTCGCACCGGTGGTTGAGCAAGGCCAAGAGAGCCGCCCTGTAGTGATACCCGATGGCGACTGGGTCCATCTCTGGTCGGGCAAGGCCTATGGCAAAGGCACGCATGACATCGCTGCGCCGAACGGTCAGCCACCTGTCTTTACCCGCGCCGACAGCGCATATGCGGACCTATTCGCGGCCATCCGCGCGGCTTTTTCTGCATGAACCCACGCGCCAACATACGCGATGTCGCAAAGCTGGCTGGTGTGGCGGTTAAAACCGTTAGCCGCGTGCTCAACGACCATCCTTATGTGAGCGCGGCGACTAAGGCCAAGGTGGACGCCGCCATGTCGGAACTTGGCTTTAGCCCAAGTATTGCCGCGCGCATTCTTGCGGGCAACAAGTCAGGACAGATTGCCCTCATCTACGACAATCACAGCCCTTATTATATGCACCAAATCATGCAAGGATGCTGGGACCGTTGCCATCAAGAAGGCATGCGCTTAATCGCGCAGCCGGTGGATGTTGCCGACCCAGACGTAGGTGAACAGGTGCGCGGCATGGTCCGGCAAACGCATGTCGATGGGGCGATACTCTCCTCCCCCGTCACCGATTGCGTGCCTGTGCTCAACGCACTTGAGGCACTCAACATTCCCTTTGTGCGCATCTCGCCTGGCACCAACCATGCACTGACCAGCTCCGTCTTCATGGATGACATGCAGGCTGCCGACGACATGACGACGAAGCTGATCAACATCGGCCATCGGCGGATCGGCTTTATCAAGGGCCACCCAAATCATAAGGCGAGTACCGAACGACAAGCGGGTTACGAACGCGCCTTAGGACGCGTCGGCATATCGGTTGATTCTGACCTGATTACCGAGGGACGGTTTGATTTCGAAAGCGGCGTAGCGGCAACGGAACAATTCCTGTCGCTGAAGCATCCTCCCACCGCGATTTTCGCATCAAACGACGACATGGCATCGGGCGTGCTTGCGGTCGCACATCGGCGCGGTATTCAAATCCCCGAGCAGCTTTCGGTTGCCGGCTTTGACGATACCACGCTGGCCCGCGTTGTTTGGCCGCCCTTGACCACCGTGCGTCAGCCGGTTCGCGACCTTGCCTCGACCGCCGCCGACCTTTTGTTTGGCGAAGGCGGGATTGAACATCGCCGCCTGCCCCACGAACTTATCAGCCGCGAATCCGTCGCCCCACCTTATTTCCCTTCTGCAAAAAAGAGCAAAAAATCATGACCCTTTCTTCCCCATCACGCACCCGTCCATTGGGCAAAAGTGGCATAGAAATCTCGTCGCTCGCATGGGGCATGTGGCGCTTTGCTGGTCTTGAATTGTCTGCAGCGCGCGCCGCCATTGATGCCGCGTTTGATGCTGGCATCACCCTGTTTGACACCGCCGATATTTACGGTTTTGGTGAGCAAGGTTTTGGCAAGGCAGAAGAACTGCTTGGCCAAATATTTGCGCAAGCCCCTGAGTATCGCGACCGCATGGTGCTGGCGACAAAGGGCGGCATCACCCCGCCAACCCCTTATGACAGCAGCGCAGAATATCTGACCAAAGCCATTGATGACAGCCTGACCCGTTTGCGCACCGACCGCATCGACCTATGGCAAATTCACCGGCCAGACGTGTTGACGCACCCGCAGGAAATCGCCCGCACTATCGAAAACGCACATAAAGCTGGCAAAATTCGCGCATTCGGCGTGTCCAACTTTACGCAAGCGCAGATTGCAACGCTGGCGCAATTTAGCCCGGTTCCCATCGTCTCGACACAACCCGAACTGTCGCCCTTGCGGATCGACACCGTCGAAAATGGCGAACTGGATCAAGCGATGGCGATGGACTTGGCCGTGATGGCATGGTCGCCATTGGGCGGCGGACGCATTGGTGAACCAAGTAATACGCGCGAAGAAAATGTCGCGGCGGCCCTTTCGGCAGTTGCATCGGCGCATGGCGTTTCGCGCACGGCGGCGGCCTATAGCTGGATCATGGCGCACCCCGCCCGACCGATCCCGATTGTGGGCTCGCAAAACCCAGCGCGGATTGCCGAAGCCGCCGATGCCTTCAAAATTCAATGGACCCGCGCGGATTATTACAGCGTATTGGTCGCGGCAAGAGGAGTGCCACTGCCATGAGCAAACCTGTTGAAGTCAGCTGGTTCTCCGCGTTGTGCGATGACGACTATGAATTTCTGGGCGTGCCTGACGCCAATTTGGCCTCCAGCTGGGAACATTGCCGCAATATCGTTTTGGCCGCTGAAAAAGGCGGGTTTGACGATATCTTGCTGCCATCGGGCTA
>JAIOYN010000061.1 GCA_021741065.1 Sphingomonadaceae bacterium | reverse complement strand
GTATGGACGGGCTGGATCTGCTGCGGCGGTTACGCGAGAAAAGCGACATGCCTGTAATCTTCCTGACGTCCAAGGATGAGGAGCTGGACGAGGCACTTGGCCTCGCAATGGGTGCTGATGACTATATAACCAAGCCATTTTCACAACGGCTGTTGATTGCGCGGGTAAAAGCGATTTTGCGACGCGCAACCTATGACAAGGTCGCCGACAATGGCGAAGCGGAGCCCGAACCAGAACCTATGGTGCGCGGCAAGCTGGAAATGGATCCGGCGCGGCATCACGTCAGATGGGATGGAAGGCCACTTACGCTTACGGTGACAGAGTTTATGATCCTTGAGGCGCTCGCCAATCGTCCGGGTGTTGTCCGCACCCGTGATCAGCTAATGGATGCTGCCTATCAGGACGACGTCTATGTCGATGACCGCACCATTGACAGCCATATCAAACGGCTCCGGCGCAAATTCCGTGAAATTGACCCTGAATTCACCGCTATTGATACGCTTTATGGGGCTGGATATCGCTTCGCAGACAGCTGAACCCGCTGATCTTCAGCTGGGATGGAGCCGGGGGTTATCGCTGACCGCCCGAATACTTGCCGTTAACCTGTTCGTGCTTGCTTTGCTGGGCGCCGGTCTGTTCTTCCTCGACAGCTATCGCGTCCGGTTGATCGCAGAGCGCGAAAACGCAGCCCGCGTTCAGGCCAGTTTCCTGGTTTCCAGCCTGCCACTTATCGCTACGGAAAAGCGGGACGATTATATTGCCAAATTCGGGCAATTAAACGGTTCGCGGATCCGCGTTTACGACCAGAGTGGTAAGAAGATATTGGACAGCTTTGCGGGCCGTGCACCTACTTATGTCTTTCGCGACCCCGACAGTGAACCTTGGCCCAAAATTGCGGCACGCTGGATCGATGTCCTATTCGATTTCCTCGTAGGCGCGACCAAACTGCAGCGCTATGTCGAGCCTGCAGCAGATATCCCTTCCGCATGGTCCGAAATTCGCGCGGCGACACCTTCCAAAGCGGCTTCGGTGGTCCGCTTTGCGCCTGACCTCACACACATGATTAGCGCAGCCTCAACGTCGGACGACCAAGGCTTTACTGTGCTGACCACCGCCAATGAACGTGACATCCGTTTGTTCGTCCGGGCAGAGCGCTTCAACGTCGGCATGTTTTTCTTGTTTGCGCTTGGCATCGGCGTTCTGCTCTCCGTATTTCTTGCCCGCACAATCATCCGTCCCTTGCGCCATCTGGCCCGCGCTGCTGTGAAGGTTCGGCTTGGTCGCGCACAGGAGGTTACCGTTCCCCGCCTGCCCTCGCGCCGCGACGAAATTGGTATGTTGGCACGCGCGCTATCGGATATGAGCATCGCGCTGCGCCAACGGATTGATGCCACCGAAGCCTTTGCTGCCGATGTCGCACATGAGATCAAAAATCCGTTGGCATCTTTGCGCTCGGCACTAGACGGCGTAGAGCGGATTGAAGATCCAACTTTGCGCAAACAATTAATGGATGTCGCAAAAGCCGACGTCCAGCGCATGGATCGCTTGATCAGCGACATTTCAGACGCGAGCCGTGTAGATTCGCAACTCGCCAAAGCAAAGTTTGAGCCCATCGACCTGGGCGATATGATCGAACAATTGCTTCAGGCGCGCGAAGATCGGGGCAGCGACAAGGACATCAACATTGCCTTTGCGCGGCCACGCCGGAAAATCGCGACCGTGATGGGTGAAGATGTCCGTCTTGAACGCATGTTGACCAACTTGATCGACAATGCAGTGTCTTTCTCACCGCCGGGGGCAGTCGTCGAAATATCCGCCACTTTGGCCGATGAAGACGTCATCATCCGGATCAGCGATGAAGGCCCCGGCGTGCCCCCTCAAGATCGGGAGGCCATTTTTCGACGTTTCCACAGCGAACGGCCAGCAACGGAAAATTTCGGTAAGCATAGCGGGCTTGGCCTTGCCATTGCGCGAACAATTATCGAGGGGCATCATGGGCGCATCGGCGTGCGCGACCGGGTCGATGGAAAAGGCGGAGCATGCTTCGAAATCGCCCTGCCCTGCGCCGCTGCGGCAACGCGATAATGGCGGATATGGTGCATGGTAGCGCAGTTGCCATTGGCGGGAACGGCGTGCTGTTACTTGGACCGTCTGGCAGCGGAAAATCGGACCTGGCGCTTCGCCTGATTGACCGTGGAGCAAAATTGATCTGCGACGATATATTGCACATAGAAGAAATCAATGCTTTGCTACAACTGGCTTGTGCACCAAATATAGCGGGGAAAATCGAAGTGCGCGGCATCGGGATATGCCCCATGGATTTCGTCCATTCCGCGCCCCTGCGCCTCATCGTCGAATTGGCTCGGGATGTGGACCGCATGCCGCCGAAATATCAAAGCATAACCATAGCGGGTTACTCGGTGCCTATGTTTAAGTTGGACCCATTTCAGGCGAGCAGTGTATTAAAGGTGGAATGGGCGCTGAAGTCTGTCACTGATGCTGAATTGCACCCAGTGGCAAACACGGTCGCCGCGTCCAACGAAAGCGAAATGATGTGACCCAGAACACAGCGTCTAAACCCCAGAAAATACTTTTGATAACCGGTGTGTCCGGCGCCGGGAAGACAACCGCGCTGAAAACGCTAGAAGACCTGGGCTGGGAAACGGTCGACAATTTCCCAATCAAGCTGGCAGGCCAGTTGCTTAAAATTCCGGCGTCGGGCGGTGAGAATGGCCCAAATATTCCGCTGGCGCTGGGCTTTGATAGCCGCACGCGCGGGTTTGATGCCGAGGCGTTGATCCGACAAATCAAGAAACTACAGGCGCAACCTAATCTCGAAATAATGACGCTGTTTTTGGATTGCGCGGGCGTCGAAATTGAACGTCGCTACGCCGAAACACGTCGCCGTCATCCCATGGCGCAAGACCGGCCCGCGATGGACGGCATTGCGTTTGACCGCAGTGTGATGGAGCCTTTCCGCCGATGGGCGGAGGCCGTCATTGATACCAGCAAGCTGTCGACGCATGATTTGCAAGTTGTCATCCGCGAACAGTTCAGCAGCGATACGTCACTGCACTCAAATATCACGGTTTCAAGCTTTGGCTTTTCGCGCGGTGTCCCGCACAATGCTGACCTGTTATTCGATTTGCGTTTTCTTCGGAACCCGCATTGGGACAGCGATTTGCGGCCCATGACGGGGTTGGATGCGGCAGTTGCCGATTATGTTGCCGCCGATCCGAAATATGAGGAAGCCCTGCAGAAAATTCGTGACCTGCTGCGTTTCCTGCTGCCGCTCTATGACGCGCAGGGAAAGGCTTATGTCAATATCGCCTTTGGGTGCACCGGTGGGCGGCACAGGTCTGTGCATGTTGCGGAAACTTTTGGCACTTGGCTGCGTGCTGATGGCTTAGCCTTAACGGTTGCACATCGCGATCTAGCATCAAGACCAATTGACGCGCTGGAAGAGCCTGCTAACGGCGCAGACAGATTAACGTCGCGACAAGGCAGCAACATCACATGATTGGTTTGATTTTAGTCACGCATGGGAAACTGGCGAACGAGTTTCTGGTCGCGCTTGAACATGTTGTGGGGCCACAAAAGGACGTCGCGACCATCTGCATCGGCCCGCACGATGATATGGAAGCACGACGCAATGAAATCGCGGCTGCCATTAAAAAGGTCGATAGTGGTAAGGGCGTCATCATCCTATCCGATCTGTTCGGCGGAACACCCTCAAATCTGTCCATTTCCTTTTTAGATAGCGGACGTGTTGAAGTTATCGCGGGCGTAAACCTCCCCATGCTCATCCGCCTAGATAGCGCGCGCAAAAACCTGGACGTGAAAGAAGCTGTCGCGGCCGCGCGTGAAGCTGGACGCAAATATATCAGCGTCGCTTCTGAAGTGCTTGAAGCTTCACGATGACGCGGATTAGCCGCACCGTCACGATCGTTAACGTAAAGGGACTCCACGCCCGTGCGAGTGCCAAATTTGTGACGTTTGTGTCCCGCTTGCCCGAAGGGATTAGCGTCAAAGTCGAGAAGGATGGTCAATCGGTGACTGGTACATCCATCATGGGTTTAATGATGTTGGGCGCGGCCAAGGGCAGCGAAATCATCATTCATGTCGAAGGTGAGCAGGCCGAACTCGCCATTGAAAAGCTGGTCGGGTTGGTTGTCGACGGTTTTGGCGAAGATTGATGCGTCGTGAAATTACCGGATTTTCCAACCCGCTGCTAAAGGAAATACGGGGGCTTCGTGAAAAGAAGCTCCGTAAACGGGCCGGGCTGTTCCTTGCCGAAGGGCTGCGCATTATGACCGAAGCGCGGGAGGCGGGATTTCTTCCCGACATGCTGTTTCGGGTTAAAGATCGGCCAGTGCATGACCTTGAGGTAGCTTTAGAGGCCGATGTTCTGGCCAATAAAGGCGATGTTATCGAAACCAGCGCCGAAATTATGGCGAAACTGTCGGGCAAAGATAACGCCCAAGCCGTGGTTGGCGTCTATCGAGACCATGGAACCGCTTTGACGGACGTGGACCGGACGGCAGCACCGATCTGGCTTGTGGGGCAATCCATGCGTGATCCGGGCAACCTTGGCACGATGTTACGCACAGGCGATGCGGTGGGCGCAGGTGGACTGATCCTGATTGATGATTGTACCGACCCATTTTCAGTTGAGTCCGTCCGCGCCAGCATGGGCGCCATTTTTACGCAAAAAATCGTGCAATGCCGTTGGGAAGAATTCACCGCATGGTTGCGGGCGGGCGAAGGCCAATTGGTCGGCACTAGCCTGCAAACCGACACCGACTATCAAGCTGCCCGCTACAGCGCGCCATGCTTCATCCTGACGGGTAATGAGGCGCAGGGCCTACCGGACGATTATGAAGCCGAGTGCGACCAACTGGTCAAAATACCAATGCATGGCAAAGCGGATAGCTTAAACGCCGCTGTCGCGACCGCTGTGATGGCCTATGAGGTCCTGAACCAGTTTCGGCAGTCAGAGGTCCGTTAGGCCTTAGACATTAGCGTCGCGTTGGTCCTCAATCGGTTGCGGCGTTTCCCCTTCGCCATAACGCGGCAAAGCCTCAACCAAAGGCACTTCTTCCAATTCACGCTTGCCGGTTTCGATGTTCAGATCGGCAAATTTCCGGCCGGTCGAAATGACATTGCGTTCAAAGCTACCAACGAATTTATTGTAATTATTCACCGCCGACGAAAGCCCGCTACCGACCGATTTCAAATGCTGTGCGGCCACCGCAATACGGTCATACATTTCCTTACCAAGCGCCCCGATTTGCTTCGCTTCACGCGCTAGGCCCTCTTGCCGCCAGACGCTGGCAACAGTGCGGGCGATTGCGACAAGGTTTGTTGGCGTCGCCAAGAGAACTTTTTTATCAAAGGCGAAGTCCCACAATAGCGGCTCATGCTCGAGCGCGGCCGCCAGGAAATGCTCACCGGGGACAAACATGATGACATAATCGGGCGCTTCGGAAAACTGATCCCAATAGGCCTTGCGTGACAATCCATCGATGTGGTTTTTCATCGATTGCGTATGGCGCGTCATGGCAACCGCACGAACATCATCGTCCACCGAGTCAAAAGCATCCTGATAATCATTCAACGACACTTTCGCGTCGATCACCAACGTCCTACCGCCGGGGACATGGATGACGGCATCGGGCCGCAGCCGTAAACCATCGCCAACATCTATGCTGGTTTCGAGATCAAAATCGACATGTTCGGACAGGCCACAGCTTTCGAGCACATTCTTCAACTGTTGCTCACCCCAACGACCACGCGCCTTAGGCGCATTACGAAGGGAGTTCATGAGCCCGGACGCAACACTCGAAACACGTTCCTGCCCCAAGCGCATTTCGCCGATTAATCCCTTCAGATCACCATAAGCTTCGGTGCGGTCCTTCTCAATTTTGCTCACCTGCTCTTCATAGGCCTTCAGCTTTTCGCCAACAGGGCCAAGCAACTGCTTCAGCCTTTCCTCATTCTTCTCGCCGGCCTGATGGAAGCGTTCATCGGCGCGTTGCAGGAACGCGGCCTGCGCCTCACCCAATAATTTCTGCCCAATCTCACCAAATTGCGCGGACAGGTTTTCTTTCGCATTGCCAAGCGCCGCGATCTGTTCTTCAAAGCTCCGTTCGCGTTCTTCCAAACTGGTTTCAATCCGCGCCAAGCGGTCCTTTGCGCTGTCCCGCTCGACGACCACCTGATCCAGCATCGCCCGCAACTGCGTGGTCGTTTCCTGCCCTGCTTTGCCCATGCGGCTGCCCGCAAACCAGCCAAGCAACAGCCCGCCCAATAAAGCAAAAACCACGACGACAATGACGATCAACGGCTCCAACGGCCACTCCCTAAATTAGAACGAAACTGGAACATAACCCCTGAGGGGCGGAGGTCAAGTGGCTTTGGCACAGTTCCGTTGGGACTTCTTAACCCGTGCGTAGCTCATCATGCTCAGTGGCAGCAAGGCAATGTAAATGATGCCGACACCGATGAGCGCAACCCAAGGCGCCGCGACCAAAGTTGCGGTGAACAGGCCAACGACCGCCAGCGCCATGAAACGCAGGCTGCGCCGCACCTTGATCGAAGACCAGCTATAAGTAGCGACATTGGAAATCATCAACAGCGCGCACAACAACAACCATGGCGCAATGAAGCGATAATCGCGCACCCAATCCGCGCCAGTTTCAAACCAGACCATCATCGGCAATAACGCCATCGCCGCGCCGGCTGGTGACGGAACGCCGGTATTAAATCCGGCAGATTTGTGCGGTTGGTTCTCCGTATCAATCTGTGCGTTAAACCTTGCCAGACGCAATGCCGCACACAGCACAAAGAATACCGATATGGTCCAGCCAAAACGCGGCATATCCTGCATGACCCACATATAGATGATCAAAGCAGGCGTGGCCCCGAAAGCAATCACGTCAGAAAGCGAATCCAGTTCCGCACCGAAACGGCTTTCCCCCTTCAGCATCCGCGCGATACGGCCATCCATGGCGTCGAGCACGCCAGCAATAACAATAGCAGCAATCGCATTCTCCCAACGGCCCTGCATTGCAAACCAAGCGCCGGACAATCCTGTACACAAAGCAAGGGCGGTAACGGCGTTCGGCGCGAGTGCGCGCAAGGATATTCCAGGACGGGAGGGCTGCGCGTCCATCAATGCGCTACGGCGATCAGGTCCTGATCAACACCGATTTCGGCGAGAACCGTTTCCCCAGCAACACAACGCTGGCCCTTGATGACGCGCGACGACGTGCCATGCGGCAAATACACATCAACGCGGCTGCCAAAACGGATCAGGCCAACCCGCTGCCCATTGGCAACACTGTCGCCTTCTTTCACAAACGCAACGATACGGCGCGCGACCAAGCCAGCGATTTGGGTAAAGCCGATACGCACACCATCGCTGCGTTCCACAAGGAAATGCTGGCGTTCATTTTCTTCGCTGGCCTTATCAAGATCGGCATTGAGGAATTTACCTGCGATATACACTACGCGCTTAATGGTGCCGCGAATAGGTGTCCGGTTGATGTGCACGTCGAACACGCTCATGAAAATCGACACGCGCGTCATTGGCTGGTCACCCAAGCCATCCGGTCCACGCAATTCGATTGGCGGAAGGACTTGTTCGATTAATGTAACAAGCCCATCGGCAGGTGCCACGATAAACCGCTCGTCGATTGGCGTCGTACGCGCAGGATCGCGAAAGAAGGCCAGTGTCCACACGGTGACTGCCCCCATCGGCCAAGCGAGCGTTTCCCACGCCATGAAGGCGAAAAACAGGGTGATGCCTGCGGCAATAAGTCCGAACTTTCGGCCATCAGGATGGACGGGTGGAAACGACCATTTCGCCACGCCGGCGCCGCGATTTGTCAATTCTTGTCTGCTCATGAACATTAGCTAGGGGATGCGCCGCCATCTTACAACCTAAGATACAATTTCAGCCATTTTCAGACAATATTGGGGATGCAGTTGAACATATGGCAGACTTTGCTATGGCACCGCTCATCATCCCATCTCCCTAATGGAAAGCGCTTTCTACCATGGCAAAAATTAAGGTCAAAAATCCCGTTGTCGAGCTTGATGGTGACGAAATGACACGGATCATCTGGGAATGGATTCGTGAGCGACTCATTTTGCCCTATCTTGATATCGATCTAAAATATTATGATCTTGGCATGGAATATCGCGACAAGACCAATGATAAGGTCACCGTCGATTCCGCCAACGCCATCCGCGAATTTGGCGTCGGCGTAAAATGCGCTACAATTACGCCAGATGAAGCGCGCGTTGAAGAATTCGGCCTGCAGAAAATGTGGAAGTCGCCCAATGGTACAATCCGCAACATTTTGGGCGGCGTGGTCTTCCGCGAGCCAATCGTCATCGACAACGTACCGCGTTTGATTCCAGGCTGGACGGACCCAATTGTCATTGGTCGTCATGCATTCGGCGACCAATATCGCGCTACGGATTTCCTCGTTCCCGGTCCCGGAACGCTGCGTCTAGTATGGGACGGCGATGATGGCCAGAAAATTGACGAAGAGGTTTTCCGTTACCCGTCGCCCGGCGTGGCGCTCGCAATGTACAATCTCGACGATTCCATCCGCGACTTTGCCCGTGCGTCGTTGAACTACGGCGTGAACCGCGAATGGCCCGTATATCTGTCGACCAAGAACACCATCCTCAAATATTATGATGGTCGGTTCAAGGATCTATTCCAAGAAGTTTACGAAGCCGAATTCGCCGCAAAGTTCAAGGAATTGGGCATTGTCTACGAGCACCGTTTGATCGACGACATGGTTGCATCGGCGCTGAAATGGTCGGGCAAGTTCATCTGGGCATGTAAGAATTATGATGGCGACGTGCAGTCTGACCAGGTTGCGCAGGGCTTCGGCTCGCTTGGTCTAATGACCTCCATCCTGATGACCCCAGATGGCAAAACGGTTGAAGCCGAGGCCGCGCATGGCACGGTTACCCGCCACTATCGCCAGCATCAGCAAGGTAAGGCAACCTCAACGAACCCGATTGCGTCCATTTTCGCATGGACGGGCGGCCTCAAATTCCGTGGCAAGTTCGACGAAACGCCTGAAGTCACGCGCTTTGCCGAAACGTTGGAAGAAGTCTGCATTCAAACTGTTGAAGATGGCCATATGACAAAAGATCTCGCGATCCTCATCGGCCCGGATCAGGCTTGGATGACGACAGAACAGTTTTTTGAGCAGGTTCGTGCCAATCTCGAAATCAAAATGGGAAGCTGGAAGTAACGCCAGCGCATATGAAAATGTGCGAGCGCGGGGGGCAACTCCCGCGCTTTTTTATTGCCCTGCCCTTTCTTTATCATCCCGCCTGTGCGTAAATGCCCGCCATGGCAGGTGAACTACAAACCGAAGGCATTAGCGATCTGCTCGTCATATTGGGTGCGGCGGGCATAGTTATCCCTGCGTTTGCTCGGCTTCGTATTACGCCCATCATTGGTTTTATATTGGTCGGGATAATGGTTGGCCCAATGGGACTTGGATCCTTGGTGCCAATGTACCCGATGCTCGAATGGGTCACCATCACCAATCCAGAGGCTATTCACCCAATAGGCGCATATGGCATTATCTTATTGCTGTTTTCTATTGGTCTTGAGCTATCTTTCCGCAGATTATGGAAAATGCGGCGCTTGGTATTTGGCGTCGGCGCGGCACAGTTATTTGGCGCTGGCCTGATAATCGCGGCGGGTTTGTATGCGTTCGGATATGGCGGGACCGCCGCCATCGGCATTGGGATTGCACTAGCGTTGTCGTCGACGGCGTTGGTGCTTCCAATATCCGGCACGCATTCCGCCGTTGGTAAGTCCGCTCTGGCTATGTTGTTGTTCGAAGATTTGGCCATCGTCCCGATAATATTCGTTTTAGGTGCGTTGGCGCCACAAGCAGGGGCGGATTCATGGTCAGGTCTCATCACCGTATTGTGGCAAGGTGGCCTTGTCATCGTCGCCATGCTTGTGCTTGGCCGATTCTTACTGCCCCGTTTGTTCGGACAAGCCGCGCGCACAAAAAGCCCTGAGTTATTTGTATCGGTTAGCCTGCTCGTTGTCATCGTCGCAAGCCTAGCGACGGGCGCGGTCGGGCTTTCACCCATCGTGGGTGCAATGATCGCTGGTCTCTTAATCGCTGAGACCGACTATCATAATGAAGTAGAGGTTATGACCGCACCCTTCAAAGGGCTAGCACTGGGTGTGTTCCTCATCAGCATCGGCATGCAGGTAGATTTGCGTTTCGTAGCCGCCAATTGGGCCGCTCTGGTTGGCGCTGTGGCGGCCGTGGTGCTTGTTAAAGCCACTGTGACGGCAAGTTTGCTGAAGTTGAACGGCGCACGCACGGGCACCGCGACAGAAACAGGCGTCCTTATGGGCAGCCCGTCCGAAACAACCTTGATCGTCTTAGGCGTAGCAGGTGCAGCGCAGATCATCGACGCCACCACCGTTAACTTCTGGCAAGTGGCCACCGCAATTGGCCTTACAATCACGCCGATATTGGCGCGGATTGGGCATGATATGGCCCGCCGCCTGGAATTGCGCGAGAGCGATGATGAGGTGCACGAACAAGACCCGACGCAAGAGCCACGAACGGTCGTGATCGGCTTTGGCCGAGTCGGAAAGCTGGTTGCCGAGATGTTGACCATGCACGGTCAGCCTTATGTTGCCGTGGAGTCCAATGTCGACGCGGTAACCGCCGCGCGGCGCGGCGGTTACAAGGTTGTTTATGGTGATATCTCACGGCCTGAGACATTGGATAAGTTAAGCTTGGGCCATGCCAAGGCCTTGATTCTAACAATGGACCAACCGGTATTGGCCGAACATATCGTCAAGCGCGTCCGTCAATGGTTGCCAGATATCACGATTGTCGCGCGCGCCCGTGATCCAGACCATGCAGCGCGGCTCTATCAGGCCGGCGTCACCGACGCCGTACCCGAAACGCTGGAAAGCTCGCTGCAATTGTCGGAGGCAGTGCTCGTCGATCTGGGCGTTGCCATGGGCCCCGTCATTGCGTCGATACACGAAAAACGCGATGAATTCCGGCGGCAGATAAAGGAATCCGGAGGCCTTGAGGAGGCCCCCAAGCCCAACCCTACCGCTTAACCAGCGATTTTTGCCTTAACCGCATCCACCGCGGCTTGCGCCAATTCGGCACCTGCAGGACCCCCGCCTTGCGCCATGTCAGGGCGTCCACCGCCAC
>JAIOYN010000060.1 GCA_021741065.1 Sphingomonadaceae bacterium | reverse complement strand
GATAGTCATCGGGATCGGCAACGGTTGCAGACAGGGCAACACGTTGCATGTCAGGTGCCAATGTCTGAAACCGCGCGAGCGACAGGCTGAGCAGATCACCGCGTTTGCCATTGGCGAAGGCGTGGACCTCATCGACAATGACGCGTTTTAGCGTGGCAAACATGTGCACGCTGTCTTCATGGCTGAGCAGTAGCGACAGCGATTCAGGTGTGGTCAACAATATATGCGGCGGCTTAACCCGCTGCCGCGCCTTGCGGTCCGACGGCGTGTCGCCCGTCCGCGCCTCGACGCGGATCGGCAAGCCCATTTCCTCGATTGGGATTAACAGATTGCGGCGGACGTCGGTGGCCAACGCCTTCAGCGGGGAGATATATAGCGTGTGCAGGCCGTCTGACGGATCGGCAATCAAATCATGGAGGCTCGGCAAAAATCCGGCCAGTGTTTTACCCGCACCCGTCGCGGCCACCAGCAGGGCATGCTGTCCAGCGCCCGCCGCCTCGAGCATCTCCAACTGATGCCGCCGCGGCTGCCATCCGCGCGCGGCGAACCAATTGAGCATGATAAGCGGTAAATTCACAACGGGCTTAATGCCCTGCTTGCTCTCCGCGTTCCAGCCCTGATGCCGCCAATTGTGCATCAATTTGCGCCATCAGCCGATCGAGACCTTCTTCGGAAGATGCCTCGGCCCGCGCGACAAGCACGTCTTGCGTGTTTGATGCGCGCAACAGCCACCAGCCATCGGGCGTATTGACGCGCGCGCCGTCGGTGTTGTTCACATCCGCGCCATCGGCCGACAGCCGTGCCAACACTTCGTCAATCACCGCAAATTTGCGGCTCTCATCGACTTGGAAACGCATTTCGGGGGTGTTGATCATCTCCGGCATTTCGCTGCGCAACTCGGTCACGCTTTTGCCGAGCTTGGCCGACGCGGACATCAGTCGCACGGCGGCATAGATCGCGTCGTCAAAGCCATAATATGCATGCTTGAAGAAGATGTGCCCGCTCATTTCCCCCGCGAGCGGCGATCCGGTTTCCTTCATTTTGGACTTAATCAGGCTGTGGCCAGTTTTCCACATCATGGGCTGCCCGCCCAATGCGCTGACGCGGTCAAATAAGGCCTGCGATGCCTTTACATCGGCGATAATTGTGGCTCCCGGGACTTCGCCCAGCACATCCGCGGCATAGATTTGCAGCAATTGGTCGCCCCAAATGACGCGGCCTTCGCCATCAATGGCGCCGATACGATCCCCATCGCCGTCAAAAGCCACGCCAAAATCGAGTTTCTTTTCCGCGACAAGCCGCTGTAAATCGACTAAGTTGGATGGCTCAGTTGGATCTGGGTGATGATTGGGAAACTGGCCATCCACTTCTGTGAATAAGAGGTGATGCTCTCCGGGTAACATCTTGACCAGTTTTTCAATTGCCGGTCCCGCCGCCCCGTTGCCCGCATCCCAACCGATGCGAAATGCCTTTTGTGGCGCGGCCTGCGCCACGCGGGCCACATATTGGTCAAGGATGTCGAGATGTTCCGAAACGCCCGTGCCATCAACCCAATCCTCCGCCGCCGCCATGCGGCCGATTTTTTGGATATCTGCCCCGAAAAACGGTTTACCCATAAGGACCATTTTGAAGCCGTTATAATTGGCGGGGTTGTGACTGCCGGTTATTTCTATGCCGCCATCGACATCATCCAATACGGCCTCAGCATAATATAGCATGGGCGTTGGCCCCATGCCGATGCGCACGACATCCACGCCGCTGTCGTTCAGCCCCTTGACCAAGGCTGCCTCAAGCATCGGCGAGCTTACCCGCCCGTCATAGCCTACCGCGGCCTTTTTGCCGCCAGCGCGCACAAGGCAGGTACCGAACCCACGGCCAATGGCATAGGCGTCAGCCTCGCCCAAGGTTTCGCCGATAATGCCGCGAATGTCATATTCACGAAGCGAGGTGGGGTGGAAATGATGGGCCATAGAATGTCCTGTAACTAAGAGAGAGAGTTTGGCCGTTAGAGCCGTTTATTGTCCAAGTCATCTAACAAAAGGTCGCGCGCCTTATTCAATTCGGCGGCGCGCTCGGCGCTGCCGCCGGTGTCGGGATGGTTTTGTGCAATCAGTGTGCGGTGACGCTCGCGAATGCGCTCGGCATTGTCGAAACGCGACACGCCCAGCAGGAAACGGGCATTATCAATGTCCGACGCCTTGCCCTGTTTGGCGCGAGAACCGAATAGCCGCAAGGTTAGGCCGCGATACCAGAGCGCCGCTATCACGATCGCCGCTACACCGATCCACAGGCTTCCCCGCGATGCAAGAAATGCCCCGGACAGTCCCAGCAGCACGGGCAATAATTGCTGCTTCTGAAGCTTACCCTTCCACACGGCCCAGCCAAGGGCAAGGAAGGCCAAGATCGCCAGAAACGTCATTACGCCAGTGCCAGCTGACCGACGTCGGGTAACGCAAGCCCAGTGACCAGTTCCCGCAATTCCTGTCGCGCGACAATATGCGCGGTCGCCAACTGGCCCAAATGGCCCTTGTCGATCAACGTCAGGCCCGACGGAAACAGCTCACGATAAATGACGCGCTCATTCAGGCCGGGCACGGAACGGAAGCCGACCCGCTTGGACAATTCGGTCAATGCATCGGTCATGCGCTGCTGATTGCGCGCCTCCATATTGTGTAGGCGGTTGCGGACCACGACCCAGTCGATGGTGACGCCATCGGCCTTGGCGCGTTCCTTCCGCGCGTCCCAGATAAGCTCCGCATAGAAGCTCAGCTTGCGCACTTTGAAGTTTTCGGCGTCCACTTGGCCAATCAGGTCAAAGTCGACAAAGCTGTCATTGATGGGGGTAACCAACGTATTGGCGCGCGTCGCAACAAAGCGCGCATAAGGATCATCGCGCCCCGGCGTGTCGAACACGAGGAAATCATTCTCGGCGCCTAGGCGTTCTACCTGGCGCTCCAACGTGGCCTGCGAATCATGTTCGAACACTTCGAACACCGGCATCGGCAAAGTGATTTTGCGCCGCGTCATCGTGTCGCGCCGGTTTTCGAGATAGCGGTACAAGGTGCGCTGGCGCGAATCCAAATCGATGCACGCCACGCGCGCGCCGCGTGATGCCAGAGCTATGGCGACATGGATCGCGGTAGTGGATTTACCTGTCCCGCCCTTTTCATTCGCAAAAACGATGTGATGTGCCTTGGCCATAATCCCCCAAATCTGCCCCAAATATTGTCCGCAGCGACATTTGCCTTGAATTGTCGCTGTACCCTCCCGCATAGGCGGGTTCAACAAAGGCCAATAAACAAGGCGACGTGGACGTGCAAACCATCAATCAGCTTGACGCATTGCGGCAGCATATTTCGGCGCTGCGTGATGCCAAGCGTCGCGTCGCCTTGGTCCCGACGATGGGCGCGCTGCATGGCGGGCACATGGCGCTGGCCGAGGAGGCGCGGCGGCATGCCGATGCGGTGGTTGTGTCGATCTTCGTCAATCCCACCCAATTTGGTCCGAATGAAGATCTCGACGCCTATCCGCGCACGATGGAACGTGACGCCGACCTGCTGCGCGCTGCGGGTGTAGACATTTTGTGGGCGCCGCATGCGCGCACTGTCTATCCGCCGGGCTTTGCCACAGAGGTTCATGTCGATGGCCCAAGCAAAGGCTATTGCGGTGCCGCGCGGCCCGGGCATTTTGACGGCGTCGCGCTGGTGGTCGCCAAATTGTTTAATCAGGTGCAGCCCGATGTTGCGTTGTTTGGGGAAAAGGATTTTCAACAACTGGCCGTCATCCGGCAGATGGCCCGCGACCTTGATTTCGCCTTGGACATATTGGGCGTGCCGATTGTGCGTGACGCCGATGGCCTCGCTCTGTCGTCGCGCAATGCCTATTTGACCGTGGATGAACGCGCTGCGGCCTTGGCTTTGCCAGTTGCCTTGGCCCGAGCGGCGGCGCAGATCCGCGCAGGGGATGATGTGGCGCAGTCGCTGGCGGGTGCCACGGCAGACATACGCGCCGCCGGATTTGCGCGGGTGGATTATTTCGCGTTGGCGGACGCGGTAACCTTGGAAGAATTGCATATGTTTGACGGCAGGCCAGCGCGGCTGTTGGTGGCGGCCAAGATGGGCAAGACGCGGTTGATAGATAATTTGGCGGTTTAGGCTCTGATACGCGGGGTTTTAGATCAGTGGCCGCGCAGCGCCGTAACATATGCTGCGCGCATCTATAAGTGCGCAAAACAAATTAACATGCACATTAAAAAATGAGCAAACTAGAATTTTTTGGCCCCGTGACCGATGCGCCCCCGAGGCAATGAAGTGCCCAACCCTCACCCCGATAAGCTAAAAATATGCTTGACGTATTACGTAATCTGATCCATCAGTTGCCATGATCTTGGGTTATAAAAACAAAGAGACAGAGGCCTTTGCCCAGGGTGAGTATGTTCGCCGGTTTTCAGGTTTTGAACGTCTGGGGTGGCGGCGTCTCGAAGTCTTGGATGCGGCGACTTGCCTGAACGATTTGCGCGCCCTGCCAAGCAATCGCCTGGAGGCTTTGCGGGGAAATCGAGACGGGCAATTCAGTATCCGCATTAATGGACAGTGGCGGATATGTTTTATTTGGCTGGATGGGGCGACAGGTCCATCAGACGTCGAGATTGTTGACTATCACTAGGAGCGCAGCGCATGGCACGACCACCTATCCATCCCGGCGAAATTCTTGCCGAAGAGTTATCCGAGCTGGGTGTTACGGCGACCGAATTGGCGCGCCAGATTGGCGTGCCGGCTAACCGGATAACCCAAATCATCCAGGGTAAGCGCGCTATTACCGGAGACACGGCACTAAGGCTGGGTCACTGGCTAGAAATGGCCGCACAATTCTGGCTCAACCTACAAAGCACCTATGACTTGCGCGTCGCAGAGGCACGTTCCGGCGCCACGATAGACCAACTCCCTACCCGTCGACACTCAGCCAATCTCGGGCAGGGTGTGCAGGCTTGAGGAACCCAATTGACGACCCGTGTGAATTAATCCTTACAATATTGCTCATTTACTGGCACCTGCCTGACTGAGTTTAGCCGCCGGCCTTGGGCCGACAGTGCCCATCGTCACCGTGGCTATAAAAACTGAAGGCAGCCAATTTTGTATGGCTAGCAATGCTAAGATTTTGGCTTATCAACCCCGACGGACGAGCGACGGACAAGGACCTTTTTCTGATATGACATCACCCATCCTCGTAACAGGCGCCGCAGGGTTTATAGGTCACGCCGTCGCGCACAGACTATTGGCGCGGGGCGAGCGCGTTATTGGCGTCGACATCGTCAATGACTATTATGACCCCGCCTTGAAAGAGGCGCGGCTCGCGACCCTTGCGGGGATAAACAGCTTCGCCTTTGAACGCCTCGACATCGCCGATGCGGACAAGATGAAGGCGCTGGTCGGCGACAATGATATCGTGCGCGTCGTGCATCTCGCGGCGCAGGCGGGCGTCCGCTACAGCCTCGAGAACCCCTTCGCCTATGAACGGTCCAACCTGGCGGGCCACTTGTCGGTGATGGAGGCGTGTCGGCACGCCGAGGGCTTTGAGCATCTCGTCTACGCCTCGTCCAGCTCGGTCTATGGCGACAAGCCAATAAGCGGCGAAGGCTTTAAGGAAGATGAGCCCGCCAACGACCCGGTGTCGCTCTACGCCGCGACCAAGCGCGCGTGCGAATTGATGAGCCAGTCTTACGCAAAACTTTACGGCTTTCCGCAGACGGGCCTGCGCTTCTTCACCGTCTACGGTCCATGGGGACGGCCCGACATGGCCTATTTCAGTTTCACGCAGAAAATCCTGCGCGGCGAGGCGATTGAGGTTTACGGCAATGGCCATATGGCACGCGATTTCACCTATATTGATGACATTGTCGACGGCATCATCGGGTCGCTTGACCACCCGCCCGCGCGGGGCGAACACAGGGTCTTGAACATTGGCGACAGTCATCCGGTTGGCCTGATGGAGATGATCGAGACGCTTGAAAAGGCCATTGGGCGAGAGGCGACGAAGATCATGCGGCCAATGCAGCCGGGCGACGACACCGCGACCTATGCCGACGTGTCGAAGCTACATGCGCTCACGGGGTACAAGCCAAGGGTCATGCTGGCCGAGGGTCTGCAAAAATTCGCCGACTGGTATCGGCAATTTTACGGCGCCGCGTCCTAAGTTGAGGGCTTCAACTGCGCCTGCATCTCATCTAATGCGGCCGCCAGCTTTCGGCCCGCAATCTGCCGTCCCGCCTCGCGCGGCAAGCCAAGCGCCGTGGACAGTGGTCCACCCAATAAAGCATCGCCCAGCGCCATCAGCACCATCTCCAGTGTCAACTCATGCAGCGAGGTGTCTGCGTGGCCGTCTTCGGCAATTTCATCCACCAGCTTGTGGATGGCCTCGACAATAGGGTCGAGCGCGTCTTCATTTCCAGACAGGAGCATCCAAGACGCGAGCGCGCCTGCACCCTCGCGGTCGAATTGGTCAAAGATTAAATCTGCAAGCTCGTCCGGTGTCATTACGCCGCCGCGCATTTGGGTGACGGCCTCGGCGACCTTACTGCAGATATTCTCGCCCATATACGCCGCCAGCGCGCGCTGCAGCCCTGACGCCGACCCAAAATGATGCAGCAAATTGGCGTGCGTCCGCCCGATCTGTCCGGCCACCGCCTTTAATGTGACCGCCTGCGGCCCCGCCTCAAGCAACAGGCCGCGCGCCGCCTCCAGCGCCGCCATCCGGCTCGCCTCCGGGCTTAATCGCCGCGGCACGCCGACGTCTTTAAATTCAATAATCTTGGATGCCCCAGTGGCCATATTCGTCATTACCCCCCGGTTGATTTTGCAACGCTACGCCAATTCAGGGGCATATCCAAGTGTGTTGCGCGGCAAACCGCGACTAAAAATAATCCGTGCTGCCGCAAAATTTTAAATTTGCATTGTACAAATATTTGTACATATTGTACCAGACAGCAAAAGGAAACCCGACCATGGACGTGATGACATACACAGAGGCGCGCGCAAATCTTAAGGACGTCATGGACCGAGTTGTTTCCGACCGCACACAGGTTGTCGTGACACGGCAGAAGTCCGAGGCAGTCGTGATGATGTCGCTGGCGGACTGGAATGCCGTGGAAGAGACGCTGCACCTGCTCTCAACGCCGACCAACGCGGCGCGCCTGCGTGGATCGATCGAGCAGCTTGAAGCCGTGAAGGGTATAGAACGTCAGCTTAGTCACCCATGAGGATTATCTTTTCAGACAATGCGTGGGATGATTACCAACACTGGGTAAGCAATGACGGCAACACTCTGGCGCGGCTGAATTCACTGATCGAGCAGTGCCGCCGAGACCCCTTTAAGGGAACTGGAAAACCGGAACCGCTGAAGGGTGACTTGCAGGGATGGTGGTCTCGCCGCATCACAACGGCCGACCGCCTCGCCTATCGCGTCGAGGGAAGGGGCGCCGATCAGCGTTTAGAAATAGCCCAGTGCCGCTATCAGTACTGATGCGTTTTAAGCCGCCTGCAGCCGCTCCATTTGCGCGCGCATAGTCAATGCAGGAGGGCTTAGTCTTGCGCGGGGCTCTGCGCCTGCGCCATCCAGTGCCTTTTCATACAGAGCGCATGTCATTGCCGCGCCGCGGCCGTTGCTGTGGCGCTGCGCTGTCTCGCCCGTATTTTGAAAGCCGAGCTTGCGCAGCACGTTGCCCGACGCGGGATTATCGGTGAAGTGGCTGGCAACGAGTTTTTTGTGGCCAATGGCCTTGGCGATGTTGACCACGGCGCGACTGGCCTCTGTTGCAAAGCCAAGGCCCCAATAAGGCCGCATTATCCAGTAACCCAATTCGGCGCTTCCGTCATAATTTCCAATGCCGCACGCGCCGATGATACGCGGGGCACCGTGGGTGCGCAGCATCAGTAAAAAGGCGGGATAGAGCGCATCATGCTCCTGCGCCGCAAATTGCGCCGCGTCGTCGGCGGTGTAGGGCCAAGGTGCACGCGCAAGGTTGCGGACGATGCCCTCATCGGAAATCGCCTGATGCAATTCGGATGCATCCTCGGGCCAGCTTGGCCGCAACAATAATCTTTCCGTTCTCGCGAACATCATCTTTCTCCGGTTCTGCGCCGCCCCCTTGCACGAAAACGCGACAGCTATGTTACAGTTCCTCCGCAGGAGGCTGAGAACAGGGAGAATGAGACAAAAAGAAAGGGAGACCGGTTGACCCGTCTCCCTGTTCAAAGGTGGAAACCACCTGACATGATTTCCGGGTCATCCGTCTGGACAACCCGGTATCGGTTGTCCTGTTTATTCGGCGGCCATCGCTGGCATATCGACCGACACATATTTGCGGCCAAGTTTGCCAGCATGGAACCGCACGCGGCCTGCGACGAGCGCGAACAAGGTGTGGTCCTTGCCAAGGCCAACGCCAGAACCAGGATATACCTTGGTGCCGCGTTGACGGATGATGATGTTACCGCCGATGACGCTTTCGCCACCGAACTTCTTTACGCCAAGGCGACGGCCTGCTGAATCGCGACCGTTGCGTGACGAACCACCTGCTTTTTTATGTGCCATGGTCTAAACTCCTACGTCAGAGCGTTGCCGCTCAAGCTTCCTTAGGGGCTGCAGCCTTTTTGGGCGCAGCGGCTTTCTTTGGCGCGGCTTCCTTTGCAGGAGCGGCGGTGGCGGCAGCCTCAACCTTCTCGGCCTTCGGCGCAGCAGCCTTTTTCTCTTCCTTGCCGACGGCGAGGATGCGCAGAAGCGTCAACGACTGGCGATGACCTTGCTTGCGACGATAATTGTGGCGGCGACGCTTTTTGAAGACGATAACCTTTTCACCGCGCTCCTGCGCAATGATTTCGGCCGAGACGGTCAAGCCGTTCACGTCCTGCGCCTTGTCACCGTCACCGGCAAGAAGGATGTCACCCAGCGAGATCTTGTCACCCGCTTCACCAGACAGTTTTTCAACTGCGATTTTATCTCCGGCGGCGACGCGATATTGCTTGCCGCCTGTGCGCACGATTGCGAACATGGCTCTAACTCATCCGTTTCTACAGCTTAGCGCCTTGTGGGGGCGGGTTGCTCGGGCGCGCGACATAGCGGAGACGAATCTCAACAGGGTCACGCAAGAATGGGCGCAGCTAGTGCAAGCAAATATCTATGTCAACGTATAATCCAGCGTTTTGGCGCTCATGATGCCGCCTAGGCCGCCACGGAGATGCGCTTGCATGCGCCTCCAAGCAGGCTTAGACGGCAGATATGTTGAATTTCAAGCCCGCGTCGCCATTGCTTCTGCTCCTCATCCTTGCCGCATGCGGCACGAAAGGGAACGGATTTCCCTCGCTTGAGCGCCGCAGTTACGAAGCGGATGCACCGATCCAAGCGGCGATCGAACCGGCAGCTGCGCCATCTATCTTGCCGGGTGAACTCGCCGCAAAGGCAGACGCGCTGCGGGCGCGGCATAAGGCGGCGCATGGCGTATATCTAGGCGCATTGGCAGCGGTTGAGGCCATAGCTTCAAGGGTGGCGGGCAGTTCGCCGGGCAGTGAGGCATGGGTGAACGCGCACCTTATGCTGTCGCGGCTCGACAAGGCGCGCGCCGATTCGGTGGCGGCTGTGCGTGACTTTGACGGGCTGATATTTGAGGCAGGCGCGCGAGACGCAGGCCTTGCGGCGCTTCTGACCGAGGCGCAGCGACCCGTTATCGACGACGTCGCGCAGCAAAATGCCCAAATCGCGCGGCTTTCGAAGATGATTGGGGAATAAAGGCGCGGTCTGTCATTGCCTGCGGCATCGACAAAGGCCGTTGCCGTTTCGACAAGCCACGAAATCACAGCTTTCCCTCGCGCGTCGGGCTGATATGACGTTGCGATAAAGATTTTCAGGAGAGTCTCGAATGCGCATCACCAAAACCGCGATTTCTGCCCTTGCCATTGCATTGGCGCAGTTGGGCACACCTGCGATGGCCCAGACTACGGCGCCTGCGCCCGCTGCTGTGGCCGAAGTCGACCAGAATGCCGCGATCAAGGCCTTTTTCGAAGAATATGATGCGCAGCAATTGGCGCTTTCGCCGCTTGGCAAAGCCTATCGCGGCATTAAGGACGGCGACTATGGGCGCTGGGGTGATTTTTCCACCGCAGGCGAGATGCGCGCGCAGGCCGCCGAGCGTTCCGCGCTCAAGGAAATGCGCGCCCGCTTTGATCCTGCCAAGCTCTCGCCTGAAAACCGCCTGTCTTTCCGCCTGTTTGAAAAACGCGCCGAGCGCAGCGAGGCGGCCTATAAATATAATGACTATGGCTATGTCTTTGACCAGATGAATGGCGCGCAGAGCCAATTGCCGGCGTTCCTGATCAACATTCACCGCGTCGACAATAAGTCTGACGCGCGTGCCTATGTCAGCCGCCTCTATGGCCTTGGCCCTGGCATGATGGAGGCGATCGCCCAAGCCAAGAGCCGCGTGGCGCAAGGCATTATGCCCCCCAAATGGGTTTTCCCTTATGTCATTAATGACGCGCGCAATGTCATTACTGGCGCGCCCTTTGGCGACGGTCCTGACGCGCCATTATATGCCGATTTCAAGGGCAAGGTGGCCAAGCTCAAGATCAGCCAGACCGAAAAAGACCTGCTGATCGCCGACGCGGCGCAGGCGCTGAACGCTTCGGTGAAGCCTGCCTATGAGGCGTTGATTGCCGAAATGACGGCGCAGGAAAAGGTCGCCGGAACGGATGACGGTGTCTGGCGCTTCAAGGATGGCGCGGGCTATTATGCCGAGCGTCTCGCCAATTACACGACGACCAATATGACGCCCGACGAGATCCACAATCTGGGCCTCGCGCAAGTCGCGCGTATTCATAAGGAAATGCGCGTCGTCCAGAAGAAGATGGGCGTGAAGGGCGATCTTCAGGCCTATTTCAATTATATGCGCACCGAGCCCAAATTCTATGCGCCCGAAACCGCGGAAGGTCGCGCGCTGTATCTTTCCGAAACGCAAAAGGCGCAGGACGCGGTTACGCCTCTGCTGCCCAAATGGTTTGGCGTGTTGCCCAAGGCACCCTTGGTCGTGAAACCCGTTGAGGCCTTCCGCGAGAAATCGGCGGGCAAGGCATTTTACCAGAGCCCGAGCCCCGACGGCTCACGCCCGGGGACCTATTATGCCAATTTGTACAAGATGGCGGATATGCCGCTGACGGAAGTGGAGGCGCTGTTCTATCACGAGGGCGTTCCCGGCCACC
>JAIOYN010000059.1 GCA_021741065.1 Sphingomonadaceae bacterium | reverse complement strand
ATGGCACTGCGTTTTACATGGCGACTGGCTTCCATGGTTTCCACGTCATTGTGGGTACGATCTTCTTGATTGTGTGCCTCGCGCGTACCTACAAGGGCCATTTCACGCCAAAACAGCATTTCGGTTTTGAGGCTGCCGCTTGGTATTGGCATTTTGTCGATGTCGTCTGGCTCTTCCTCTTCATCGCCATTTACATCTGGGGTGGCTGGGGCGCACCAGTACACGCGTAAATGAAACCAGAACAATCCATAGAAGGGCAGCCCAGCATTGCTAAGGCTGCCCTTTTTGGTCTCTGCCCGCAATGTGGCAGTAAATCCCTGTTTGCCGGGCTTGGTCAGTTTGCCGACACATGCGCCAACTGCCACCTTGATTTCAGTAGCTATAATGTCGGCGATGGTCCTGCTGCTTTGCTCACCATGGGCATTGGCGCGTTGATCATATTGCTGGCGTTGGTCGTCGATTCAGCTTTCCGTCCGCCCTTTTGGGTGCATGTTATCATTTGGGTGCCGTTTACCGCGGCGCTTACCGTCATAACCTTGCGCATGGCGAAAGCCGCGCTTTTGGCGGCGGAGCATCATAACCGCGCGCGAGAAGCTGGAAAGGGTGATCTTCTATGAACCGCCTTCCCCTCATTCCAACCTTATTGGTTGCCCTTGCCGTGGCGACCATGGTTGGCCTTGGTATCTGGCAATTACAACGCAAGGAGCAGAAAGACGCCTTGCTGTCGCGTTATGAATCGGCGGTGGGATTGCCAGCCGTGGCATGGCCAAAGGTTCCCGACCCTGCGGCGCTGCCCTTATTTCGCCGCTCCAGCCTGCTGTGCGTGCGTGTGGTTAAGATTGAGACGGTGTCGGGTTCAAATGCGGCGGGCAAAGCGGGCTTTGCCCATGTGGCGTTTTGCCAGATCGGCGAAGCCGATGGCCCGGATGCCAAAGTGGCCTTTGGCTGGTCTGAACGACCACAATCACCAAAATGGGCCGGCGGTTCCGTTCAAGGCATTATCGCACCAGATGGCGCGCAGTTGATTAAACTTGTTTCAACAGACGCGGCCGACGGCGTGGAGATATTGGCGGAGCCGTCGCCAAGCCAGATCCCCAACAACCATCTGCTTTACGCCATCCAGTGGCTCATTTTTGCTGCCGCTGCGACCATCATCTACATCCTCGCGCTTCGAAAGCGCACCAAAGCGTCTTGAACCTGCCGACGGATATCCTGTTTTACATTGTCGCTGGTGCTGCCGTCATCTTGGTGGGGCTTGCCAAGGGCGGCTTTGCTGGGCTGGGGGCGGCCGCCATTCCGCTGCTGGCGCTGGTCATGGATCCCGTGGCCGCTGCCGGGATGTTGTTGCCGATCCTGATGGTTCAAGATGCCGTCAGTGTCTGGGCATTCCGGCGCAGTTATGACGCCCGCACTTTGCTGCTCACCTTGCCTGGCGCGGTTGTGGGCATTTTCATGGGCTGGTATCTGGCCTCGGTCATTCCTGCAGACGCCGTGCGCGGCTTTGTAGGCCTCATTGCCTTAGCCTTTGGCACCTATTGCCTGCTACCCCTGTTTGGCCGCTCCGTGCGGCTTTCTGGACCCGCACCGGAATGGATAGGAACTATCATGGGGGGTGTAGCGGGCTTTACCAGCCAGATTGCGCATGCCGGCGGGCCACCCTTTCAGATTTGGGCACTCTCACGCAATTTCTCACATCTGGTATTCATCGGCACGTCGTCGATATTTTTTGCCATCATCAATTGGTTAAAAGTGCCCGCTTATGCCGCTTTGGGTCAGTTCAGCGTGCAGAATATGACGTTGACGGCAATATTCCTACCACTGGCCATTTTGAGCACATTGGCCGGGGTGAAGCTTGTCAAACGCGTTTCGCCCGCGCGATTCAACATCATCATCAATCTCTTAATGGTCATCATCGGTGCCGAACTGATTCGGCAAGCCATCTGGTGACTGCGTCCTATTTGGGCGACAGCACCATCAGCATTTGGCGACCTTCCATCCGGGGGTGTGCCTCGATTTTTGCGGTGTCGGTCGTATCAGCCTGAACACGTTGAAGCAGTATCATACCCAATTGTTGGTGTGCCAATTCACGGCCACGGAAACGCAGCGTGATCTTGACCTTGTCACCTTCTTCGATGAATTCGGCGACCTTCTTCATCTTGACCATATAGTCATGGTCATCGATGTTCGGACGCATCTTAATTTCTTTGATTTCCTGCGTTTTCTGGCTCTTGCGCGCCAAGTTGGCCTTTTTCTGGGCCTCATATTTGAACTTGCCGATGTCCAGAAATTTGCAGACAGGCGGATCAGCATTCGGGGAAACTTCCACCAGATCGAGCCCAACTTCTGCAGCTTGTGCTATCGCCTCGCGGGTGTACATGACACCCAGATTCTCGCCGTCATCATCAATGACCCGCACTTTTTCAACGGTTATTAGATTATTGTAGCGCGGTCCACTTTTTACAGGTGGGGTCATAGCGCGCCGGGTAGGCGGGGTGGCGATAGTCGATACTCCTTGTGATGTTCGGCAACGCCAATACAGACAATTTGCCCGCAGATAAAGGCTTTAGCAGCGCAACCGCTGCTTTTGTTGCACTGTGTGGCGCGAAAGCCCATTGGCGAGGGGCAAATTTGGCCGGGTTTTTATTCCGAAAGCGCCGTCAGGTCGTTCACAGTCAAGATTTGCGGCAACACGCGCGCGTCGGCATTCGGTGGATAATAAAGATATAATGGTACACCGGAACGGCCATGTTTGGCCAAAAAGCGCGTGATATCGGGATCTCTGCGCGTGTAATCACCCACCATCGTCCGTATACCTGCTTTGGCAAAGGCCGCGCTGGTTTCCGTGCGGTCGATAGCAGCCTTCTCATTCACTTTGCACGTCACACACCAGTCGGCAGTGAAGTAAAGAAACACGGGCTTACCCTCTGCGCGCAAACTGGCCAGCCGCTCTTCATCAAACGCTACGCTACCTTCTTTCATCGGCTGCTGCGCCGGCGCCTCCATGGCGGCATTGTCCATGATGAGCAAAGCAGCGACGGTGATACCCAATATGGCCCCAACCACAATCTTGCGCGGCGCGCCGCTTTTCTGTTTCCGGCCAAGTTCAAACAGCCGCGACAATATGATCAACGCCGTCGTGCCACCAATGAGCACGCCGCTGAAACTCGCCAACTGATATAGCAGCCACAACAACGCAAAGGACGTAAGCGCCATCGGAAGCGCCATCCATTGACGGAAGCGTGCCATCCATGGACCAGGGCGGGGCATGCGTTTGCGCAAAAGTGGGATGAACGCAATGGCGAGGAAGGGCAAAGCAAGGCCAAAGCCAAGCCCTGCAAAAATCAACAGCGCTAAACTTGCGGGCAACAGCAACGCAGCCCCCATCGCGGCCGCCATAAATGGACCGGTGCAGGGCGTTGCGACAACCGCCGCCAACACGCCCGTCCAGAATGACCCTGACATGCCGCCCTTGCGCGTCAGCCTGTCGCCTGCGCCAATGCCGCCAAGTTCAAAAACGCCAGCCAGATTTGCGGTGACCGCAACCATGAGCAACAGCAGCAGCAACACAATCGCGGGATCTTGTAACTGGAATGCCCAGCCCACCTCTTCGCCTGCGGCACGCAAGGCCAGCATGATGCCACCCAGCACAAGGCAGCTCAGGATGATGCCGATGGTGTAGGCAACGGCATCCCGCCGTGCAGCACCTTCATCACCGCCCATTTTGGCAAGGCTCAACGCTTTCAATCCCAATATCGGGAAGACGCACGGCATGAGGTTCAGGAGCAAGCCACCAAGGACCGAAAAGGCAAGTACCCAGCCAAAGCCAAGCGGTGGTTCTTGCCCGTCGACCGCTGCACCTTTACCCAAAACGGATACGGCCGCCCCGCCCGTTGGGATATTGCCGGGTGTAGCGCGCACCTCAAGGCCCTGCGCATCGTTGAAGCGCAATAAGCCCTCAATCTCGCCAGCAAAGGGCGCTTTCACTTCGCCACTGACGATCAACCAGTCACCGGTACGTCGCGCCGTTTGCGGGGCGGCATAGCGGAACAGCTTTTCGCTCTGCGCAAAAAACCAGACACGGCTTGCGTCGGCGCTGCGTGGATAGGGGATAGCGATATCAATACGGTTGCCGTCAATGGCGTAGAGCGCCTTGCGGTCCAGCGGCACGGGCAATGCGCTGCGCCACGCATCGAACTGCCTGCGGTCTAACTTGGCTATGGTTCCGGAACCAATGGTCATGGGTACCGACAATGTCGCGCTTTCGGGTACGCAGACGAGATCGGAACAAGCGGACCAGCGTGCGTTGACCTTGATATCTAAATTTTGCCCAACAATTGCGCTTTGCGGAATTTTGAGATCAATCAGAAACGCATGCTTGGTCTTGTAAATATGGTTCATGAAACCGCTGACGATCAAGGTCTCGGGCACGGGCACACGAACGGGACCAGCATTTATGCCAGCGGGCAATTGCCATTCCAGCTCAAGCGGGGTTCCGGCATCACCGGGGTTGACCCAATAATCATGCCAGCCGGGTTTAGGGTCCATGACAATCGCGACGGTCACAATATCCCCGGGCGCGGGGCTTTGTGTTTCCGCTTCCAGCGATGCGCGGACATATTGGGACGCGGCAGGGGTGGGCACTTGCGCATGCGCCATTCCAGCCGCGACAAACAGGGTCAGCAGGAACTGACACAGTCGCCGCGCGATATGCTTGGGCCTCGTAAATTCTGGCGACAGGGTGGCGTTGCGTTTCATGCGAAGCTTAATGGCACAATGCACTCTATATAGGACAGCGGATTATTCAGGCGCCAGTTGGATGGGGCCTGCCCCCATAGATGGCATCGCCTTCGCCTTTTTCCAGCCGCCATGCAGATAATAGGCAATCGACAGGATGGAGGACGCAATCGCGGTGGCAACAAATGATCCCCAAATGGCATCTGCGCCAAAGCGGTCATATAGGCCAAAACCGAAGCTGAAACGCACCAAAACGGCGCTGAATATCAGGATCAGGAGCGGCGCAAGTACGGCGCCATTCGCGCGCACCGCAAAGGTCACAACAACCGAAACACCCATCAGGACGAAGGTCCACCCGATGATATGGTTGATGTGAATAGCGATATCGATGGCGGGGCTGCCGCTTGGCAGGAACAGGCCAAGCAATGGGGTAGCGAACACCGTCATGAGCACAATGAGCGCGCCTGACATTAGCAGGTTGATCCCAATCCCCGACCACACGATACGGCCAACGCGGTCCCATTTATTGGCACCGATATTCTGCGCGACCATCGCGCTAACGGCGCTGCCCACGGCGACCGCTGGCATCTGCACATAGCTCCAAAGCTGGTTCATCACACCAAAGGCCGCAGTTGTATTCACGCCCTCACGATTGACGAGGCCAATCATCACCACCGCAGAGCCCGACATGATGATCATCGACAAGCCCATCGGCAGGCCCATGCGCGCAATCGGTTTCAAGAACCGCGTGTCTGGCCGAAGCCATTTCAACTCATGCCCGCGCAGGCGGATGGTCAGGTCGAGCGCATAGACCTTGCGCAGCAGCAGGCCCAAGCTAATCAGGCCGGCAAGGATGGTCGCCAGCGCCGATCCAGCAATGCCCATTGCGGGTATGGGGCCTAAGCCCAAGATAAAAATCGGGTTCAAGATGATGTCGAGAGCCACGTTCAACACTGTGTTCCAAAACGGCGTCACCGAATCCCCCACACCGCGCAGTGATGACGCAACAAGCACCATGACGAAAGAGGCTGGCATCGACAGAAAGATGACGCGTAAATATGCAAGTGCGAGCGGATAGACCGTTTCTGGTGTTGCCATCAGGCGCAGCATTTGGGGTGCAAAAATCCAGCCAGCCGCGGCGGTGACTAGGCCTGCCGCAAGGAAAATCCCGAATGCGGTGCCCATGATACGACGGACGGATTCCACGTCGCGGCGGCCCATATTCTGGCCAATCAAAATCGTCGTCGCCATGGTGAAGCCGAACAAAGTGGAGAACATCAAAAACATGATGAGCCCCGCATTGGCAGATGCAGCCAGCGCCTCTTCACCCAAAAATTGCCCGATCCACACCGAATTGACCGAATGGTTCAGCGACTGGAGAATGTTCACCCCAAGCGACGGCAGCGCGAACAGGAACAAGGTCTTCGCCACTGGACCAATCGTCAGGTCGCGTTGATGGGCGGGCGTAGCTATGCTGAAATACCTTTTTGGTTAGTGGTTTGGATTGCAGTCATCCCAACCGCTTTAACGCCGCAGTCAACTGCTCGGCCTCGGCAGCTTTCTCGGCATGGTCGGCCCGCGCCTTTTCCACGGCTTCTGGCTTTGCCTTTTCCACAAATGCCGCATTGGACAAGCGACCCGCGAGCGCATCACGTTCCTTTGTGGCCGCCTCAATGGCTTTGGCGATCCGGCTGCGTTCGGCGTCGAGGTCGATGACGCCGTCCAATGCGAAAACGATGGTGTCGTCGCCCACAATGATTTGTGCGACATTGTTTGTTTCAACGGGCGCAAAGACAAAATCGTCAATGCGGCCGAGCCGTGACAAGGCGGGGCCTTGGCGCTCGATTATGGCAATCGTGGCGGTCTGTGGGCCAGCAATATTGGCGGTCAGGCGTGTACCCGGCGCGATGTTCAACTCCGCCTTGAATGAGCGGGTTTTGCTGATCGTGTCGATGACCCAGTTGATTTCGGCAACGGCCTCTGCATCAACCGTGGCATTCGGTTCCGGCCATTTCGCGCGGATGATGTCATAGGCGCGCGGTGTCGCAGGGTCGGACAGGGCATGCCATAATTCTTCGGTAATGAACGGCATGAAGGGGTGGAGCATCACCAAAATCTGGTCGAGCGCCCAGCCAGCGACGATTTTGGATTCTTCATCCATCTCGCCTTTTTCGCCGTCTACGAAAGCGGGCTTGATCAGTTCGAGATACCAGTCACAAAACTGGTCGAACACCATGTGATACAGCACATCGGCCATGCCGTCGAAACGAAACTCGGCAAATGCCTTGTTCAGTTTTTCAACGGTGCTGACAACTTCACCGATGATCCAGCGGTTGACTGCCAATTCGGCCTTTGGCGCGCCAACGCTATGCGACCCGCTTATGCCGTTGGACTGCGCAAAGCGTGCAGCGTTCCACAGCTTGGTTGCAAAGTTACGATAGCCTGCAACGCGGCTTTCATCCATTTTGATATCGCGGCCTTGGCTTTCCATAGCCGCCATGAAGAAGCGCAACGCATCCGCGCCATATTGGTCAATCAGGCCCAACGGATCGACCGTATTGCCCTTTGACTTCGACATTTTGCTGCCATCCGCCGCGCGGACGAGGCCGTGCAGATAGAGCGTTTTCCACGGCACTTCTTTCATGAAGTGGATACCCTGCATCGCCATCCGCGCATCCCAAAAAAACAGGATGTCGAAACCGGAAATCAGCACGTCATTGGGGTAATGGCGGTTGAGCATCGTTTGAGAATCAGCGCCCGCATCGTCCGGCCAACCCAAAGTGCCAAACGGCCAAAGCGCGGACGAGAACCATGTATCGAGAACGTCGGGATCACGCGTCAGTTCGACGCCCGCGCCCGCAAGCGCCTGCGCCGCCTCTTCGGTTTCGGCGACATAGCATGTGCCATCGGCCGCAAACCATGCCGGTATCTGGTGCCCCCACCACAACTGACGGGAAACGCACCATGGCTGGATATTTTCCATCCAGTTGAAATAGGTTTTTTCCCAAGACTTCGGTACGATGTCGAAACCGCCATTGGCCTTGCCTTTGCGCGCGGCTTCTATGGCTGGCTTAGCGAGTGTTTCGGCATCCACATACCATTGGTCGGTCAACCATGGCTCAATGACTTGGTTCGACCGGTCGCCAAAGGGCGTTTGGATGACGCGGTCTTCGGCTTTTTCAAGCAAGCCCAGAGCGTCCATCGCCTCCAACACCATCTTGCGGGCGTTGGTCGGCTCACCTTCAATGCCAAAGCGATATTGCCCGATATATTCCGCGGGAATAAGTCCATCGGCGGTCTGCACTACGCGGCCTTCGCCATCGAGCATGTTGAGCATCTCACTCGCCTTAAAACCGGCGCGTTTACCAACCTCAAAGTCGTTGAAATCATGTCCCGGTGTTATTTTAACGGCACCCGAACCCAATTCTGGATCGGCATGTTCGTCGGTGACAATGGGGATCAAACGACCCGTGATCGGCAAGCGGACATTTTTGCCCACCAGATGCGCGTAGCGTTCATCCGTCGGGTTCACCGCAACGGCCATGTCGGCGAGCATCGTTTCGGGCCGTGTGGTGGCAACGCTTATGAAACCGCTGCCGTCCTCCAACGGATATTTGAAATGCCAGAATTTGCCATTGATCTCGCGCGTTTCGACCTCAAGATCCGAAATCGCGGTTTTCAGGCCGGGGTCCCAATTGACGAGGCGCTTGTCGCGGTAGAGAAGGCCTTGGTTGTAAAGCTCGACAAACACCTTGATAACGGCCTTTGAAAAGCCTTCATCCATGGTGAAGCGTTCATTCTCCCAATCCATGGAACAGCCAAGGCGGCGCAGCTGGCCGGTAATTTCGCCACCGCTTTCCGCTTTCCATTCCCACACCTTGGCGACAAATTCGTCGCGGGTGAAATCGGTGCGCTTTTGCCCTTGGGCATTGAGCTGCCGTTCGACGACCATCTGTGTGGCAATGCCCGCATGGTCCGTGCCGACGACCCACAAAGCGTCCTTGCCCTGCAAACGCGCGTGGCGAATGAGGATATCCTGCAAGGTGTTGTCGAGCGCATGGCCGATGTGCAAGCTGCCCGTCACATTGGGTGGCGGGTTCACGATTGTGTAAGGCTCTGCATGGGGCCGATCGGGACGGAATGCGCCCGTGGATTCCCAATGCGCATACCATTTCGCCTCAATCGCGGCAGGGTCGAAAGTCTTATCGATAGTCATGGCTGAGTGCCATAACGAGCCTAGCCAAAAAGGGAAACCCTCACGGCGCGTCCTGCCAAAACAAGTTCAGGGAGCCGAGGGTGCGTTTATGCCACCCGACGCCTGAAAATAAAGAAGGCCGCAGCAAAGCCACCCGCGACGAGCAGGCTCAACCACAATTCCTGCGACGCTGCCGGATCAAGGCCCTTTGCGACCAAGATGACCAACATCGCCGCCATCGCGATATAAGTGCCAAAGGGGTGAAACCACATTTTGATCTGCAGTCGGCTGGGGTCTTCCGCCTCATATTTGCGACGCAGCTTCAGCTGTGCGCCTGATGTCATAAGATACAGAAGAAGCATGGTCACGCCGCAGCTATTGATAAGGAAGCTGAACACCACATCGCGTGACACAGCGTCGGCGGCGAGCGCGAGATAGCTGAACAGGCTGGCGATCAAGATTGCGCGCGCCGGCACTTTACGACTGTTGACCTGCACCAGCCACTGGGGCGCGTCCTTATGCTTGGCGAGGCCGAACAAAGCGCGTGAGGTGACATATAGGCCGGAATTCAGACATGACAGAACGGCGACCAAAACCACAGCTTCCATAATAAACTGACCCGCTGGCAAGCCCATATAGGCAAGCGTGGTGGCAAAGGGCGACACCTTGGGCACGATCTCGGTCCAAGGCACTATGGACACGATGAGGAAAATGGAGAGCACATAGAAGATAAGGATGCGCATCGTGACCGACACGGTCATGCGGCCAATGACCTTGGAGGGCTCTTCGGATTCGGCCGCTGCGATGGTCGCGATTTCAGCGCCAACAAGGCTGAATATGGTCGAGGTGGCTGCCGCCAGCACGACGCCCCAGCCATTGGGAACAAAGCCGTCATGCGCCGTTAAATTGCCAAAGGTCGCACCGCTACCGGACGTTATGCCAAAGGCCCATGCGGCGCAGATCAGAATGAAGACGATGATCGCGGCGACTTTGATCGACGAGAACCAGAATTCAAACTCACCATAAGCGCGAGCGGACATCAGGTTTACCGCGGTCAAAATCGCCATAAGGGCAATGCCGATGCCAAGTTCCGGCACGGCAGGAAACCATCCATGTAAGATTTGCGCGCCAGCAATTGCCTCAATCGCGACCACGACAACCCAGAAATACCAATAGAGCCAGCCAGACAGGAAGCCCGCCAAATGGCCAAGCCCCGCGCGGGCGAAGTCCGGGAAGGTCTGCACACCGTCAACGGCTATCGCCATTTCGGAAATCATGCGCATGACCAGTAAAATGATGAATCCGGCAATGGCAAAGGAGAAGACGGCGGCGGGTCCAGCTTGGCTGATCGTGGTGGAGGAGCCAACGAACAGCCCCGCACCAATAATGCCGCCAATGGCAATCATCGAAACATGTCGCGACTTCAAACTGCGTGACAGTTCTGCCCCGCCATTGGTTTCGGTTGCAACATTATGTGCAATGTCCGTCATATTTCCCCCCTTAAACTTCGTCACACCAGCGCAGGCAATTTGCTTATCTCGCCTGTCGCTCATCTTCGAAAGACGTCATGGCCATCACGCTAGTCAGCGCACAGCGGGCAAGCAAGAAGTTTACTAGGGCACGCGCACGGCATTTAGCGGACGGTGTTTCCACCCTTCAACACATGAGCGACATTTTCCAAAATGCGGATATCGTCAAGCGGGTTGCCTTTCACCGCCACAAGATCGGCAAAGCGCCCCGGCGCGATGTTGCCGAGTTCATCTTCCTTGCCCAATAACTCTGCCGCGCGGATCGTGGCGCTTTGGATGGCCTGCATCGGGGTCATGCCATAGCGGACCATATAGGCAAATTGCCGACCATTTTGACCGTGCGGATAGACGCCACTGTCCGTGCCATACGCAATGTTTACGCCCATTTTGACGGCCTGAGTAAATCGGGCGCGCTGTACATCGGTGGTCTCGCGATTTTTGCGGAGATATTCTTCAGGCCATTTCTCGCGCGTTCCGATATCGTCGATATAATCGCCATTATAGATATCCATTACCAGCCAACTGCCGCTGGCTTTCGCCATCGCCAGTGCTTCATCGTCAATCAGGCTCGCATGTTCGATGGAACGGACGCCCGCGCGGATTGCGTTTTTTATGCCAATCGCGCCATGGGCATGTGCGGTGACGAATTTGCCCTTTGCCTTTGCGGTTTGCACGACCGCGCGCAGTTGCGCTTCGCTCAGCTCCGGCTCGCCAGGTTCAGTGCCGATGGCAAGCACCGCGCCGGTGGCGATGGTTTTGATAAAGTCAGCGCCTTGTTCGATAAGGAACGCCGTTTTCGCTGCGGCTTCTTCGGGTGTGCTGGCAATCGCAAGCCG
>JAIOYN010000058.1 GCA_021741065.1 Sphingomonadaceae bacterium | reverse complement strand
GCATGTACGTCGCCATATCATAAGGCTGCGCGTGCACCGCGGGTGTCTGCGCCAACCGGACAATGGCATCAATAGCCGCGCGATAGACCGCCGCCTCATCTTCGGGATGTTCATCCAGATGCTCACGCATCCGCCGGTCGCCAAAATCCTCGATTAGCAACAGACCGCGAGAGAGGTCGGTGGCGAAAATTGCGGGTGCGCGGAACTGATGCCCGATCAAATATTGTGCAATATCTATGAATGGACGCGGATCCTCATGCGGTGGCGGCGCGTCCATCAAAATTGCCTTGCCGCGCGCAGTGGACTCTACGCGAAAATAACGACGGAAAGACGCATCGCCTGCAACCGGGGTCACTACCGCGCCTTCCCAGCCATGCGACTTCAAAAAATCGTCCAAGCCGGCGGGCGGCGCCATATTAGTTACCTGTGTCATCTATATCCATTTTCAAAGTCAGTATGCGGCTTCCGTCCGCTTGCGGTGCTATGTCGATTTTATGGCTTGGCACCACATAAGCGGAACCAAAGCGTTCGGCCCACTCAACGAGCGTGATACGTTCACTGCGTTCGTCCGTCAGCCCCAGTTCGTCCAATTCATCCGCGTTGTCGAGGCGATACAAATCGACATGGGCAACGGCAACCAAAACATCTGGCGGTTCATAACTATGCACGATGGCGTAAGATGGGCTGGCGACTTCGCCCTTGAAACCAAGACCTGCCAAAATCCCCGCGCACAAAACGGTTTTGCCGGCACCCAGCGGGCCATTAATCGCGACCCAATCCGAGCGCTGTAAACTTTGCGCCAGCGCATGGCCAAAGGCGCGCATATCTTCGTCGGTTGCAATGATCATTTCTTTGGTAGCGCCATGATGATTGTGGTTCCCATCCCTTTTGCAGAAGGAAAATGAAAAGTGCCACCATGCAATTCAATTATCTGCCGGGCCAAGTGCAAGCCCGTCATTTGGTAAAAAACCCGTCCTTAATCGGATCTGCGTCGAGCAAAGCTTGCTTCATCTTTGATCTGTCGGACAATTCAAGCATATTGAAGAGCGTGTTGCCGTCAGGCAGCGGTACAGTCGCGATCCGGAACATGCGGCCATCGGCGAAGATAGCCTCACTTTGCCGCTGTGCACGGTTGGACGAAGTCATCCTGATCATTTCGCCAAGCACATTTATCTGCGTGGGTTTTTCCAAATGCCCCGCCAATAACGGCAATAGTTCGTCTAAACGCGGGTGCTTGATCAATTGATCATCGCCCAGTTGCCACGTCTCGGCAAAGATCCGGTTCCAGATACTAAGCCGACCATCCGCCGAAAAAACGGCAATAGCCTCAAACAGATTGTCAAAGGTCGCCGTCCGCACCCGCAGCAAGATATCCCGCGCGCGGGCCAGCTGCGCCTGTTCGGTGCGGTCTTCGAAAATCATAAGCAGCCCGCCATCGGGAATTGGCTGTGCCAAAACGCGCAAATGTGTGCCGTCGGGAAGGAGCCAGTTTTCTTCAGTCGGTTCGGCGGTGCGAAACCACTCCTCACGGGTTTTGCGCCAAGCCGGAAAATCACGCACTTCAGGTAGTTTCCCATTTTCGCGCATGCGGTCCAGCACGCGTGCAAATTCCGGCTTTTCCGAAAGCCATTGGTCGCGAAAAGAGAACATACTTTGAAAGGGCAGATTTGCAAAACTGAGCCCGTGGCGCGCATCGAATTGCGCAACACCCGCAGACATAAAGTTCAAAAGGTCGCGCTGTGCCTCGGACAATTTGCGCAGTTCGGATTTCGTGTCGATCAGATCTTGCACATCAATTGCAAGCCCAGCGACGCCGGACGCGCCCAAAGGGATATCGAACACGCGTAATTGACGGCGCTCCCCCTTCAACGTCGCTGATACTATACGCTCGTTTTGCGCGTTCTCAGTCGCTGCTTCGGCAGCATATTCGGCCGCGCCCTTGCCATTTTCCGGCTCAAGTAATTCGACACCATCGTCGACCACTTGCCCACCATCAGTGCCGCCTACCGCTTCAACATAGGCATGGTTCACAAAATGCAGTTTCAAATCGGGTTGTCGGAGCCATATGGGAATGGGGGCGGCTTCAATCAGGCCCGCCAACGCCGCAAATGCCGAACGCGCCTCATCTGCTTCGCGTGTCCGCCGCTCCAGTTCTTGCACATTTTCAGTGGAATCAAAAAACCACAAGGACGCTGTGCCAATGGGATAGATGACATTGTCCGCAATATTGCCAACGACCGTCAACCTGCGGTTGGACGCTTCAATTGCCAAATGCAGTGTGAAGCCCTTCCCTGTGCGCTGTGTTTCGCGCACTTTGGTTTCTAGTTCGGCCAAGTCCATTTGCGCAAGACCCGCATTGTTACGCCCGCCAAGATCTGCAAGTGAACCGACAGGTTCGTCCAAGCCCAGCGTCCGCGCGAACCGTTCGGGCGCCTCAACCCTGCCATCACTATGTACCACAACAGGAAAAGCAGGCGCCGTTTCCAAAAGGCGATCGAGGCGCGTTGACTGGCGCAGGAGCTTCGAAGCTCGGCTGCGCATCGACAGCCCTGTCCAAATAGCAACAGCGGCCCCTATTAGCCACAGCGCCATCAATATTCCTATCAGTGCAATGGGCAGGCCAGTGCCTGTCATCGTCATGCGCCCTTTACGTTGCCGAGGTTAAGCTAATGCCCAAATGCTTCGCGCACGCAATGAAAAAAGCCTGCCACGTTTCCGCAGCAGGCTCTCTTTTCTTCACACAAGAAAATGTGATCAATAACGATAATGGTCTGGCTTGAACGGACCTTCGGTCGATACGCCAATATATCCAGCCTGCTTGTCGGTCAGCTTGGTCAACTTCACGCCAAGCTTTTCGAGATGCAGTGTCGCAACTTTCTCATCGAGATGCTTAGGCAGAACATAGACTTGGTTTTTATAATTGTCGCCGTTTGTCCAAAGCTCGATCTGCGCAAGCACTTGGTTGGTGAAGCTTGCCGACATCACAAAGCTTGGATGTCCTGTGGCACAACCTAAGTTGACCAAGCGTCCCTTCGCAAGGACGATGATTTGCTTTCCGTCAGGAAACTGAACGAGATCAGTTCCTGGCTTCACTTCGGTCCAGCTATAATTTGAAAGGGCGGCGATTTGAATTTCACTGTCAAAGTGACCAATGTTGCAAACGATGCTCATGGGCTTCATATTCATCATATGCTCGGCCGTGATAACGTCAGCATTGCCGGTCGCTGTGCAGAAGATATCCGCGCGTTGCACGGCTTCTTCCATGGTCACAACTTCAAAGCCTTCCATCGCGGCCTGCAATGCGCAGATCGGATCGACTTCCGTAACCATAACCCGCGCGCCGCCATTGCGGAGCGACTGGGCCGAGCCCTTGCCGACGTCACCAAAACCAGCGACGCATGCGACTTTACCCGCGAGCATGACGTCGGTGGCGCGACGAATGGCGTCAACGAGCGATTCCTTGCAACCGTACAGATTGTCGAACTTTGATTTAGTGACGCTGTCATTGACGTTGATCGCTGGGAAAGGCAGCTCACCCTTCTTCGCGATTTCATACAAGCGGTGGACACCCGTGGTGGTTTCCTCAGAAACGCCCTTCAAATTCTTCACTGTTTGCGTCAAATAGCCAGGCTTTTTGGCAATAAATGCCTTCAAAGCGCGCTGGAATTCGACTTCTTCTTCATTCTCTGGCTCACCAAAGCTTTCGCCGCGTTCAAGCTTTGCGCCCCACAATGCGAACATTGTGGCATCGCCGCCATCGTCAAGGATGATGTTGGCAGTGGTTTCATCACCCCAATCAAAGATGCGGCCGACATAATCCCAATAATCGGCAAGGCTTTCGCCCTTAACGGCAAACACAGGGATATTCTGCGCAGCAATGGCAGCGGCAGCATGGTCTTGGGTCGAGAAAATATTGCAGGTTGCCCAACGCACGTCCGCCCCAAGCGCCGTCAGCGTTTCGATAAGAACTGCGGTCTGAATGGTCATATGCAACGAACCAACGATGCGCGCTCCCTTCAGTGGCTGTGACGCGCCAAATTCGTCGCGCAACGCCATAAGGCCGGGCATTTCGGTCTCAGCAATGTTGATTTCTTTTCGGCCAAAATCGGCCTCGCCGATATCGGCAATGACATAATCGTTGAAAGCCACAGGCTTGTTCTCCGGGAGTTTTAGATAAAGCATGCCTTAGCGACGGATTTTTCGGAAATCAAATATAAAGATTGCTTTATATGATATATCGCCATGTGCCGTTTTTTGGCAATCTAACCTTTAGACATGTCAACGACCTTAGAAAATCAACCGTTGAACATCCCCGCGCTTGACTTGGCTAAGCTGGTCCCGGATGAAGATGCAACACTCACTCTCTTGATAAAGGAAATTTCTCATGAGCATCTCTGTTGGCGACAAAATCCCTAACGTCAAATTGGTCAAGGCAACCGCAGAAGGGCCCCAACCCGTTCAGTCTGCCGAATATTTCGCTGGACGCCGCGTTGCATTATTCTCCGTCCCTGGCGCATTCACGCCAACATGCTCGGCACGCCACCTTCCCGGCTTTGTTGAAAAGGCCGACGAGCTTGCCACCAAGGGCATAGACGAAATCGCTTGTACCGCCGTCAACGATGCCTTTGTTTTAGGCGCTTGGAACAAGTCAGGCGGTTCGGACGCCATCACCATGCTTGCCGACGGTAATGGCGATTTCGCAGCTGCGCTGGGCCTAGAAATGGACGGCAGCGCATATGGCATGGGCAAGCGCGGGCAGCGTTTCTCGCTCGTCGTCAACGATGGTATAGTTGAGCACGTCAATGTCGAAGCTCCCGGCGATTTCAACGTCAGCTCCGCAGAATATATGCTCGGGCAGCTCTAATTTTTGGTGACAATCACCCAAGCGACATTTGAAAGGGAGGGGTTACCCTCCCTTTTTTGTTGCCAAAATGGTCAAATTCGGTGAAGCGTGATTATGCCTAACGATCATGCTCAAAACATAATTAATCAACTCGTTACTGAATATGAGTCGTCGGTAAAAAGGCTTCAATCCGCGCTGGCAGCTTATTTGAGGGACAGAACACCGCCAAGCGTAGACCAGCGCGCACGCAATGACTTCTGCTATCCCGAACTCGTCATCACTTATGCTGGCAAGACGCGCGAGACCAAATCGAACCTTGCATTTGGCAAGCTGGAGAAGGTCGGCACATACCGAACAACCTTTACCAAGCCCGCGCTTTTTGCTGATTATATTGGCGAACAGCTCGACCTTTTGAATGAGCAATATGTGCTCGAAATTTCGGTTGGCCGCAGCAAACAGGAAATCCCCTTTCCCTATGTGCTCGATGGTTCGGCCGATCTTGAACTTGGGACCGTTAGTCCCAACGCGTTAGCGCGTCATTTTCCCACGACGGAATTGGCTGATATTGGCGATGAGATCGCAGATGGCCTTCTGCGCGTGAAAGGCAAAAGCAGCTCGCCACTCGCATTATTTGATGGTCTCCGCACAGATTTTTCGTTGGCCCGTTTGCGCCATTATACGGGCGCACCTGCCGAACATGTGCAGCATTACATCCTGTTCACCAACTACCACCGTTATGTCGACGAATTTGTTAGCTGGGCCTGTACGCAAGTCGGCAATGGCCGCTATACCGCATTGTCGGGTGCTGGTGGTCTATATGTCGACCAGCCAACAGATAACGCGGCGCAGCTTGTCGCCGACAGCACATGGCGTCGGCACCAGATGCCGGCCTATCATCTGATCGCGCCGGACCGTTCGGGCATCACCTTGGTGAATATCGGCGTTGGTCCGTCCAATGCCAAAACGATTTGCGACCATTTGGCGGTGCTTCGGCCTGAAGCTTGGTTGATGATTGGCCATTGCGGCGGTCTTCGCGAGACCCAGCGGATTGGCGATTATGTCTTGGCCCATGCTTATTTGCGCGATGATCACATCTTGGACGAAGTCCTGCCACCCGAAATCCCCATCCCGCCCATTGCTGAAGTCCAAGTCGCCCTAGCGAGCGCTGCGGAGGATGTATCTGGAGCGAGTGGCGCGGACCTGAAACGGCGGATGCGTACCGGCACAGTTGTCACCACTGACGACCGCAATTGGGAGCTGCGCTATTCCGCCTCCGCGCTGCGTTTCTCGCAAAGCCGTGCCATTGCCATCGACATGGAATCGGCAACGATTGCAGCGCAAGGCTATCGTTTCCGCGTGCCCTATGGCACATTGCTCTGTGTTTCAGACAAACCGCTGCACGGCGAAATCAAATTGCCGGGTCAGGCAAACCGTTTTTACGAAGAGGCGATTGCCGCGCATTTACAGATTGGCATTCAAACATGTGAGTTGCTGCGCGAGGCTGGAAACAGCCTACACAGCCGCAAGTTACGCGCATTCAACGAACCACCATTCCGGTAAGCACGCAGGAACGAACGCAACACCCAACTGATATTTTCATTGCATTACAACCCAAGGAGGAACGGCCTATGTCGATAAAGCCCACAGAAACTGGCACATTTAACAAACTTATGAATACATTACGTAATTTGACCGATACCCTTTCAGGTAAAGCGCGGTCGGCGGCTGAGACTGCGTCGACCACCGCCAAGTCCGCGGTTGATTCCGCATCAAGTGCCGCAGCAAACGCAGGCACGGTCATTAAGGAAAATCCTGGAAAGTCTGCCGCCGTAGCTGGCGCGGTTATCGCAACCGCCGCAGCCGCCGTCGCCGGTAAGAAGGTGTATGACCGCAAAACTGCAAGCAGCGCAAAGCCTGCAGCGAAGAAGCCTGCGGCCAAAAAACCAGCTGCAAAAAAGCCTACTGCGAAAAAACCTGCTCCGAAAAAGGCGGTGGTAAAGCCTGCTGCTAAGCCTGCCGCTGCAGCTAAGCCTGCAACGCGGGCAAAACCAGCGGTGGAGAAGACTGCTGCGGCGAAACCCGCAGCAAAACCGACCAGCTAACAGCTGATATAAATGGCCCCGCCCTTTGCGGCGGGGCTGCATTTACCTACCAGCCCTTTTTCACACCCTTATTCTGCGCCTTGAGCCATTTCATCAATGGCGCAAAATATTCGAGCATCGGCTTGCCGGACATTTCGCGCGTGCCGGTAAAGGCCTCAAGCGCCTCTGGCCAAGGCTTCGATGCTCCCATTTCGAGCATCGCGTTTAGCCGCGTGCCCACTTCCTTGTTGCCGTAGAACGAGCAACGATGCAGCGGCCCCTTCCATGCTGAAATATCGCAAGCAGCCTTGTAGAATTGGAACTGCAGGATACGGGCGAGGAAATAGCGCGTATAGGGCGTGTTGCCGGGGATATGATATTTAGCCCCAGCATCAAAACGGTCGGCCGCGCGTTCCACAGGCGGAATGATACCTTGATATTGTAGGCGTAAATCAGTCCAGCCCTTATTGTAATTGGCAGGCGCGATTGATCCGTTGAACACACCCCAACGCCATTTGTCGATAAGCAAACCAAATGGTAAAAATGCGACCTTATCCATAGCTTGGCGTAGCAACAGGCCATTATCCTTGTCCGCGCCGGGGACCTTAGCCGGATCTAGCAAGCCGATCTGGACAAGATAATTTGGCGTAATCGACAAAGCGATGGCATCGCCAATCGCCTCATGAAAACCATCATTGGCACCATTTAAGTAGAAATAAGGCTGCTTGTTATAAGCGCGCTGATAATAATTATGCCCAAGCTCATGATGGATCGTCACAAAATCGCTGGTGTTAACCTTGATGCACATTTTGATGCGAAGATCGTCGACATTATCCACATCCCAAGCCGAGGCGTGGCAGACGACTTCGCGATCGGCTGGTTTGATAAACTGCGCACGATCCCAAAAGGTTTTTGGCAATGGCGCAAAGCCAAGTGACGAGAAGAAGCCCTCGCCAATCTTCACCATGTCTTTTTCAGCTTTGCCACGATTAGCGCTGAAATCCGCCATGTCGGTTTGCTTATAGCCCTTGGCCACCAGCAATTCGCCAATATCATAACCGATGTCCCCAGCCCCTGCTGGCGCGACAACATCATAGATATTACCCCATTCCTGCGCCCACATATTCCCGAGCAAATCTGCGCGAATTGGTCCGGATTTGGACTGCACCGCATCGCCATATTTTTTGTTCAGCTGCGTGCGGACATAGGTGTGCAACTCGTCATAGAGTGGCTTTACCTCAAGCCATAATCTGTCGGTCAGCTTGGCGAAATCATCGGCTGGCATGTCATAGCCAGACCGCCACATGGCGCCCACATCAGCATAGCCAAGTTCGGTAGCGCCTTTATTGGCGATTTCCACCATGCGCGTGTATTCCGGCCCCATGGGCGCGCCGACATTGTCGTGCCAGCTTACCCACATTTCCTGCAGCTCGTCAGGATTGCGGTTCGAACCCATTTCGGCCTCAATATCGGAACCATTGATTGCCTTGCCACGCAAAGTGCCCCTGCCCTTGCCATAAGCGGACTGCAATTTTGTTGAAATCGTCGCCAATTCCGCCGCTGCGCCAGGCGCGGTCGGCGCAGGCAGTACTATGCCGCCGCGCAAGATATCCAGTTTGCGCTTTGTATCATAGGACAGGCCAGGAAGCGCCTGATATCTGGCGGCCTCCAGCGCGTAACCAACGGCTTTTTCTGTTCCGATTTCGCCATAACGCGCCGCGACGGCATCCGTGTCATCGGTCAAATATGTAGAATTAATCCAGGCGACACGGCCAGCCTCGATGGAGAAGTCAAACAGGTCCTTTTCGGCGCGCGCAACAAACGCATCTGCATCAGATACCGTTGGCGTTGATGCTGTCGACGGCGCATCCTTCGCCATTGCGATGCTGGGGACGGAAAGCGTGGCGCATGCCAGAGCGGCAATGGATACAAGATTTTTCATATAAAGGTCCTGACAGATGTTAGGAAGCGATGGTGGAACTTTCGGTTCACCCCGTCAAGCCGCACGCCTTTTCGAGCTTCGAATAGCCAAGCTGACCAACACACCGAAGAATGTCACCATAAACAATATCGTTTTTATAGGCCGTGCAGTGGCCGCGATGCTGGACAGCATATCATGCCCGCCGCCAACTGCCACCTGAATGAGCTGGCTTATGGTCTCCGCATAATCGGCAACGGCAAATCCTGCGGCTGCCACCATGATGACCTTACCAAGCCGCGTAAGCATGGCGTGCGGGGCGGCAGCGAACATTCGCCCACCTGCAAAAGCCCCCCATGCATAAACGCCGATAAAGATGAGATCTAATTCCATGCTGTAAATGGCAAGGTCCATTACACCCGCCGACGTCCAGCTTGCATGGATAATGTCAACACGCGCCGCATTTCCGGCTGCCTGATGGTCGCTCATCCCCAAAGGCGCGGCTTCTGTGACCAGCCAGACATTCATAACAATTTGTGCAGCCAGCAACATTATGCCGGACAGCCAAAACGTCCAGAAACGCCTTTCCAAGGCAGTTTCCTGGCGCATGGCTACACCGACTCCAAAGCGGTCGCCAACACCCCTGACAGCGCATCCTCGCGCGTTAGATGATAGGTTGTGTAGTCATGTACTTGCCCACCATGATGGCGTTTATGTTCTCGCACTAGCTTGCCGCCCAATCGCTCCACTGCGGTGCGCGAACGGAAGTTGCTTGCGCCGACCTGAAACACAACGATCCTGACAAATTGGTAGATGTGCCGCAGCATCAGCGCCTTTACCTCGCGATTGGTGCCTGTCCGCCAATATGCGGTCGCAAAGAAGGTCCAGCCTATTTCTATTTCTGACGTTGCAGGATCATAAATGGCAAAGCGCGTGCCGCCGATGATTTCACCAGTCGCGAGATCCACAATGGCAAAGGCCCCCTGCGACGCCATGGCATCGGCGAAGAAATCATCAAAGATTTCCCTTTTGTATCGATCACGAAACGGATGCATTGCCCAGATTTCTGGGTCAGAAGCCACAGCATAGAGCCCATCATAATCCGACGCCAATAGCGGCCGCAGCATCACCCGCTCACCCATTAGTTCGGGCTGAATGTCGAATGGGGGCAAAGTCACCAGCGGTCCGCCGTCAGCGCCGCGACAAAGGCTTGCCCAAGCTCTGGCTTGGTAACTGCGCTCATATGGTTGCCCGGTACCGTGAACAGCTGGCCATGTTGCAAAAGCGTCGCAAGATCGGCTGCGGAGCCATTATCATCATCTTGTTCGCCGCACACAACAGCGACGGGTAGAGTCCAACTGGCAATTTCTGCTGCATCGGTATCGACAAAGCTATCCAAAATATGCCGCAATGCCGCCGGGTCACCGCCCGTAGTTTTCAGGAAAGCCTCCGCCATCCATGCGGAAGACCCTTTTTCATGCCGCCCCAAATTGTCAAAGACATTGCGGAAATGGGCCCCACGATTACCAGTGTGGGTCAGGCCTTCCAACCCCATGCCTGAGATAACAGCCTTACCAGGCGCTGCGCCACGCGCAAGCATCCGCGACACCGTCCGCCCGCCCAGCGAATAGCCGCCAAGGTCATATTCCGTGATATTCAAATAAGCGAGCAGCGCAAATTGATCATCGGCCAAGATATCGTGCATATAAAATTTGGGATCATGGGGCTTTCCACTGATGCCATGGCCGCGCAGGTCGGGCATGATGACGCGGTATCCCGCATGGGCCAAGGCTGCAGCATGGCCGTATTTAATCCAGTTGGTATCGGCTTCAGACATGAAGCCATGGATCAACAACAAAGGCCGGCCCTGCCCCGTCTCGCGCCACGCGATCTCGACGCCGTCAGCGGTTTGGAAACTATCGCATGTAATCATAAATCTCGCTCGAAAATCAACGACTCAAACTAACCCGCTTTGTCAGCCCTTTTTGTTCCATGCGCCACAGCGCCATGTCGATACGATCCTGCCCGAAAAAGGGTTCGCCGTCAAAAACGAGGGTTGGCACGCCCCAATGCCCCGCCGCCTCAAGGGCAGCCTGGTTGGCAGCGATTTCTGCGTCAAGAGCTTCTGCGTCGCTGATCGCTTCGGCATCCAGCTCTGCCAAATCCAATCCAGCGCGCAACGCTGCGCCGGCGATATGGTCGCCCTCATGCCAATTCTCCGCCCCGCCCCAAATGAGCCGCGAAACTTCGTCACAAAAGGCCAAGCTTTTGCCGCGCCTTGCTGCCGTTTGGCCCAATCGGGTCAGACGAAAAATATAGGGCTGCTCATCCGCAATTCTGCGCGTGGCGATATCCTGCACGATCGGGTCGGGCTTTGGCGGACCGAATGGAACGCCGTGAAACTGGGCCACACGGAACATGTCCGTGAAGGTGTAGCGCAACCAATTAGGGTGGCTGCGTTCAAAGAAGTCAGGTTCACG
>JAIOYN010000057.1 GCA_021741065.1 Sphingomonadaceae bacterium | reverse complement strand
GTGCGAGATGATATCGCGCACGATCGTCAGCGCGTGTTCGTCATTCTCGGCCACATGATCGACCACGCCAGACTTGCGACCGTGCAGATCACCACCGCCCAAATCCTCGGCGCTGATTTCCTCACCCGTCGCGGCCTTCACCAATGGCGGGCCAGCAAGAAAAATTGTACCCTGATTGCGGACAATCACACTTTCGTCGCACATAGCGGGCACATAAGCCCCGCCCGCGGTGCAACTACCCATCACGCAGGCGATTTGCGGGATGCCTTTGGCGCTCATATTTGCTTGGTTGAAGAAAATGCGCCCGAAATGGTCACGGTCGGGAAAGACCTCGTCCTGATGCGGCAAGTTCGCGCCGCCGCTGTCGACAAGATAGATGCACGGCAAGTGGTTCGCCTCGGCGATTTCCTGCGCACGCAGATGCTTTTTGACCGTCATCGGGTAATAAGTGCCACCTTTTACGGTCGCGTCGTTGCAGACGATCATGCACTGCCGGCCCGAAACGCGGCCGATTCCCGTGATTAGGCCTGCGCCCGGAATTTCGCTATCATACAGGTCGCAGGCTGCAAGCTGGCCGATTTCTAGGAAAGGCGAACCGCTATCCAGCAGGCGTTCGACGCGCTCACGTGGTAACAATTTGCCGCGCGACGTGTGCCGCTCGCGCGACGTTTCATTACCGCCCAGCGCAGCTTCGGCGACTTTTACCCATAGCGCATCGCGCAATGCCCGGTTGTGAACACTGCGCGCCTTATATTCTTCGGAATCGGTGCTGATTTGCGTCGTTAAAGTCGGTGCTGTCATCGTTTCAATTGAAACGATTTTGCAGATTTAGCAAGGCCATCGCCGCAATGGCCGCCTCCCCGCCCTTGTCCTTTTGCTTAGGATCAGCGCGTACGATGGCTTGTGCTTCGTTTTCAACGGTCAAGATGCCGTTGCCGATCGCGATGCCGTCCATCGTCAACGCCATGATACCGCGTGCACTTTCGCCAGCGACGATTTCAAAATGATAGGTTTCTCCGCGGATGACAACGCCAATGGCGACAAAGCCGTCATAGATTTGTGCCTCAGCAGCCATCGAGATTGTACCCGGAATTTCGAGCGCGCCAGGCACAGTGATAACCTCAACCTCATGCCCCTTGGCCTTCAACGCGGCCTTCGCGCCCGCCACGAGCATATCGTTCAGATGGTCATAAAACCGCGCTTCAACTATCAGAAATTTTGCCATTATTCGCCTCCGGTTCCGGGAATAGGCCGTTCGCCTACAATGGAAAGGCCATAGCCTTCAAGGCCAACCAGCGTGTGGTGCGTGTTGGTGAGCAATATCATGTCATGGACGCCAAGTTCGGTTAGGATTTGCGCACCGCCGCCATAATCGCGCAGTTCTTCGATCTCTGGCGCACCAGCTTGCTTGCCCTCTGCGCGCAATTGCATGAAGCGGGACACGACGCCCTTCATTGGTTTGTTGATGACCACGATCACGCCAGCACCTTCGGCGGCGATGGCCTCCATCGAGCGCGAAAGCAGACCTGAACGTTCGTTTTCTTCGCCAAACACGTCAACGAACATAGACATGGTGTGCATGCGCACCAATGTAGGTTTTTCTGGGTCAATGCGTCCCTTTACCAAAGCAATGGTCTCATCGCCCGTCGCTTTGTTGTAAAAGGTCATGGCGGTCCAGTCCCCGCCCCAGCGGCTGTTGAACTTCATCTCCGCACGCTTTTCAATCAAATGATCATGCTTACGGCGATAGGCGATCAAATCGCGGATCGTCCCCATTTTCAAATTATGCATATGGGCAAAGGCAACAAGGTCGTCCATCCGCGCCATTGTGCCATCGTCTTTCATGATTTCACAAATCACGCCGGATGGGTTGAGACCGGCAAGCCGGCTAATATCGACTGCAGCCTCCGTATGGCCCGCACGCACCAAAACACCACCATCGCGCGCAGTGAGCGGAAAAACATGGCCAGGAGAAACAATGTCGTCAGGCCCCATAGAAGCGTCTACAGCAACGGAAATGGTCCGCGCCCTGTCAGCGGCACTGATGCCCGTAGTAACGCCCTCACGGGCTTCTATGGACACCGTGAAGGCTGTTTGCATGCTTTCGCGGTTCTCGCGCGCCATCGGCGTGAGGCCAAGCTGTTCGCAACGTGCCTTGGTCATCGAAAGGCAGATGAGGCCACGGCCATGCGTTGCCATAAAATTGATCGCGTCTGGCGTTGCCATTTGCGCCGGAATGATCAGGTCGCCTTCATTTTCCCGGTCCTCATCATCAACGAGGATATACATGCGGCCATTGCGCGCCTCTTCGATGATTTCCTCAATCGGCACGAGCGCAGGCGTATCGTCGTTGGAGAACAAATAGCTTTCCAACTTACGCAGGGTTTCAGCGGTAGGATTCCAGCCCGGCTCATCCAGGTCGCGCAAAGTGTTGGCATGAAGGCCAGCAGCGCGGGCCAAGCCGGACCGGGACAAGCCACCGTCGTTGACGAGGCTACGAAGTTTATTGATCAATTGTGTGCTCATGATTCGTCATTTTCACATCGCGATGTGATTGTCAAAGTGCATATTCACATCAATGTGATCAATTAGGATTATGGTCTTTCATTGAATGCGCAACGAAGGGCGGTTATGCCGACGGAACGAGGAGGCCCAAATATGGCATCGACGATCTGGGTGAATAAAACAGCGCTGACGGAAATACAGGTGCATGAGGCAGCTTTGCTGTCGCTCGCGGATGGCGCAGTTCGTTTACGGATTGAAAGCTTCTCCGTCACGGCAAACAACATCACTTATGCCGTCATTGGTGACATGTTTGGCTATTGGAACTTCTTTCCAGCAGCAGGTGATTTTGGCGTCGTGCCAATGTGGGGCCATGCCATGGTCGAAGAATCGCGTTGCCCCGATATTGCGGTTGGCGAGCGGGTCTATGGCTATTTACCGATGGGAACACATCTTGATGTCGTACCCGGCAAGATCAACGCGGGCGGCTTCACGGATATGGCGGCACATCGTCAACCCATGAGCCCCATTTATAACCAGTATAGCCGCCTTGCTTCCGACCCCGAACATGACCCGGCCAAAGAGGCGGAGCGCATGTTGTTCGGGCCTTTATTCAAAACCGGGTTTTTGATTGAAGCCATGCTGCGCAGAGAGAGCTGGTTTAACGCAGAACACCTTCTCATCACTAGCGCTTCATCCAAGACAGCAATGGGCCTTGCCAGCGTAGCCAAAGACCTGTCGCCCAACATCCAACGCATTGGCCTCACCTCAAAGGGCAATGTGGGCTTCGTGACTGGCACGGGATTATATAACGAAGTGTTGGCGTATGAAGATGTGAGCGCCCTACCCCAAGCCGCTTCCGTATGCGTCGATTTTGCGGGCAACTCTTCGCTGTTAAGGGCAATCCACGAAACACTGACAAGTCAGCTAAAATATAGCTGTTTGGTCGGAGCGACCCATGTTGACGCAAGAGGCCCAAACAGTGCTGGCGCAAGCGGCAGCGAGATGCCGGGACCGAAGCCCATCCTGTTCTTCGCACCCGATCACGCAGTGGCAACTATTCAGGAACTTGGACCCAAGGGCTTTGGCGAAGCTGTCGGCCGCAGTTGGAAAAGCTTCCTAACCGCAGCCGATGGCGTTGTGGGCATAGAAACCCTTGCAGGATTAGAGGCCGCCGCAAGCGTCTTTGTGGAAACGCTTCAAGGCCGGACCGATCCGCAAAAGGGAATTATCATTCAGCCTTAAAAACCCGTCCGTCCTTCATGACGAAACGCACCGATTTCAATGTCGTGATGTCCGCGATGGGGTCACCTGCGACTGCGATCAAATCGGCAGCTTTACCTGGCTCAATTGAGCCAACCTCTTTTTCAACGCCCAATAAGGTCGCAGCATTCATTGTCGCGGCCTGAATGGCGGCGCTGGCGGGCATGCCATGTTTGACCATCAATTCGAATTCGTCTGCGTTCCGGCCATGTTTGGACACACCTGCATCTGTGCCGAAAGCAATTTTCACGCCGGCGGGATAGGCTTTGGCAAGGCTCTTGCCAGTCACACCAATCCGCCATTGTACTTTGGCCAACACGTCGGGCGGGTAGGCATTTGGGTTGGCGGCCAACCGCTCAAGATAGCCATTTACAGTAGACAGCGTCGGCACATAATAGGCACCTGCCGCCTTGAACAATTTGATGCTCTCATCGGTCATCATGGTTCCGTGCTCAATCGAGTCCGCGCCCGCGGCTAATGCGATGTTGACGCCGTCGTCACCATGGGCGTGCACGGCAATTTTCTTGCCGTAAAGATGCGCGGTATCAACTAACGCTTTCACCTCGTCATCGAATAATTGCCGCCCGAGTCCAGCTCCAATGCGGCTGTTAACGCCGCCTGTGGTTGCGATCTTGATCACGTCCACGCCACGCCGCACCTGTTTGCGTATGGCCTGACGGCAGCTTTCAACGCCATCACACAGATTTTCCTGACCGATGCTGCCATGTAGATCTTCGGAGACCGATAGTGTTGCGTCCATATGACCGCTGGTCGTTGAGATCGAACGTCCAGCATCGATAATCCGGGGGCCAGGGAGCTCGCCTGCAGCAACCGCGTCCCGCAAGGCGAGCGTCGCGCCAGTGCCATCGCCCATATTGCGCACGGTAGTGAAGCCAGCCATCAACGTCTTTTTCGCATTACCCGCAGCGCGATAGGCGGCCCGTGCCGGACTGTCGGTTAGGCTCTCAATTAATGCTGCATTACCGCCAGCGTCGCTGTCCAAATGCACATGGCTGTCGATTAAGCCCGGAAGAACGAATTTATCCTTGAGATCGATAAGCGCCGCGCCTGCGGGGCTCGGCTGATGGCCAGACAAAACTTCGGCGATTTTGCCGTTGCGAATAATGACAGTGGATGGCCCGCGCGGCGGGGCCCCCGGCTTGTCTAGTAGTTTGCCGGCATGGATCACCGTAATCACCTCGGTTGATTGGGCAGCCAAGGGCGTGCTCGCTAGCAAGACTGCGCCTAATGAGACAAAAACGACTGTCTTCATGCTATTCAAACTCCCATTTCGGCGCGATGCCGTGAACCTTTTTCTGGCGGGTGCTGTGGTGGCCCCGCAAAACATTGTGCAATATCCATCCATTGATGCGCCACTTCACCTATGACTTCAAGCGAAGTGTCCGCAATGTTGCGGCATTGGGTGACGACTTGGCAGAATTCTGTCGCACTTCCGGAAATCATGCCACTTTCGGATGGCTCGCCATATTCCCACTCAGCGCCAGATGGCGCGGACAGGCGCAATTTGGGCATCTGGCCCGGTGGCTCGATGCGGCGATTTTTCCATGTGAAGGTCCACGTATTTACCCCAAGGCGCACGATGTTTCCAATCCGGTCAGTGTCCTGCCGCTCCACGCCAAAGGCATCGTAAACGGCCTGCCCATGCGCCCATGTTTCCATTAGCCGCGCAGTGATTGAACTTAGCGCGCTCATATCAGGGCCAACCCATTTAAGACGAAGCTTAGGATCTGCGGCAGCAAATGCACCGGCAGTGGCTTCAGCAAGCTCTATCCAAGCATTTCGCAAGGCATGACCCGAAAGCCCATCCAGATAGCGCGCCTCAAACTCAGGCAGATTACCCCCGCGAACGCCATCCATCATTGCGGCAACAAACGCGCCAAACGCTGCCTCGTCACGCAATGATAGATCTACTGCGATATTCCAGACGTGCAAATGGCGGATGATGTTGTTAATAGTCCAACCCTTGAACTGGGTCGGCCTTTGAAAATCACCTTCGGGCAAAGGTGCCAACAGCGCGCATAATGCCTTGCTTTCATCCAAAAAGTCTATTGCCTGTTGCATTGTCATTCCTGCTTTATTTGGTTCGAGCAGAGGTGTTTAAAGTGGCCGTTCTTGCCAATATGCGAACACATTGTCCTGAAGCTCTCGGATATGTACATGCGCTTGCGGCCCTGTCCATTCACCCTGATAATCGGCCCGCCCCGTCCACCAGCCCTGCCCTGGCAAACCGTCACCTTCACGCACCACAAGCACCGCGAGCGCAGGTGCGCCTTCTTCGGCTGTGATCTGATCGATCTTGTCCAGCGTCTTACAGACCGCGCGCATTTTGGGCCGTGTGAAGCGGAATCCAAGGTTCAGTAAAAGCTCGGAATAGCTAATGGCGCGGCCATCGCGGCCGCATTGCTCTAATATAGCCTTGATCCGCGCAACATCGTGCAGCACAGAAACGTCTGCCGCTGGGTCGCTCAGAAAGTCTTCTAGGACGTGGTCCAAATCCAATCCTAAAGATAGTCGCGCTGCAAATCGTTTATGACAGCATAAAACTCGTCCATCACTTCGTTGATGATTTGCTTGGCAGGTTTCACCGCATCAATGCGTCCGGCCACTTGTCCAGACAGCGCAATCGCCGCCTCCATGTCACCACCGAAATATAGGTCAAGCACGCCGCGCATTTCGCCCATGATATTGTCTGTTGGCTCAACGTCCAGCTTTGTTGTTCGTTCGGTGCGTAAGGCACGCAATGCCGGTCCGGGTCCATGGCGGTTGAGGAACAGCGTATCGGTTTCCTTCGCGTTGATGATGGCGTCTTTCCAGTTATGGTGCACCGGTGATTCCGCAGCGCTGACCATCCTTGTGCCCATTTGCACTGCTTCTGCACCAAGCGCGAAGGCCGCGGCCATTGTCCGACCGCAGACAATGCCGCCAGCGGCCACAATAGGTACGTCAACTTTGCTGCGGATCAGCGGCAGCAGGACCATCAGCGCGACGTCCTTAGGATTTTTGAAGCCACCGCCTTCGCCACCTTCAACCACAAGGCCGTCAACACCAGCATCAATAGCTTTCAACGCACCCGCTAGTGTTGGTACGACGTGAAACACAGCAAGGCCGGCCGCCTTTAATGGTCCGCAATATTTGTTGGGGTCGCCCGCTGATGTAGTTACAAACTTGATGCCTTGATCGACCACAAAATCAACGATTCCAGGATCACGCACAAAGGCTTGCGCGATATTCACACCGAAGGGCTTGTCGGTAAGTTCACGCATTTTAATGATTTCAGCGCGCACTTCATCCAACTCTCCCGAGGAGGTTTCGATGATACCAAGTCCGCCCGCGTTCGACACCGCCGATGCCAGTTGCGCCCGCGCAATCCAACCCATTGGCGCTTGAATGATGGGATATTCGACGCCGAGCAGGTCGGTCATGCGGTTCTTCATAGGCTTCATTTCAACGTCCAATCTTACTAGTGCGGATGTTTAACTGGCCGGCAAGCCCCGCTTTGCGGTGAGGTTCAATGGCTTGATATTCCGGCGAAGACATCATTTTCTGCATCGCTGCGAGCGACGGATATTCGACCAAAGCGATCATGTCCCATTGGTCCTCAACTTCACCGATCATCATGCCTGAAACTGTCCCGGCGTAAATCTGGCGCCCCCCAACGGCAGCCAAACAAGCCTGAATGGCTTTACCGTAACGGCCATAAGCAGTGGCACCGGAAAGATCGGAATCACTGCCATCGGCATATTCCGCCTTGTCTTTGAATTTCAGCAAATTGACCATAACAAACGGCCCGTTCTCTGGACCGCCAAAAAATGACTTAGCCTGCTCCATTGATGGAAATATCGCATTATCGACGCGCATAAACAGCTTACTCCCCTCAAATTTAATCATGTGCTTAAATCAGCACTGTTACATTGTAAAAGTGATTATGTGCTACAAAGCCGGGCGCAGACCTAACTGGGGTGTTTTGCGGCATGCCTCGCCTTGGCTCGGCTGCGACACAATTCGGCACCCGCCAGAAATCCTAGATACCTGCTCGGTTTATGAAACAATTCTGATGTGAGGTAGGGCAAGCGTTTGCGCAGACGATTCTTTACCTAGTCCTCGAAAAATTGTCTCAACAATAGTTGCAAGCTTCTCGACCCTCAACTTGACCGGGCCAACAAAAAAAAGCGCATCGGGGTTCGTGTAGCACTGAACCATCTGGTTGATGAGGGAAACCGTCTCGTCAATCGAGAGACCTTCAAAATAGCCCTGTTCCATGGCTTCTGCGACAATGAGTGAGAGATAATGGTCTCCCAGATCCACATAGCCACGGACAACCTCAAAATACTGCTGGCCAATTTCGAGGTAACTTTTCAGTAGGTCTGGTTCGGCCTCATATTGATCAACCATCGCGAGATAGCGCCGCGCAAAATATTGGTACATCTTTTCCCGAACAGGCAAGTCGGATTCGGTTACCTCAACCATTATCCGCACTTTTTCGGCAAAAAAACGCTCAGCGACAGCCTCAAGCAAGGCTTCTTTATTGTCGAAAAAGCGATATAGATTAGATGGCGACATGCCCGCGGCGGCGGCAAGATCTGTCATCGAGATGTCTACCGCCCCGCGCTTGCGGACCAAATCATCCACCACCTCCAACAATGCAGATCTTCCAGCATCAATGTCTGTCTGAGGGCGCGCCATGTCATATCCCGTGTTACATTTGTATAACAGTTTCATGATATATGACAAAAAAATTCAATTTTCAATCAACCATCAATCAACCAAATGCAAATTGTCCCTGTGGCGTTCCACCATTAGCGATTTCATTACTGTCTACCAAACCAGAAAGCGTCAGCCCAAGAAGCCGAACGCCCATTTCAACAGGTAAAATTTGATCAAGCAACGCATGCCCAACCTGCGCAATGGTTGCACGGTCGGACAAGGCATACCCAACGGTACGAGAGCGGGTGATCGTCCGGAAATCCGAATAACGCGCCTTTAGCACCAATGTCCTGCCTTGCGCTTGGTTGCGTTCTATGCGGCCCCAGACAACATCGATTATTTCTTCCAAAGCATCGCGCAGTTCGCCTCCGCTGCGTTTATCATCAGCATAGGTGCTTTCTGCACCGATAGATTTGCGTACCGAATTTGCAATGACCGGACGGTGGTCAATGCCACGAGCAGCACAGAACAGATAACCGCCCCAACTGCCGAAATGCTGCGCCAGCCACGCTTCATCCTTGAGAGCAAGGTCCGCGCCGGTGTTTACGCCCAGCTTTGCCATCTTCTCAGCGGTGCGCGGCCCGACGCCGTAAAAACGGCGGACCGGCAAGCTGGCGACAAACTCCGGGCCTTGATCCGGCAAAATGACGCACATTCCGTCGGGCTTATTCTGGTCGCTGGCCAGCTTGGCAATGAACTTGTTGTAGCTGACGCCAGCGCTTGCGGTGAGCCCTGTTTCGTCGCGGATGGCCGCCCGAATTGCCTTGGCAATCTTTACTGCTGACCCGATGCCCTGCTTGTCATGGGTCACATCAAGATAGGCCTCATCCAACGACAGCGGTTGAATGAGGTCGGTATGCCGCACGAATATTTCTCGAATTTGCTGGGACACCGCTTTGTAGGCCTCAAACCTTGGTTTGACGAAAATCAGGTCAGAGCATTGCCTTTGCGCCGTCACCGAGGGCATGGCCGAGCGCACACCGAACGCGCGCGCTTCATAGCTTGCCGCAGCAACTACACCACGCTTGGATGAACCGCCGACGGCGACTGGTTTGCCGCGCAGATCGGGGTTATCCCGCTGCTCAACGCTGGCATAAAATGCGTCCATGTCCACATGGATTATCTTACGGATAAGAGCTGGATCCCCTTCCATCGCAGACCAACGCCTAAGGACCCAGCGCGATCCGCAACGCTTTGCGGCCAAGCTTGCCGATCATTGTTTGGAGTAAGTCAGCCATGACGTTAACGTTATGCCGCGTGATACCAGCCAACGCCATCGCGGATTTCACATTTTATCCGCTCAGCAAAATGCAAATGCCTTAAATGCGCCTGCGCCTCGCCCGCAGCCAAGCCATAGACGCTATCGTCAATCTCGCGGTCAAACAGTAACGAGAACGTGTCAACAGCGCGCATTTCGGTGGTACGCAATTCCAATTCAAGCTTATCAAGCCGTTCATGATGTCCCGAAGCAAGCTTGTCCAGACGGACATGCACACCGGTAAATGGTTCCCCATGTGCGGGCAGCACCAACATATCCGCGGGCAAAGCCGCACGGAATTTTGCAATGGACGCCAGCCATTCACCGAGCGGATCAGCCTCCGGTTCGCTGTCCATGACCGATACGTTCGATGTGATGCGCGGCAAAATTTGGTCCCCGGCAATAATCATTCCATTGCCGAAATCGACCAAGCAAGCATGTTCAGGTGTGTGGCCTCCGCCAGTCATCACGGTCCAGTCGCGCCGGCCGACTTTAATGACTTGCCCGTCATCCATGCGCACATGCCCAGTCGGCAGTTTGGCTACGGCTCTCGCAAAGCCGCCCCAATCGCCTTTTCGCAAAATATCGATGCGTTCTTCGTCAAAGCCCGCGAATTTTCGATTACGCAAGACGTCTTCTGGCGGGTGATCTAACTGCTCGGCGGTCAGCATACGCGCCATTAGCCATTCGGTCCGGTTCATCCAGATCGGGACTTTGAACTTGTTTGCCAACCAACCAGCGCAGCCCACATGGTCTGGATGGAAATGCGTTACGAAAATCCGTGTTAGGTCGCGGTGCGCCAACGCACCCTTGAAAAGCAACTGCCATTGATCAATCGTCTCTGGCATGAACAGGCCCGTATCGGCAATCGCATATCCGCCATTTGCCTCATCCAGCAGCCATAGATTGATATGAGACAGGTTGCCGGGTACCGGCATCCGCGTCCAACCCATATCGGGCGCTATTGGGTAAATTTCACCATATTGCGGAGCGTGTTCGCCCAAGGGGTAGGTTAGACCCTTAAGCTCTCTTGCTTCAAATCCATGGTCGGCAAGCGATGCGTCATATGCGGGGGGTGTGTTAGTTGCCATCCCCCCGCCGTGCCTTAATCAAGCGATTAAGGCAATCATGACGTTGCGATTATTCGCCAGTTTTTTTGAACAAGGTGTCGGCGGTCAGTTCTGCCTTGCCAGCATTTTCGTCTTCGCCATTCAATGCGGCTTCGGCCCGGCGCGCAGCTTCTGTACGCTCTGCACGCAATTCTTCGATCAAAGCTTCACGATCGGTTCCAAGACGCGCGTCGTTGGCAGCCGTATTGTCGATGCCGGCTTTCTTTGCAGCGCGGTTTACTAACGCATCTAGTTCGCGCTGCGATGTAAGGCCAAGCGTTACTGGATCCTTCGCCTGAATCTCGGCGATGTTCCAATGGCTGCGCTCACGAATGGCAGCGATTGTATTGCGCGTCGTACCGATCAACTTGCAGATCGCGCCATCCGAAATTTCAGGATGATTGCGCAAAAGCCAAGCGATGCCGTCGGGCTTATCCTGACGCTTCGATACAGGCGTGTAACGAGG
>JAIOYN010000056.1 GCA_021741065.1 Sphingomonadaceae bacterium | reverse complement strand
ACCAGCACCAGCGCCAGCCGCCGACGCGCCAGCGCCAGCACCAGCCAAAGATGCGCCACCACCAGCACCAGCGCCAGCAGCGACCCCCGCGCCAGCTCCCCCCTCCGCTTCACCTCCTGCTGCCAGTCAACCTGCCCCTCCAAAAGTGGAAGCGCCCACCACAATTGCCAGCGCCCCGCCCCCAGTTGCAGTCGTAGCGGTTGCAGCCCAAAGGGTCGAGAGCAGCCCGCCTTCCCCGGTTGCCACCCAGCCAGATCCTACGCCAGCCGACCCTGCGGATAAAAGCGATCCCGTCCTGCAGTTAGCGGCTGGGCCGACGGAGATTACTGCAGCCGTCTCGCAAGCAAAAGGAGCCCTTCAACAGCTAAGTCCTGAAATTTTCGTGACAACGCGCGTAACACCCGCGCCCGCGCTTAAGAGCACAAGCACCCCGCGTTATTCGATGCTCGGACTTGCGATGTAGGGTTCGCCCACGGCGATAAAAAGGCGCAGTCCACCATGCTCCAGCGGTTTGGAGGTTGATCAAAGGAAGTAAAGTAAGGCTTCGGCTTTCCTGCTGTTGTCAGCCATCATCGTCGACCAAAAAACAAGGCTCAGCCGGTCTTTGCCGCATGGCTGTCATTACAATTTTGGTCACTATCGCCAAAATCGTTTACTTGCAGCCCAACTATCTTGGTTCCCCGGCCCTAACCCCAACGGCAACATTAAAAGAGGTCTGGTCGAGGTCAACGGCATTGACCTCCCGCCCCCTTCACAACAAAGCAGAGTTACATCAAAAGTTTATAAAATATAATTTTTTCCGTTAGTTATTAAGATTTTTGCTGCGTTTGCGCGGATTCTACCTGCAACGCTTTTGCAGCTTTTAATTGCGTCTCAATGTGAACTTTCCATTTCGCATTTGGTGTCGCGAGTGAAAGGGTTTTTTCCCACAAGAAGACACCGCCATTTAGGTCACCGCTAATCATGCGGGCAAGGCCTGCGAAATAATATGGTGCAGGGTGCTTCGGCTGGATGGCGCGCGCTTTGTCGAAGGCCAACTGCGCCGGAGGGGACATCTGCCCTTCACTCGCCAGCATCAGCTGTAGTCCAAGCGCAGACCAAAGATCCGGATTTTTCGGGTCACTGCGAAGTCCCGACTGAATATAGGATGCGGCTGACGCATAATCCCCTTGCTTGGCAAATGAATCGGCAGTGACTAACCAGCGTTTTGCGCCACCGAAACTTTGGTCCATGTCAGCGCGGATATCGATAAGCTGCGTTGCACCGACCTCACTAGCCGCTAGGGACTTGGCGGGTGAAGATGGTGCTGATGGGCGCCCCTGCAGAGCATAGCCTGTCATGCCCAATAACACGGCGGCAGCGGCAATTTGCCAAAGCCCCTTTGACGAACGCACAAACCAGGTCAGCACGGACAGACTGAGGACGGACAAGAGGCCAAGTACAATCCAACCGTTCATGTCCGCCTCCGAAACAGCCCGCGCGCTAGCCAAAACGACACAAAGAGCAAGATAATTGGTGTAAGCCAGAGCAACAGCCCAGCGCCCTTGAAATCGGGTTCAAAGCTAACCCACTCGCCATAACGTTCAATCATCCAGACACGGATAGCCTCGGGCTTTTGTCCGGCGACAATTTGTTGGCGCACTTCGGCACGCATCGTTGCGGCCATCGACGCGTCGCTGTCGGCGATGGACTGGCCTTGGCACTGGATACAGCGCAAACTATGCATCAGGCGCGTGGCCTCCGCCTCTTTCGCGGGATCGGGAAGCTGACGGTTTGCCAAGGCAGGCGTTGGCCCACTGCCTTGGGAAAAAGCGGGTGCCGCTAACATCAGCAAAATAGGGACGAATATTTTCATTTAGTCGCCTTCAATTTTTCGATGAGCATCGGAACATGCTCTGTGCGGATGTCTCCGATGTGCTGGAACAATATCGTGCCATCGGCGGCGATTACATAAGTTTCAGGTACACCCGACGACCCCAGTTTAAGCTGGACCGCCATTTCGCTGTCGCCCCCAATGCGGCGATAGGGATTGCCAAATTCGTCCAAAAAAGCAGCGACATCTTCTGGACGATCGCGAATAGCGATCCCGTCAATCTCAACCCCAGCGGCTTCTAACGCCTCAAGCTGCGGCGCTTCGGCCTTGCAAGGGATGCACCAGCTGGCAAAAATGTTGAGCAGCCGTGGTTTCCCATCACCCATATCTGTGTTTGATAATGGCAAAACGCCCTGTGTCGCGGGGGGTAAAGCAAATTCAGGAAGCTTTTGCCCAATCATTGCCGAACGGACTTGTTCGTCTTTCGGCACGACCAGACCGTAAGTCGCTAGCCCGCCAATGCATGCCGTGACCGCAAGCGGTGCCCATAAAAGCCATGACCGGTTCATTCGGCTTGCCACGCGCTTCTAGCTGGTTTTTTGGTCCGACGGAACATGCGACCCAAAAGCGCAATAGCGCCGCCGAGCGCAATCAATAATGCACCGAACCAAATGAACGTCACGAACGGTTTCCACCATAAACGCACCTGCCAGCGGCCATCACCCTCTTGGTCGGGCTGGGCAATAACGGCATATAATTGGCCATTCCATCGGGTCAGCAACGCCGCCTCGCTCGTCTGCATTGGAGGCGTGAAGAAGTGGCGTGATTGCGGATGAAGCACGAATTCATTGCCATTTTTTGCAGCTACCATATCGCCTTCTACCGCAACCCAATTGTCACCGGCGACGGGGTTGACGTCGTTAAGCTTAACTTCCCAACCAGCGACCTTCGCGCTTTCGCCAGGTGCGAGCGCAGTGAGGGTTTCAGACGAAAAGCCTGATTCCGCTGCCATGCCAAATACACTGACAGCTAAACCAAAATGCGCGATGACCATGCCAAATACCGGCGCAGGCGTTCGCAGCAGCTTGCGGCCCCTAAGCGGCATCCATGCCGCTACTGCGAGGGCGATGGACAATGCGATACCCAAAAGCGGGAATATGCCGATTTCTGGGGCAAATTTCCATATCGCAAGACAACTCAACAACAGAATGGCCGCCGCACCAATAAACCAATATTTGAGACGGCCCAGATCATCGCGACGCCACCGCAAAAGGGGTCCCACCAACAAAGCGAGCATCAAAAGGACTGCAACCGGAACCGTCGCCTTGTTAAAATATGGCGGACCAACGGATATCTTGTCGCCCACTGCCTCTGCTGCAAGTGGGTAGAGCGTTCCAATCAACACAACCGCCAAAATGACACTGAGGAATATATTATTTGCGACAATTCCACCTTCACGGCTGAGCAGTTGGAAAGGTTCACCCTGCTTGACTGTCCCGATACGCAAAGCAAAAATGACAAATGCAAGGCCCGTGTAAAGAAGCATCAGCGCAAGAATGAACGAGCCACGTTCCGGGTCGACGGCAAAGGCATGAACGCTGGTTAATATGCCAGAGCGCACAAGGAACGTGCCTGCCATCGACATCGCAAAGGCCACCAAGGCAAGCATGATAGTCCAAGCACGCAACGCATTACGCGAGGCAAGGACGCTGACCGAATGTAGCAGAGCAGTCGCCGCGAGCCAAGGCATCAGCGACGCGTTTTCAACTGGATCCCAAAACCACCAGCCACCCCAGCCCAACTCATAATACGCCCAGTAGCTTCCTGCAGCGATACCAATAGTCAGGAAAATCCATGCGCCCAAAACCCATGGCCGCATAGCGCGGGCGAAGGCTGGCCCGACCTGATTGGTTAGCAATGCGCCAACTGCGAAAGAGAATGCGATCGAAAGGCCCACATAGCCGAAATATAATGTTGGCGGGTGGAACGCGAGGCCCACGTCCTGAAGCAATGGGTTGAGGCCAGCACCCGCTATCGGCGCAGGAACAAGACGTTCAAAGGGGTTTGAGGAAAACAGCAAAAACGCAAAAAAACCAAGAGCAAGAAAACCTTGCACGGCCAAGGTGGCGGAAAGCGTCTTTGCCTCAATACGTTTTTCCAGAAATGCAATCGCAGAGCCGGAAACAGACAATATCGTTACCCATAAAAGCATTGAGCCCTCATGATTACCCCACGTGCCAGCAAGTTTGAAAATGAGCGGTTTGTCAATATGGCTGTTGTTTGCGACCAAAAGCACAGACAGATCAGTAACATAAAACAACCACATAAGTGCGAAGAACGCAAAGGTGCACAAGGCACCCTGCACATACGCAGCAGGTTTTATAAGTGGCACCAGCAGCCCAGTGCCCGCGCGCAACAACGTTAACCCAGCAATGAACTGAATAAGCGCCATGGACGCCGCAAGCCAAAGCGCCGCTAATCCGGCTTCTGCAATCATGTAAAAGCCCTCATTTTGCCAATGTCGTCATGGTGCAAGCGTGTCCTTCGTATAGGCGGCCGCGTTCATATCAATGTCCGCCAATTCCTTGGGCACGTAGTTTTCGTCATGTTTCGCCAGCAAACTTTCGGCGACAAACACGCGGTCAGGCCGAAGGTGGCCATCGGCAACGACGCCAGAGCCTTCGACAAACAGGTCAGGGGTAATCCCGCGATAAGCGACCTTCTGACTGCGTTCTTGGTCCTGCACAATGAACGTTATTGATACGCCGTCGCCGCCACGCACGATGGACCCCTTTTGCACCATGCCGCCTAAGCGGATCGCCTTTCCGGGCTCGACATTAGCGGCGGCCAAGGTTGTGGGCGTGTAGAAATAGGAGGCCTCTTCGCGCAAGGCTGACGCGGCGATTAGGCCAGCGCCACCCAACGCAACAACAGCAATCAGGGCCAAAAACAAACGTTGATGTTTGGGCTTCATGACCGTTCCCTAAGCGCGTCTGCCGAAGCTTCGGCCCGGCGCATGGAAAGATAGCTGGAAACGACGAGCCAAATCATCCCGACGCCCGTGACCGCGAATGACGCAATGATGAAAGGCGCGTGCGACATTAGCCTTGCGCCATCCGGCGCATCCGCGCCTCAATACGCATCGCCGCCAGTGCCGCGCGCATCCGCATCAATACGAGTGCGCCAAACAGCAGACTAAAGCCCGCGACGGCGACAAACAAGGGCGCCAGATAAGCCGTGTCTATGGATGAGCCACTAAAGGTAATGCTCGCCTTTTGATGCTGGCTTTCCCACCAGATAACTGAACGGTTGATTATCGGGATATTGATCGCGCCAATTACACCAAACACAGCAGCAACGCGGCTCGTGTCGCCTTTCTCGCTTGAGGCATTAGACAGCGCGATATATCCCAGATATAGGAAAAAGAGCACCAGCATGGACGTCAATCGACCATCCCAGACCCACCAAGTGCCCCATGTTGGCCGCCCCCAGATAGAACCTGTAATAAGGCAGATTGCCGCGAAGGTCGCACCGGGAACGGCGATAGCACGCGCCGCAACGCCCGCCAACGGGTGCCGCCATACCAATTGCACGATGCTGGCAATCGCGATGCCCGTCCATCCGCCCATACCTAGCCACGCGGCGGGAACATGTACAAAGAGGATTTTGACGGTATCACCCATCAACCGTTCGGTCGGGATAAAAAACAAACCCCATATGCAAGCCATGAGTGTAAGCAAAAGCCCCGGCCAGAACAATGCGGGCGTAAGCGGCTTGGCAATGCGCAGGAATCGGGCAGGATTGGCGAAGCGATGCATGATTAAGCAAAGCCTCTAGCATTACAAAAGCGTTAAGCCAACGAATTCGGTGCCATCTGCCAATAAGTTTTTGTGCCATATTGTCTGCAACTTTCGCCGGTTTTTTGCCGACCGATTCGCCTCCAACCCACATAGCTGCCAACCGCTTAGCCATGGCATTAACACGGCGGTTTATGTCTGTATGATCTGCATTTTCAATATGACGCAATACACATGGGCTAAAAATATCTGTTTCGACAATCATTATGTCATGTGCAACTAAGCTGTTCTCGCCAAGAGGGCATCGGTATCCAGCAAAAACGCTTCCGTGGATGAGCAGCACCCATCATCAGAAACTTCCGAGGGTCAAGCACCTAAACAATGTCACCATTTTGGGGCCTAAATTGGAGCCGATTATCGTGATTGTCCAAAAAATGTTTTTCACCATTTACTTGATGGTATCTGGCGGAGACGGTGTCCCTCTAACATATATTCGATAACAACCAAATTTATCCGTTAATGTATTACAAATAATCAGAAATTCCCAATTCTTTAAAACCATTATTCGTATTTGTTCGCTTGCGTTCCCCTGAAGTCGTGCTATTTTTAAGGAACTTATATGGGAACGAATACCAACTCCGCCATTCTGGCTGAGTATTGAATAGGTAGGTTCCAGCTGAGGACCGTAATGCCAAAGAAGCTCAGTAATGCCTTAACTCCACTGACGATTAAAAATGCAAAAGCGGGGCGTCATGTCGATGGCGGCGGCCTGCAACTGCTGGTTAAGCAGAGTGGAGCGCGGTCTTGGGTATACCGCTACACGATTAAAGGCCGATCCAGAGACATAGGCCTTGGCCCCGCGGCGCATGATGGGCGTGATGGAATATCGCTTGCCCACGCAAGAGATGAAGCCGCAGCACTTCGCCTCAAGGTTAGGGCGGGAATTGATCCGCTTGCCGAGCGCCAAATCGAAGCGTCACTAGCCGCGGCAGCAGCGCAAGCAGCCAATGTTGCGCAGATTACATTCAAAGATGTAGCCATGGCCTACATCGCGATGAACGAAGATAGCTGGCGAAACGCAAAACACCGCCAGCAGTGGAAAAATACGCTGCAGACCTATGCCTATCCGGTAATTGGAGACATGCCTGTTGCAGAAGTCGAAACGCGCCATGTGCTCCAGATAATCGAACCAATCTGGAAAGAAGTACCGGAGACAGCCAGTCGCGTTCGTGGCCGGATCGAGAAAATCTTAGATAGCGCAAAAGCACGTGGCCTTCGAACTGGAGCAAATCCAGCACTGTGGCGCGGTCACGTTGCTCTAATCCTCCCAAAACCCATCCAGTTATCGCGTGGCCACCATAGAGCACTGCCATTCAAGGATATGCCAGCATTTTTTCGAAAGCTACGAGTGGTTCAATCTGTCGGGGCGCAGGCACTCGAATGGACGATTCTGACTGCCGCACGGTCAGGGGAAACGATAGGTGCGCGTTGGAGCGAGATCGATATTGCGGAGGCAGTATGGACTGTCCCCAAGGAGCGCATGAAGGCGGGCAAGGAGCATGTAGTGCCACTTACTCCGCGCGCGATAGAAATCATCGAAGGTCTCCGCGCTCTTGGAAGTGATTACCTGTTTCCCAACCGTAAGGGTGACAAGCTATCGGGCATGGCGATGGCGATGATTTTACGCCGTATGGACATTGATGCGACCGTGCACGGCTTCCGGTCAAGTTTCCGAGATTGGGCTGCTGAGAGCACAAGCTACGCCAATGAAGTGGCGGAAATGGCTCTCGCCCACACGATCCAAAGTAAGACGGAGCGGTCTTATCGGCGCGGGGACCTTTTGGAAAAGAGGCGACTGCTTATGAACGACTGGGCTGAATTCTGCGCGGGGGATGACATAACATGACTAAGGGCAAAGCAAATGAGAAGGCACCCCCACCAGCCAAACTCATTAAGGCTCTCACTACGCTTTTGAAGCAGTACGAAGAGGATGTTATAAAAGACGCGCTTAAGCAACTGACGAAGAAGAAAGTGGGTCCGCGTACGATACCTGATTGGGAGCTGCTTGCAGGCCTTTTGCACGAGGATGCGGCCAGACTTTTAGGTCGTTCTAGCGCTGCTCGGACCTCAAACAGGTCGACTGCCATAAAGTTGGCCCCCCAAGCGCAGCGGCAAAGTCTAGATTCTGCACAAAGGCGCCTCAAAGACAAGCTCGGAAAACACCGAGAGCACTATGCACTCGTGACAGCGGCAGCAGTCGCAGCCGTCGAAGAGCCAGTTTTGAAGTATCTCGAGTTATGCGAAGAGCTGGCGGACGGCATTCAATCTCGACGTTATTGGCAACAGACCCTTAGACACGCCAAATGGGCAGTTGATGCGTATCGCGCGAAAGGAAAAGAAATATCGGAGAGTATGAGTTACCAAGATATTTTAGCCGGCTTGATTTCTTCTGGCACTGGTTCGGGCTTTGGGCTCCAAGGATATCTGCCCATTCCCCCAAACGAATAGCGATGTACGCCTATCAGATTGGCGGCTCCCAACCCCGTTCGCGTTTGCGACCTTCCAAATGTTCGAAGAGCGGTGCATGCGCTCGGTTATGAAGGGGGGGTGAGATAATTCTCTCATAATTAACTGACCTCCCCGCGCCGAAATATATGCGTAGTTAGAGTGCCTCATTCAAATGAATACGAGGTAATTCCATGCGATACGATAACGGTCACGAAAAACTCGCCTACAGCATCAATGAGGCATGTCGCGCCTCCAGTTTAGGACGAACTTCTCTATACGCGCACATAGCAGCCGGCAGGTTAAAAAGCGTAAAAGTGGGAGGGCGCACACTTATACCTGCAGCCTCACTTCAAGCTTTGATCTCTGGAACGCACAGCAATCAAGCACCGCATGGAGAAGCGTAATGCGGAGAAAGAACTACAACGGTAAACCCAACGCTAAGGGAAGGAGTTATACAAGCCGATTTGTTAGACTCGAACACAGCCTCCTTAATAGCAATGCATATCGGGCTCTTAAACCACTCGCTCGCGCTCTACTCATAGAAGTGTCGATGCTATACAACGGCAAAAATAACGGGAGCTTGTATCTAAGCATAAGAGATGCTGCCGATCGCTTGGGGGTGTCGGACCACAGTTCAGTTACGAGAGCATTTGATCAGCTGCAGGAGCTTGGTTTCATCGAGCTTAGTAAGGAAGCCTATTTCTCGGTGAAGGCTAGCCACCTCTCACGTGCGAGATGCTGGCGACTTACATGGGAATCCGCTGTAGGGAAGAGTCGCCCGTCATTCGCCTATTTGAAGCAGGAACCGAAGCCGCAAACGCGAGATCGGAAGCGAATGGAAAAAGGACTGCGGGCGCTAAAGAGATATCGGAAGGACTTAGCTTCTAATCGTTTGCCGGTATTGGAAAACGACATTCTGGTGCCTGATGCCTATCTTAGCGGTATTGGAAACCTGCACACTCAAGAGCAACATCCCTAGAAATCAGCCATTCTTCGTTGTGGCGGTTTCCTGCACATATCTAGCAATACCATGGGTATAGTGCGTTAGCCGTTAGCAAGAAACGGCGAGCATAGGAATTAGCTCCCGTATGTAATGGTAATAACGGCACGACGGATGCGCAACGATCGTCCTTGGCAAGAATGGAATGGTGTTCCCACTCTGGCTGTTAAGGGGTGGGGGGGACGTGGTACAGGCATGGGGGCACAGACCTGATGGTACCATCTGGCCTATGTCGGGAGGTTTAGACAGGAAACCAGATTTTAAAAAACTAAAGCTGTAACCTTGCTAACCAAGCAAGAATGCACATGCCAATGCAGCGACAAAGGCGCCAAAACGAGCAACCTTTAGTGCGAATATAGTGCGGAAAGGCTTGAGGCCGAAAATGTTGGCATTTCTTTGCGCAAACAGCACGAGCCATTGCAACGCCGTCATCACAGATAGCTGAGCCACAACACACGCTCCAGCAAACCAAAGATCACTTTGAAGAAGCGCCGTTGCAAAAACTAAAGCGGCCAGAGACCAAACTGGAGAGCTCTTTCCAGTTTTGACCGGTGTACGGCTTATACGAGCCGGAGGCCTACCTTTGCGCCCAGAATATCTAATCGAGCCTTCAGTGGTGCTAATTTCGTAATTGATCGCCATCTGTAGCCTCCCTCAAATCATTTAATCGGACTTACCCGTCTCGAAGTTTATTCCGATGGCGAGCAATTGCCGGATCGCATCAGCGCGGTTGAGCATAAGAAAGGGCGCCTCAAGCTTCATGTCGGCAAGGTAGGTGTCAATCTCGCGGACCATAGCCGCCGATAGGCGGACACTAATCGTCTCCATTGGCTCCGGTAATTTTGGTCTGCCCATTGGCCTTCTCTTTCAAGCGGCCCCCTAGCTAGCGCAATTATTCCTTGTTGTGTGCAACGTAATAAACGTATACTTTTATTGAGAAGCAATAGAAAGCGGGAATGCTCAAAGTGTCAGATCATCTTGTGATGGCCCGCGATATCGCGAGGGGAGCGACCAAAATGGAATTAAAATTGATCATTGGTGCCGCGTTAGCGTTGACACTTGGGGGCTGCGTATCTTCATCCAAGGCTTTACGAAATACGAATGGCGACCTCATCACCTGCAAGGCAAGCGGCTATGGCTGGCTTGGCGCACCCGTCGCTCTGATTAACCAAGGCGATTGTTTGCGCAAATATCGGGAGCAGGGATATTATGCCTTGGATGAGGATCCAAATCTACCCAAAGTAGCGGCGTCCGCTCTTAAATATCAAACAGGGGTGCGGCTTGCGCTACCAGCGGGTTGGGTTGCTCAACCATTAACAGCTGCCCAAGTCAGTTCTGGGATCAAATTATTTGGGTTAAACCAGACACTCGATGCAGGCGTCATGTTCTCAACAGTTAAAAAGAGCGCAATCTCTGACTTCGATTCGTACGTGCGCAGCCGTCAAAAGGCGGCCCAAAGCGTGGGAACAGAAAATTCAGTCACAGAAGCAGAATTGACTGAAGCAGGTGGATACACCCAAGCAGATTACAGGGCCACTTTAACAGTAAGCAATGTGCGATATCGCTACGCCTACAAAATTATCAGAGGCGCATCCGAGATCGTGATCATCACTGTATGGAGCACAGACAGTAATTTTGATACCATCAAGCCGGAGCTGGACAACTTGGTAAATTCAATGGAGGGTATTTAGGTCATCACCCTTTGGCGCGAGATCTATCCCTATGAGATATTGGTGGGTAAACCAAAACCAGACCTACAGGCATGAAACGCAGGGTGGCTTCTTGTGGTCTCCCAAACGCAAACAAGACGGTAGCCGCAACAAATTTTATGACAACATGATGGAAGTCCGAGCGGGCGACCTTGTTCTGTCTTTCTGCGATACAGAGATCAAAGCGATCGGAATTGCTCAGGGTTCAGTTCAGTCAGCGGTCAAACCCGAATTCGGTAATGTCGGCAAACAGTGGGATGATGATGGCTGGTATGTTCCAGTAGAGTTTGAAGAAGTCTCAAAACCGATAAGGCCAAAAGATTTCATTGACGATTTAAAGCCATATCTCGCCGCCAAATACGCACCGCTGCAACCAAATGGTAATGGTAACCAAGGTGTTTACCTCGCAGAGGTATCAGAGCCCTTCGCTAAAACAATTTTGTCGAAAATGGACGTTACACTCGACCCAACGTCGATATCTGATGATGCCATAGTAAGCGATACGGCTGAGGAGCAGGCTCAAAGTGCAATTCAAGGGCGCAC
>JAIOYN010000055.1 GCA_021741065.1 Sphingomonadaceae bacterium | reverse complement strand
TTGAATCCGCAAATGGCGCCCCCAAACACCCCAAATCCGAACTCCAAGAATGGTGTGCCGCGCATGGGCGCAAGGTTCCTGAATATGTCATCACCAAAAAAGAAGGCCCCCCCCACGCCATGAGATTCGAAATCACCGTCACCGTAAAGGGTTTCGCGCCCGTTGCGGCCACCGCGAACAGCAAACAGGCCGCTGAAACCGCCGCGGCTCTTGCATTTTTGGAAGCCAACACGTGACAAAAAAATGCGGACATGTCGCCATTATCGGCGCGCCAAACGCGGGTAAGTCGACCTTGGTCAACGCTCTGGTCGGGCAAAAGGTTGCGATCGTTAGCCCCAAGGCACAAACCACGCGCACACGCATGTTGGGCGTCGCCTTGGCCGGCGACACGCAGATAATCTTGGTTGACACACCGGGCATTTTCGCCGCGCAACGAAGGTTTGACCGCGCAATGGTCGCCGCGGCTTGGGATGGCGCGGGCGATGCGGACATGATCGCGTTGATCGTCGACGGTCGCGCGGGCGCAGGGCCAAAGGTGGAGAAGATCCTTGAAGGATTAAAAGACCGCCCAGAACGCAAATGGCTTGTGCTCAATAAGGTCGACATTGCGGCGAAGGACAAATTACTCGCTTTGACTACAAAACTGACGGAAAAATGCGCGTTTGAACAAATATATTATATCAGTGCCGCGACTGGTGATGGGCTAGAAGAGTTCAAAACGGCGCTTGCCGACAATATGCCTGAGGGCGAATGGCATTTCCCCGAGGATCAGGTGTCCGATGCAACCGAGCGCTTGATCGCGTCAGAAATAACGCGCGAGCAGCTCTATCTGCAACTGCATGAAGAGCTGCCTTACGCAAGCGCCGTCGAGACTGAAAAATATAGCGAGCGCGAAGACGGGTCGTTAGAAATCCACCAGCAGATCTTAGTGGCGCGTCCGACCCAGCGAGCCATCGTTCTGGGCAAAGGCGGAACGCGAATTAAAGCCATTGGAGAGGCCGCACGCCTTGAGCTAGCAAAACTCATGGGTGTTAAGGTTCACCTCTATTTGCATGTCAAAGTGCACGCCAAATGGGACGAGGACCGCAGCCTGTATCGTGATATTGGGCTTGAATGGGTCGAATAACGCGGTTGAGTTTATACCCGAACCACGTCGCCCCAGCGCAGGCTGGGGCGACAGGTTTGGTTATGTTTTTGCCTTGGCCTTGGCCTTGGCCTTTGCTGGCGCTTTCTTTGCCGCAGCCTTCTTCTTCGGGGCGGGCTTTTTCTTGACCTTACCCTTAGGCGGCATCGCTGCGCGTGCGTCGATTAGTTGCGCGGCTTCTTCCAATGTCAGCTCATTAGGAGAGATGGATTTGGGCACTGTCGCGTTGGTGGTCCCGTCGGTCACATAAGGACCAAAGCGGCCTTCCATTAGTTTAATCTCCGCATCAGTTCGCGGATGTTTGCCGAATTCTTTTAAGGGCGCGCGCGCAGTACCTCGGCCGCGGCCCGGGTTCGCCAATGCCTCCGCCAACTTCACAACTGCGCTGTTCATGCCAGTGTCAAACACCTCAGTTGTTGACTGCAACCGGGCATATTTTCCGTTATGCGCCAAATATGGTCCATATCGGCCAATGCTTGCCGTAACTGGTTCGCCGCTTTCAGGATGTATGCCGACCGTGCGGGGTAACGACAATAACTTCACCGCCCATTCAAGCCCAATGTCCTCCGCAGGAATATCCTTAGGGATGGAAGCACGTTTGACGTCAGTGCCCTCGCCCATTTCGAAATAGGGACCAAACCGCCCCGATTTTCGGCTAACTTCTAATTGCGTTTCTGGGTGCTGCCCAAGTACTTCTGGACCGGTATCCTCTCCACTCTCGCCGCCGGGCTGCGCAAATTTTCGAGTATATTTGCACTCCGGATAATTTGAGCAAGCCACAAAGGCGCCGAACTTTCCGCCACGCAGGGCAAGTCTGCCATCGCCGCATTTCGGGCATATACGCGGATCAGTGCCGTCCTCGCGCTCTGGAAACAGATAAGGTGACAAGAAGACATCAAGTTCCGCAGTCACTTCCGATGGCTTCTGCTCCATGACTTCAGCCGTTTTGGGTTTAAAATCGCGCCAGAATGCCTCCAGAAAGGACTGCCAATCGGCACGGCCACCGCTGATTTCATCCAACTGATCTTCAAGACCAGCGGTATAATCATAAGCGACATAACGTTCGAAAAAGCGCTCTAGAAATGCTGTAAGAAGTCGCCCAGATTCCTCTGCAAAGAAACGATTTTTTTCTACACGAACATAAGCGCGATCTTTCAGAACCTGAATGGTCGATGCATAAGTTGACGGACGGCCAATACCCAATTCTTCCAAGCGTTTGACCAAGGTCGCTTCTGAAAAACGCGGTGGTGGTTGCGTAAAATGCTGCGTTTTCTCGGCAGCGTGCTTGGCGGGCGTGTCGCCAACAGCCAAAACTGGTAAGATCGCACCATCTTCGCCCTCGCTATCATCCAAGCCTTCTTCATAGACGGCAAGAAATCCCGGGAACTTCATAACTTGCCCGGTCGCCCGCAAGCCAGTTTGTCCGGTGCCGTCGAGTAAATCGACAGTTGTACGTTCCATGCGTGCCGATGCCATCTGGCTGGCCATCGCGCGTTTGAAAATCAGGTCATACAAGCGGCCATGGTCGCCGGAACCTGCCTTGTACCGACTAAAATCAGTTGGCCGGATTGCCTCATGTGCTTCCTGCGCGTTTTTCGCTTTGCTTTGATAAACGCGCGGCTTGTCCGGTAGATAACCGCTGTCGAACCGATCCGAGATGGATTTGCGCGCCGCGGAAATCGCGCTATGGTCCATTTGAATGCCATCGGTGCGCATATAGGTTATCGCGCCATCCTCATACAGACCCTGCGCAATGCGCATTGTGTGGCTGGCGGAAAAGCCCAACTTCCGTGCAGCTTCTTGTTGCAATGTCGATGTTGTAAAGGGCGGCTGCGGGTTGCGGGTTACAGGCTTTGTTTCGACGGTTTCGACCGTGAATTTGCCGGACTCCACAGCAAGACGTGCTTGCTCGGCGTCCGTTTCGGTCTTCAGGTCCATCTTGTCGAGTTTCTTGCCCAGATATTGGATCAAACGGGCATCAAATTTTTGCCCTTTGTGTTCCATCCCGGCCTTCACGGACCAATATTCCTGCGCACGGAACGCCTCAATCTCACGTTCACGTTCCACGATGAGGCGCAGCGCTACGGACTGCACACGACCTGCGGACTTTGCGCCAGGCAATTTACGCCACAATACGGGCGATAGCGTAAATCCTACCAGATAGTCCAATGCACGGCGCGCGCGATAAGCGTCAATCAGGTCGACATCCAACGCGCGCGGATGCTGCATCGCATCGGTTACAGCCTGTTTCGTGATCGCGTTGAATGTCACGCGGCCTACCTTAGCAGGTAGCGCCTTTTTCTTTGCGAGCACTTCTTGCACATGCCAGCTAATCGCTTCCCCTTCGCGATCAGGGTCGGTCGCCAAAATGAGGCCATCGGCTTTTTTCGCTTCGTCGGTGATAGCCTTTAGCTGCTTTGCTTTATCGGCGTAGTTATCCCACAGCATTTCAAAGCCATTGTCTGGATTAACCGAACCATCCTTGGGCGGCAAATCGCGTATGTGACCATATGAAGCCAGCACCTTGAAACCAGGCCCCAGATATTTCTCGATTGTCTTGGCTTTTGCAGGTGATTCTACGATAACTAATTGCATGATATCTTGTGCTTTTCTAAAATCTCTCGCGTACGCGTACAGGCTGATGGAGTGTGGCAGGCCTCGTCAAGACGAAAAATGCGGCTGTATTTTATGTCGCCAAGCGGACCTTCCCACCGGCTCCGCGTTCAAGTTTTCCGGCCAACTCGAATTCAAGCAACACCATCTGGACGGTGGATGGACTGCTTCCGGATTGCCGCACCAATTCGTCGACCGAGACATAGGTCATGCCCATCCGGTCGATGACGGCACTGCGTTCGGTATGGCTGCTGTCATCGGCAATTACGGCAATCGAAGGCTCCCATTTAACCGGCGGCGCAAGAATGCGGTTGTCCAAGGGAGAAATAAGCTCGGCAATCTCGGATGCGTTCTGCACCAAAGTTGCGCCCTCACGGATAAGCTGATTGCAACCACGCGACCGTGGATCCAGCGGCGACCCGGGAATAGCCATGACCTCAAGCCCGGCATCTGCCGCAAGCCGTGCAGTAATGAGCGATCCCGACTTTGGCGCAGCCTCAATCACAACCGTGCCAGCCGAAACGCCCGCGATAATACGGTTTCGATAGGGGAAGTGCCTTGCGCGCGGTTCGGTGCCCGGCGGTTGTTCGGCGATCAAAAGCCCGCGTTCTGCAATTGCGTGCTGAAGCGCACGGTTTTCTGGCGGATAGACCACGTCGATGCCGCCAGCGATTACAGCGACAGTTCCGCTTTCGATAGAGCCGGCATGCGCGGCAGTATCAATGCCGCGCGCGAGGCCCGACACAACGGACAGTCCCATTTGGCCAAGTTCAAAAGCCAGTTGCCGCGCAAATTGACACGCACCTGCCGATGCATTGCGCGCTCCAACGAGCGCCACAGCAGGGCACGCCAGTAATTCAAGATTGCCCTTCACGCAGATGACGGGCGGCGCATTGTCCAAGTGCGACAGTAAGTAGGGATAGTCCGCATCGCCGATGAAAACGTAACGAGCGCCAAAGGCTTGAACAAACTGAAACTCCCGCGCAATTGCTGCCTCATTGGCGAGCACGACCCGCTTTCCACCGCCGCGACGGATGAGATCGGGCAAAGCCTCAAGCGCAGCCCGCGCGTTTCCGAAACGCGCCATGAGTTGCCGATAACTGACGGGAACGATGTTAGGGGAACGGATCAGGCGAAGCTGATCAAAATGCATTTGGCCGCCCCCCATTGCCAACATCAACTTTTGCTTTTGCCAATGCGAGGTTCAGTGCCATTCATGAGATTTTGGATATTGGACCGATGCTTCCAAAAGACGATCAATGTGCACGCGGTGAGCAACGCAACCAGTTCATAATGACCGAAAACCGCTGCAGCGACGGGGGCACAAACGGCGGCGACCAAGCCGGACAGCGACGATATCCTTGATATCAGCAAGACGCCAATCCAAGCGGCCGCGTAAACCAAGCCGCCCTGCCAAAACAAACCAAACAAGATGCCCGCATAAGTTGCGACGCCCTTGCCGCCTTTAAACTGAAGCCAAACGGGAAAAAGATGGCCTAAAAATGCACCCGCTGCTGCAAGAATTTCTCCACCAGGAAGGTATTTTGCCGCAAGTAAAACCGCGAATAATCCTTTCAGCAAGTCTAGCAGCAACGTGAGCGCGGCAAGCCCTTTACGACCAGTCCGCAAAACGTTCGTTGCGCCAATATTGCCTGACCCGATGGACCTTATGTCACCGCCGCCAGAAAAACGCGTGAGCAACAAACCGAAGGGGATGGAGCCAAGCGCATAACCAAGCAACAAACCCGCAAATATGTTGAACCAAAGATCACTCATCACACGAATCCCTTAACTTTCTGTATTGTGTAGTTGTTTTGTTCCACACGCTCAAGGTCGTCGCCTCTCGTACGTACGCGTCGGATTCGATGAACCCCGCATTAACTGCTGTTGGTGCTCGGTTGATTAAATCACTGTAAGTGAAAATATCGCAACAGCGGAACCAGAATGACGCTTATTGCAAGTCGTTCGCGCTGGATTTTTGCATTGCCCGCGATTATTGGCCGTCATTGTATTGCGATAGTGGTTTCAAACCGGGGTTAATATTCGTGAATTATAACGCTGTTTTCGAAAAGGCGATTGACCGGCTTCATGCCGAAGGCCGATATCGCGTGTTTATCGATATATTGCGGAACAAGGGCAACTATCCCAACGCACGCTGTTTTGCAGGACATAATGGTCCCAAGGACATAACCGTGTGGTGCTCGAACGACTATTTGTGCATGGGGCAACATCCCGACGTTATTAATGCGATGGAAAACGCTTTGCATGATGTGGGCGCTGGTTCTGGAGGAACGCGGAACATTGGTGGCAACACCCATTATCATGTCGAATTGGAACAGGAACTGGCTGACTTGCACGGCAAGGATGGCGCCTTACTGTTCACATCTGGCTACGTTTCGAACGATGCTACCTTGTCGACACTCGCAAAGGTGCTGCCGGGCTGCATCATTTATTCGGATGAATTGAACCACGCATCGATGATCGCTGGTATCCGCAACGCAGGTTGTGAGAAGCGTGTTTGGCGGCACAATGACCTCGCACATCTTGAAGAATTGCTTGCAGCCGATGATCCGGAAGCACCGAAGCTGATTGCCTTTGAAAGCGTCTATTCGATGGACGGTGACGTTGCGCCTATTGGTGCGGTGTGCGATCTTGCTGAAAAATATAACGCGCTTACTTATTGCGACGAAGTCCATGCCGTTGGCATGTATGGCGCACGTGGCGGGGGTATTTCAGAACGGGATGCGGTGGCAGACCGCGTGACCATTATCGAAGGCACGCTTGGCAAAGCTTTCGGCGTTATGGGCGGCTATATCGCTGCGGATAAAAATATCATTGATGTTATCCGTTCTTATGCTCCGGGATTCATCTTCACAACATCCTTGTCACCCGTTTTGGTCGCAGGCGTATTGGCTGCTGTGCGTCATTTGAAAGCCTCCAGCGTTGAGCGCGATGCGCAGCAAGCCAATGCGGCTATGTTGAAAAAGCTGTTTGCCGACGCAGGCCTACCCGTGATGATGAGCAATACGCATATCGTACCTTTGATGGTCGGCGATCCTGTGAAAGCCAAAAAAATTAGCGACATATTGCTTGCTGAATATGGCGTATATGTGCAGCCGATCAATTATCCCACAGTACCCCGCGGTACAGAACGGTTGCGCTTTACGCCAGGCCCTCAACATAATGAGGGCATGATGCGTAATTTAACTGCAGCTTTGTTAGAAATATGGGGCCGGATGGAAATGTCGGTCGCTCAGGCAGCCTGAGCAAGCAACTTTAAGAACAACTCCCGGTCCACGTTTCCGCCTGACAAGGTTACAGCGGTAACGCCCTTGGGTTGTATCTTTCCTGCTAACACAGCAGCCAGCGCAACAGCACCGCCTGGTTCTAAAACGAGATGCAGCTTTTCAAACACCACGCGCATCGCGGTAGCGACCTCGTCGGTCGTTACCGCAACACCCTGAGACACGCGGCTGCGCAAAATCTCAAAATTCACAGGATAGGTTTGCGGTGTTTGTAAGGCATCACAATAAGTTGGGTGCGTGAGGTCTCTGACAGGCAAAATTTCACCCGCGTCAAGCGAGCGAATTATGTCATCCCAGCCTTCAGGCTCAACAATGGCGATTTCGGCGTCCGGGCATGCCAGCGCAAGGCCGGATGCCAAACCACCCCCGCCGCAGCAAGAAACAATCAAATCTGGCCCGGACAGGCGTAAACCATGAAGTTGTTCCGTGATTTCGATCCCAGCGGTCCCCTGCCCCTCAATCACCCACGGATCGCCAAAGGCGTGCACCAACGTCGCTCCGCTTTGCGCAATCAACCCAGCGGCAACTTCTTCCCGAGATTCCGTTGCGCGGTCGTAAAGAACCACGTGTGCGCCAAGGGCCTTCGTCGCCTCTAGTTTCATGCGCGGCGCATTGGATGGCATCACAATAGTAGCCGATATTCCGAGCCTCTTGGCCGCCCAAGCCACGCCCTGCGCATGATTCCCACTAGAAACGCCGACAACGCCCCGCGCGCGCTCATCTTCATGTAGGTCAGAAAGACGATGCCACGCGCCGCGTATCTTGAAAGCCCCGATTGGTTGAAGCATTTCCGCCTTGCACCAGATCGTTACGCCATCCACCTCAAGCGGCAGCAATGGTGTTTTAGGCAGAATATCGCCAATCTTGGTCATCGCCCGCAGCACGCCCTCGTGCGTTGGCCTTTTGTCGGCCGCAGCCAATTCTTGTTCTGTCATAAAAGGCCCCTATATGCGTGCGCTGAACGAATCTCTGATAAGAGGAAACAGAAGATGAGCAAGATATTGGTTATTGGCGCAGGCGGCGTTGGGTCGGTTGCGGTTCACAAGATGGCCATGAACCAGGATATCTTTAGCCATATCAGCCTCGCAAGCCGCACCAAGTCGAAATGCGATGCGATTGCCGCTTCGGTCAAGGAACGCACGGGCGTCGATATCGATACCTATGGCCTTGATGCGGATGACGTCGCTGCGACCACAGCATTGCTGAACCAGATCAAGCCAAGTCTCGTTGTAAACCTTGCTTTGCCTTACCAAGATCTTAACATCATGGATGCGTGTCTGGCCGTTGGCGTGCATTATATGGATACCGCGAATTATGAGCCGATGGATGTCGCTAAGTTCGAATATCATTGGCAGTGGGCGTATCAGGATCGCTACAAAAATGCTGGACTCACAGCTTTGCTGGGTTCGGGTTTTGACCCTGGTGTCACCAGCGTGTTCACAACTTATTTGAAGAAGCATTATTTTGATCGCATCGACACGCTCGACATATTGGATTGCAATGGCGGCGACCATGGTCAGGCCTTTGCCACCAACTTCAACCCCGAAATCAACATTCGCGAAGTCACTGCAGTTGCACGGCATTGGGAAAATGGTGACTGGGTCGAAACGCCGGCGATGACGGTGAAACAAAGCTTCGACTTTGAAGCCGTTGGTCCCAAGAATATGTACCTGATGTATCATGAGGAAATCGAAAGCCTCAAAACGCATTTGCCCGAAATTAAGCGTATCCGGTTCTGGATGACCTTTGGCGACGCGTACATCACGCATTTGAACGTGCTGCAGGCGGTCGGTATGACGCGGATTGATCCAGTGGTTTATGAAGGCAAGGAAATCATCCCGCTCCAGTTCTTAAAGGCTGTATTGCCCGAACCTGCCTCGCTTGGGCCGACGACCAAGGGCAAGACCAATATTGGCTGCATCGCTACTGGCCTTGGCAAAGACGGCAAGGAAAAGACGCTCTACATTTACAATATCTGCGACCATGAGGATGCTTACGCCGAAACGGGCAACCAAGCCGTCAGTTACACCACTGGCGTTCCGGCGATGATCGGTGCGGCGATGCTGGTTACGGGCCAATGGGCGGGCGCTGGCGTCTGGAATATTGAACAGTTCGATCCCGATCCCTTCATGGGCATGCTCAATGCGCATGGTTTACCTTGGCAGGTGAAGGAATTGGAAGGGCCTTTGGGTTTTTAATTCGCCGTCGCCCCAGCGCAAGCTGGGGCACATCACGCCACTAAGCAAAGCACAGCGCAAGATGAAGAAGCGAGATAGGCACCAGCCTCCGCTGGCGCGACGAACCATTTGGTAGGTAAGTTATAACATGGAAACCAAAGCAGGCGACCCGGGGGCATTTGCCCATTTTGACCTTCATCGCGTACCCTCGCCTGCCTTTGTGGTGGATGAGGCTGCGTTGCGGCGGAACCTTGCCATTTTGGCGGATGTTAAAAATCGGTCGGGCGCAAAAATCCTTTGCGCGATGAAGGCTTTCTCTATGTGGAAGGTCGCACCGATCATTGGCGAGTATCTGGACGGCGTTTGTAGCTCGGGCCTTTGGGAATCGCGATTGGCGCGCGATTATTATAAAGGTGAAATTGCGACATATTGCGCTGGTTACAAAGAGGCCGACATGGCCGAGATCGTCGCCATTTCCGACCATGTCATTTTCAACAGCCCATCGCAGCATGGCCGTTTTGCATCGTTCTTGAATGACAGCGTCGATGTCGGCCTGCGCATCAACCCCGAACATGCCGAGGGCGAAGTAGCGAAGTACGATCCCTGCTCGCCCGGATCGCGGCTTGGGTTTCCGGTTAGCCAGTTGACCCCAGAGCATCTCGGAGGCGTTTCAGGCCTGCACTTCCATACGCTTTGCGAACAGGATTTCGAACCGTTGAAGCGCACCTGGGAAGCACTGAAGCCGCATATCGCGCCCTATTTTGGGCAGTTAAGTTGGCTGAATTTTGGTGGCGGCCACCATGTCACCCGCGCAGATTATCAACGGGACGAGCTGATCGCTTTTATTCAAGAAGTTCGCGCCGAAACGGGTCTGGACGTCTATCTCGAACCCGGCGAAGCGATCGCGCTCGATGCAGGGATTTTGATCGGCGAAGTACTAGATGTTTTTGAAAACGGTCTTCGGGTCGGCGTAACGGATATTAGCGCCACATGCCACATGCCGGATGTCATTGAGGCCCCATATCGCCCCGCCATGCTCGGAGAACGCTCAGAAGGCTCTCCAGTGCGTCTGGGAGGGCCGTCTTGTCTCGCCGGTGACATTATTGGCGATTATGTTTTGCCTGTCCAAGCAGAGCCCGGAGCGCGTTTCGCATTTCTGGATCAGGCACATTATTCCATGGTTAAGACCAATACGTTTAATGGCGTGCCTTTGCCATCACTCTGGCTGTGGAATAGCGATACGGATGCGCTAGAGTGCGTGCGTTCTTTCGACTGGACCGCGTTCCGCGACCGCCTGAGCTAAAAACCAAACGAATCGCTTTACAACTACCCCAGCTTTTCATAAGGCGCTCGTCCGCTGCCCCAGGGGGACTTCCAATAACCGCAAGGCAGCCTTGTTGTTTCCTTTTATCTTTTGGGGGTCCCTTGAATTGTACGAGAACACTGACGCACTTGCTGTAGTCCGCGCCCTCCGCCCGGACGAACCAATCACGCTACTCCGCCCACATGCTGCTGCGCGCGCAGCCCGTTTCTTCGTTGAGAAGTTTCAGGGTAGGTCCTTGTACGCGGTGAAAGCGAACCCATCACCCGCCTTGCTTGAAACCCTCTGGGAAGCTGGCATCACCCATTATGATGTAGCATCCTTGGGTGAAGTGCGGTTGGTCCACAAATTTCTGCCCGATGCGAAGCTGTGTTTCATGCATCCGGTCAAAAGTGAGCGCGCTATCGCGCAGGCCTATCACAACCATAATGTCCGCACGTTCAGCCTCGACAGCTATGAAGAGTTGGAGAAGATCGTACGCGCAACGGCATTGGACGGGGTCGCGGCAACCGACCTTGAACTTTGTGTACGTATTCGCGTGTCATCCGAACATGCAAAGTTGAGTCTGTCATCAAAATTTGGTGCGGATCCTTTGGAAGTTGCTGACCTTTTGGTTGCAACGCGTCAGGTTGCGGACAGCCTTGGCATCTGCTTTCATGTTGGCAGTCAGGCCATGACGCCAACAGCCTATACCGAAGCTATGGAGCATGTTCGCGCCGCGATTGTCGAGGCATCGGTCACTGTGGACATCGTGGACGTTGGCGGTGGTTTTCCTTCGGTATATCCCGGCATGGAGCCTCCGACGCTGGATGGCTATTTCGATGTCATTCACGATTGCTTTGAAGATTTGCCAATCAGCTACTCCGCAGAACTTTGGTGCGAACCTGGCCGTGCCTTGTGCGCTGAATATGCATCCCTGTTGGTGAAGGTTGAAAAGCGTCGCGGGAATGAATTGTTCATCAATGACGGCGCTTACGGCTCGTTGTTCGATGCGGCTCATATCGGCTGGCGCTTCCCTGTGGCGCTTCAGCGGTCGGAGACCTCAATTGGTACCCAGATGGCTGAATTCAGCTTCTACGGGCCTACCTGCGACGATATGGACCATATGGCGGGGCCATTCATCTTGCCAGATGACGTCCAG
>JAIOYN010000054.1 GCA_021741065.1 Sphingomonadaceae bacterium | reverse complement strand
GAAGCAAAGGTCAAATGCGACCGAGTTATTGCGCGTATGGGGTCAGCGCCGCCGCGTAAATTCATTGAGAGCTGCGGGGTGGAGTTTACCAGCGAAGATCGGGTTGCGTTTCCAAAATTATCGCCGTCTTTTGAATCAACTAAGCCGGGTATTTATGTCATTGGCGCGTTGGCAGGCTATCCGCTGATTAAGCATTGCATGAATCAAGGCTATGATGTCGTTGAATTTATCAATGGCAACAGCGCATTGAAGCCAGCCGATGAGCCGATTCTTGAGGCTAAGTTTAAAGATTTGCCGGGTCGCAAAAGTGTCGAGGAATGGCTTGAATTTCTGCGGTCTAGTATAACGATATTGAACGGGCTCACGCCGTTGCAAATGCGTGAATTCATGCTTGATTCCGAAGCGCGGTTTTACCGGAGCGGAGAAACGGTTTTTGAACGTAATGATCCCGGATCATCGCTGTTTACGATCGCGAGTGGTTCCGTCGAGGTGTTGATTGACGCAAACGATCCTACCAAAATTGTTCCAATCAACGCGGGTTCAATCTTTGGCGAAGTTGGATTGATTTCGGGGCGGCGGCGTGGGGCAACAATCCGTGCTGGCGAGGATTCTATCTGCGTCGAAATCTCGCGAACTGCCGCGCTGAAGTTGCAGAGTTCGGTGCCCGCCGCCAAGCGTGCAATTGAGCGCATTGCAACCGAGCGCCAATTACTTCAGCTTTTCGGGTCCGGACTTGTTTCGTCAGATTTGACCGAAGTGCTCGACAATAGCGAAATCCAGACCGTGAGCGCGGGTAAGCCGGTAATTACCGAAGGCGATGAAGGGGATGACATGTTCATCATCCGCCAAGGATCTATGATCGTTGAACGGAAGATCGCTGGAAAACAGGTGTTTCTGTCCTATCTTCCGGCGGGATCTTATGTCGGAGAAATGGCGCTTATCGGAAACACCCGCCGAACCGCCACTGTTAAAGCAGCAGTCAAATCCGAAGTCATTAAACTCGACGGCACGGCATTCAAAGCATTGCTGGAGATGAAACCGCAATTGTTGGCGCGGATCAAATCTGACATGGCATCGCGCCAAGACCTCAACGCATTTATCGAAGCGAAGAAAGATAGCTTTTCCAGCGTCGTTGATATGTATTCCAACGTTGCCAACTTCCTCGTTGAGAACGGAATGGGTGAAGCGACCGACGTGCTGTTGATAGACGAAAGTCTCTGCGTTGGTTGCGACAACTGCGAAAAGGCCTGCGCCGACAGTCATGAGGGTTTGTCGCGCTTAGACCGCGAGGCAGGTCGGACATATGCGCATCTTCATGTGCCCACATCATGTCGCCACTGCGAACATCCGCATTGTATGGCAGATTGCCCTCCCAATGCCATTCACCGCGGTCCTGATGGCGAGGTGTTCATTGACGACACCTGTATTGGGTGTGGCAATTGCCAGCGCAACTGCCCTTACGGCGTTATCCGCATGGAGGCTGAGCCACCGAAAAAGCCTGGACTGCTGAGTTGGATGCTGTTGGGTATGGGGCCGGGTCCAGGCGAGCCCAGTAAGAAATGGTCGTATAAAAATGCTGACCCCAATGTGGAAAAGCCCAAGAAGGCAATTAAGTGCGATATGTGCTCGGGCATCGATGGTGGCCCGGCCTGTGTGAGAGCCTGCCCCACTGGCGCGGCGATACGGGTATCCCCTGAGAAGTTCCTCACGGTCGCCAAACTTGAAGGCGAGGGCGGCTGATGGATCGGCAGGCAGCACAGTCCGGACGGGTGCAGAGCGACGGGACTCATGAGGGGTTTTTGCGCCATGCAAACTTTCGCTGGTTGAAGATTGCGACAATGATTTCGCTGTTGGCGATAGTCAGCTATCTCATCATCGACGTCCAGCCCCGGCATAATGGCGGCAGTTGGTACGGCTACACTTTGGGAAGCATTGGCGTCTTGATGATCTTGTGGCTCAGCTTGCTAGGTATCCGCAAGCGCAGGATGTCGCGTGGCCACTGGTCGCTAAAGGCATGGACATCGGCGCATGCCTATCTTGGGCTTAGCCTGATTGTTATTGGGACGCTGCACACCGGGTTCCAACTTGGCTGGAACGTTCACACGCTGGCTTATGTATTGATGATGATAGTAATCCTGTCAGGCATCTGGGGCATTTCCGTCTACGCAACCGTGCCAAAGATTATGAGCGCCAATCGCGACCAAACGACCGAGGCGCAAATGCTGGCTTCTCTTCGCTCCATTGACCGCCAACTGCATGACGCGGCGCAACCGCTTGACCAGAACCATGCCGAACTTGTACGCGGCTCGCTCGATCAAGATCCATTTGGTGGCGGCATTATTCGCAGGATGACCAATCGCTACCCCGCCTGCCAAACAATAGCGGCGCATGAAAAAATCATGCTCTTTACCGAAAGCGCGCCGCGAACGCGTGACGATCCGTTAGAAAAAGTGGCTTCGTTATTAGGTCGCAAACGAGCAATTCTTGCGCGGACGCGAAAGCATTTGCAGCTAAAAGCCATGCTTGAAATATGGCTCCATTTTCACGTACCGCTGACATTCGCGCTCATCGCAGCGCTTATAGCCCATATTGTCAGCGTGTTTTTCTACTGGTGACCGCAGCATGAATTTTCTTGTACGTCAAATATCGCGCACCTCAGATGGTCGGGAAATCATCCGTGCCTATCCGCATGACGTACGCGAGATTATTGTTGGTCGAGAGGCATCGTGCGAGATCCACCTCACCGATTTGGCAGTTGAAATGCGCCATGCCCGGCTGACGCTGCAGGCAAATGGAAAGCTTGAGATAGCCGCACTCGCAGGGCTCGGTTTTGAGGTAGATGGCCGCTACACGTCGCAGGCGATTATCGACCCGGCCGGTGGCGCCGAGATGCGCTTTGGTGGCCATTTATTGGTCATTTCGGAAGAAGATTCCGTAGTCGTAATTACCGTAGAACGCATCGAAGTGTTGTCGGATTCGACCAAAGAAAGAGACGAAATCGGTCTGTTCACGCTACGGGGTGTATTGCCCAGCAGGCGGATTATGGCCTGGACATTGTCTGTGATCGTTCTGCTTGCTCTCCTGGTTTTGCCTATTTACACATTCTATAACTATCAAAACTCCGAGAAGCGGCCTGCGGCTTTTCATGCCGACAGTCTTTGGAGCAGCGGGTCGCTATCGTCGCCGCATGCGGGATTGGGCATGAATTGCCAATCTTGCCATACCGAGGCATTTGTTGCGGTGCGCGACAGTTCATGCGTCTCTTGCCATGATGACGCCCACGAGCATGCCGACCCCAAAAGGCTTAAACTTGCCAAAGCTCCGCTTGATTGGGATGGAAAAATATCGCGTAAAATTGCCGATAGCTTTAACCGTCCAGAAGGCCGCTGCGTAGAATGCCATAACGAGCATGAAGGTGCTGGGCCTATGGAAGATACCAAGCAGCAATTTTGCAGCAGTTGCCATACCGATATGAACAAGCGGTTGACCGACACCAAGATTGCTAACGCGGGTGACTTTGGCACCGCGCATCCCCAATTCAAGCCAACGGTTATAACGGCGAACGGCTCTCCCCCGAAAAGGGAGCGGATATCGCTCGATCAAAAGCCAGTGGAAAATAGCGGATTAAAATTCCCGCACAATCTTCATCTATCGCAGACGAATGGCGTCGCACGTATGGCTGGGCGGCTGGGCAAGCCATTCGATTTTGGTGAGGCACTTGAGTGTAAGGATTGCCATGTAAAGACGCCTGACGGCGTTGGGTTTAAGCCGATTGATATGGAGCAGAATTGCTCGCAGTGTCATAATCTTGGTCTTGAAAAGATCGGCAACACAGTTCGCACATTGCGCCATGGCGACCCTAAAATGGTTGTTGCTGACCTACGCGCATTTTACCGCTCAGGCGGTCCCTACAGTGTACGCACGCAGCAATCCATGGAAGGGCGCAGGCGTCCTGGCGATTATGCCCGAAGCCAGCCATATTATGCCTATTTCGGCAGCGTCAATTACAGCCGCGCCGATAGCGCCATCCGCGCGGTCTTTTCAAAAGGTGGGGCATGCTATGACTGTCATACCGTAATCGCGCCACCTGCCGGTTCGGACAATTGGCAAGTACAAAAGGTCTATCAAACCTCGCGCTATATGACGAAAGGTTGGTTCGACCATGATGCGCATGACACTGAAACCTGCTCATCCTGTCACGCAGCAAAACAATCAGGTAGTGCCAGCGAGTTATTGTTACCAGGGATAAAGACATGTCGAACATGTCACGGCGGTGAGGCCTCTAACGCAGATGTTCCATCGAGTTGCGCAATGTGCCACAGTTTTCACGCGGATGAAGGTGCGCCATGGGTTCCGAAGTATAATATGGCACGGAAACGGGATCTTAGTAAAACCGGGGTAGAGAATGGCAAGGCACCTTAACAGAAGGACGTATTTGCTTTGCTAATCGCTCAGGTTACCGACATCCATTTGGGCTTTGACCCAGATAATCCAGCCGAGTTCAACCGAAAGCGCCTTGACCAGGTGTTGCGGTATTTGAACGATGGCCCCAATCGACCCGACCTGCTCATAGCCACAGGTGATCTGACTGAACATGGCGATGCTGCAAGCTACAGGCAGTTGGCCAATGCGTTTAGCATCTGTAGTTTTCCCGTTCATATGTGTCTTGGCAATCACGATATCCGAAGCAATTTCAGCGCGCAATTTCCTGAACGCCCTACTGTAGATGGTTTCGTGCAATATGCGTTGGAAGTTGGCGGTGTTCGGATACTAGTGCTCGATACGGTGGAAGAGGGGCGTCACGGCGGCGCATTTTGTGACATGCGCGCCGAATGGCTTCGGTCGACGCTTGCCCAGGATCGCGATACGCCAACCATCATCGCCATGCACCATCCCCCTGTCGAAATAGGTATCGTGTGGATGAATACTCATCCAGAAGAACAATGGGTTAGCAACTTCACACAAGCCATTCAGGATGCTCCCAATATAAAGGGAATAATGTGCGGCCATGTCCACAGATCCATTTCTGTGCCGTGGCAGGGGACGGCCGTTGCGATATGTTCCTCAACGGCGGCGCAGGTGACGTTGGACTTGAACCCGATTGATCCGGAAACGCCAGACAACCGGCCCATGATTATCGCCGATGAGCCCGGTTATGCGCTGCACCTATGGAACGGACGTGAGCTCGTGTCGCATTTCGCTAGTGTAGGCGACCGTGCCGTGTTGGCCAAATATGATGACCGCCTGCAAGCGCTCATCCAACAGTTGATTGCCGAGCGCCCTAATTAGGTAGCTTCAAAGGCGGATGCCAGTTGGTGACCTTCGCTTCGTCGGTTACCAAATAAGGCTTTCCGAGGCTGTTGAGGAAAAGCTTCTCCATCTCCGTCCGCGTAAACGGCCGCGAACCCAAGCGGCCAAATACTGCAATCTGCTTTCCGCTTTCGTCGACCGCACGGTCACGGTCGATACCCTTGGAAATGGCATAAGCAGGCCAAGGCGTTTTTGCCCACGCAATCAGTTCCGGCTTTGGCGCAGGGGAGAAACCATAATAATTGGGCTGGGTCGACGGCGACGTGAGTTGAATAACCTTCATCCCGTTTTTGCCGTCAGCAACATATGCGAAAGCCGAGGCGTTGGTAGATCCCACGACAACATCTTCGGCATCCGACAATTGCCCGCCAAATGTTTCTTTGAGATATATCGACGGCGCTGTCGGTTTTGTGACATTAACGATCACCAAGCCATCTTGCTTGCCGGCAACATATAGATATGTGCGCGCCACATAGAGTTTACGGGCATTGGCGAGCGGGATTGTACCTTCCGCAACCGCTACTGGTTCGGCCAATTTAGTCACGTCAAATAACTTCACACCGTCGGCATCACTAACCCACAGATAGCGGAATTGGATCGCTGACGCGCGCGCATCGTTAAGTTTAATCACAGCCGTTGTTTTTGGCCGCATTGGGTTATCGAGATCTACGACCACCAGCCCGACATCGGCGGTCACATAAGCATAATGTCCCGCAAGCGTAATATGACGCGCACCTTTCAGCACGCCTTGATCGTTCCACGTCACTGCACGTTTCAGGAAGTTATTGCGGAATTCACCATCAGCCATTGTGTTAATGTCGACCAGGATAAGCCCTTCGACGCTATCGGTAATTACTGCAAAATTATAGATCGGGTGGAAAGCCTGTTCCTGATTGGCTTCGCGCATTTCGGGCGTGTTGCGCAATGGACTGATTGGCTGGTTGGTTGCCAGCGCCATGCAGGTGGCGTTCTTCGATTTGACCTGTGTATTGTGGCCAAGCTTGGAGCATGGACCAGATATAATCCGTTCCGAGAAGCCTTTATTAGCTATCGACGCGACGTCATAAACTTGAAAGCCGCGATTGCCCTGGGCGACAAACATATATTCGCCCCGCAGTTGCAGACAGCCAACTTTGTCGCCGGTGCCCTGCACAATATTGGCGAATTCTTCTGTTGCTTCGGTTTCACCCGAAAGGTTTTTGTCGAGCGTCTTGCCGCGCACCCAGTTTTTAAGCTCGCGGCCATTTTGGTCCACGTGAAGCTTGTAGTAATCCGGATAAGCATAGCGCTGGAGATACGAGCCTATCACGGCCTGCGGCTCATCCCATTCGGTAACACGCACGGCTTCAAAGCCGCTGCCCAATCCGACCCACGCATTCAATCCGACAAAGTTAACATAATTGGTTCCCAACAGCATCAGCTGCGACATGATCGCGTTATTGTCGCCGGATGCAGACAAATGGCAGTCGGTGCATTGTTTTGTTTCGGTTTTACGTACGGTGTGGGGAAAATGCGGTGCAAATGCCTGGCTAGAAAAACCGATTGAACTGATCGGTGGTTGCTGAATGTATATCCGCTCGCGGTTAACGTTTGTGGAAGATAGCACTAACGCTGAAGTGGATCTAACAGGCGCGATAATATTACCTTTGGTCGTTTGATGCCGACCTAATTGGAACATATCTTCTCGCGCAACCTGCGGGTTATAGGTCGCAAAATTGCGTGTCTCATCTTCCTCATATTTGTGCGTTTTGGTTTTCCAGTTGGCCTCAATTGGCAAATGGCATCCGCCGCAACTGGTGGTCCACGACAGATGGCACGTGAAACAGGTCATTTTGTCGTCACCGTGGGCGCGTTCGCCTACGGGGACATCAAGTCCATATTCATAGTCGCCAGTTTCTTTGCCCACGCGACCCATAAGTTTTGCACGCGCCGCTTTAGCGTTGAATTGTCCGCTGCCTGGATTCATGCTGTCTTTCACCAAGCTGACTTCCCATTCCAGCTTGGGATCAACAATGGATCGCTGTATCAGCTTGCGGCTGCCATCAGGTTCAAACAGCCATTCGAAACGGCGGCGCCCATCGGCATTGCGAAGCAACGCGAGATTATTCCCCTGCGGACGCGCCGCTGGGCCAGATGTCAGCAGCGTGGGGTAAGCGTCGGCGGTGCCGTGGCAATCCTTACAACCTATCTCAACCGCATTGGCGACCTCTGCATAGATCAGACCATTGCCATGGCTGTCCTGCGCGAAATGGCAGTCGGCGCATTGCAGCCCTTTCTCGGCATGAATATCCATCATATGCACGGTCTTACCGGGGTTCACGCCGGGTTCGACAAATTTGCCCTCACCCTTTTTACGCCATTTTTCAGGATCGTCGGGCGCAACTATTTTGCCATCGGCATCCAGCAAATTGCCCTCTCGGTCACGCTTGAAGATCCCACGGAAATTCCAGCCGTGGCCGTGATAGTCTGCGAACTGTGTATCCTTCAGGCCAGAATTGAGGTCATACACATTACGCAAGAAATCAAGATCAGACCATTTGCCTTTCGGCGCAGCTGCCTCAGGATTGCGGTCGAGAACCTTAAACTTTTCCGCAGCTGTCGGGTATTTCTGCTTCTGCGGCCACATCGAAGGTGCATCGGATTCGTAATCCCACATCGTGTAACCGAGGTAGCTGTTCAGGAAGATATTCGGCTGATGCATGTGGCAATTCATGCACTGCGATGTTGGAATCGCGCGCGTGAATATGTGGCGCAGGGGGTGGCCCTTTTCCTTTATCGGTCCCTCGCCATGTCCAGGCTCTTTCACAGCGCCATGTCCAGGCTCTTTCACAGCGCCATGGCCGGGCTCTTTCAAAGCGCCATGGCCTTTGTCATCATGATCAGCCGGCTCCATCTTATTGGCAATGGTCGGATCAATAGTCTGCGTCTGTCCGTCGCGACCATATTGTGAATAGCCTAGGCTGTGTCGAGGTTCGCGATCGTTAGCGTAGATAACGTGACAGGCGGCACAACCCGAATGGCGATAATCACCCGGCTGGTCATTTGTACCCATAAACCACATGAACGGGTCGTTGAGCCGCGTTTTGTGGATGTTGAGGATCGGGATGGCAACGCGCAACCCAGTAGCTGGCCCGCGATTGGATTGCTTGAGATCCGGACGGCCCGGTTCTTCCAGCCTTTGTATGCTGCCCGTCGGATTGGGTAGTCCAACTTCGGCAAACTGCGTATTCACATTGCGCCCGCCACGTTCAAAGACGCGGAAGACATCGCCGGGAGGTACAACTGTCCACATCGGCAGGGGATAAAGCTCGGCCAATGCGCCACGCTTTTTCTGCTCCTCGGTCACTGTGCCAACAGGGTTTCCGGGCGACATGATTTTTGCCGCTTCGCCGTGTTTAGTATATGCCTCACCAGTGACGTAATTTTTGTAGGGCAAAATGCCATTGTTATATGCAGCCCCACCCCAGAGCATCGCGCCCGATGCCATGAGTGAACGCTCGCCCGCCTCGATCACTTCCATGTGGCAGGCACCGCAAGACTCGCGGACGACGCGGTAATCAGTCGGATTGTTGAACCGAATGAATTCGGGGCTTTCTTGGTTCAACAAGGTGTAGCTGCGTTTGGGATTGGCAGACGATGGGAAATGCCAGCTTTTTGGATATTTGGGCAGAACGTGCGCCTTGTCACGCGCCGCGACATAAGCAGGGTCATCATGTTTCAGATTGGAATTACCCATAACTTTCGGATCGCCGCCATGACAATCAACGCAACCAAGTTGCACGGCTGGCGAGCTGTGCATGGTCGGTGCATCGGTTTGGGTGTGACATGAATAGCAGCCGGATGATTTTGCCAGCACGTCTGACGCTTCTTGCGTGCGCGGGGCAGGCGGAAACACGGGGTAAATGCGCTCGACTGGCTTTTCTTTGTCGGCAGCATAAGCCAATGAAGCCGCAAAAACGCAGCATAGGATCAGTAAGATGACTGTCCAAATCCGGTTGCGGTTCAAGGCAAAATCGGCGCGCATCAATAGGATAATATCACGTTGGCGAGCAGCGAGTAATATTGCCTGTCACGCGGTCGGTTGGTAAACAAGTCTTTAAATCCTTTGCCGGGTAACAATGTTGCCGCCGACAATCGAAAAATGATATTTTGCGTGGCTTTGGGCCTCCATATCGCTGCGGCTGATAGGTCGCAACCGATATCTTTTGGAATGCTACCCTCAGAACGGAGCACTCTCAGATTTGATGTATTTTCGAACCAAAGATAGTTGGCGTTTGCTGACAAACGCATTGTCGGGGTAAGATCAAAATCGGCTCCCGTCCCAAGCAATATCGTGCCAGGATTGTTGAAATTCGACTGACCTTGTTCTTTGGACGAGCGCAGCGAATTCAATATCCCGTTGCGGCCGTTTATGCTGATGGCACGACCGCCGCCGGCAAAGGGAATTGTTTGGCGTATCCAGTAACTGGTGTCGGCCCCTGCAAAAATAGGATTTTCAAAAATAGCATCAAAGCCGGTTTCTTTTTTATCAAACGGATCGCGGTCACCCGTTGCATAAAGACCAGACAAACGGAAACGAATCCAGTCGAGGTCGTAGCTGGCCTCAGCAGCCGCAAAACCTGCCCGAATTTTACCCTTTTGGCCTGTGAAGAAATTTTGACTATCGGTACCGAGCGCGCCATAAATGGATGCCGTTAGATTAACCCGTCCAATCCGGCCATCCGCATTATAGCCAAGATAGACAACGTCGTAATTCCGGCCCCGCAAATTGCCAAGCAACGCGGGTCGCACCGGAAAGCCATTGTCATCAATTTCGATCCGATTTTTCTCACGATTCATATTGTAGACGGCTGTAATCTGGCTAGTCAGGCCGGGGAATGGCATATCCTGCCGGTATAGATTGGCGATGAACACCCAGTCATTGCGGGGGCGCTGCACAACGCTGTTCAAACCGGAATTAGTATCTTTTTCCAAGCGCCAGAACCCGGCCAGATTATACTGCCAGCGGTTGTTATCGCGGCTGCCGAAATAGCGGATACCTAATTGCTGGTCGTTGAACAGGAAGCCTCGGAAATCACTTTGGAAAGGCTGTATGCCGACGCGGATTGATTCAAAGTCATAACGATCCGACGTATTGCGGACGTGATAGTCAACGAACAATTCCTGCAGGCCCAGAAATTGGTCAAGCCGGCGCGAAGGCTTTGACGGCAGGACCGACAACACCCGCTTTTCCGGGACGTTCACATAATTGACATTGAGCGCAAGCGCGACGCGATATTCTATGTCAGGCGGTTTAAAAGCGGTCAGGCCTTTGATAAGTGCTGCACCAACGACAAACGTCTGTGAATACACCTCGCTGCCATCTCTACCAAAAATATCCAGATTGCCGGGACGCTCGGTCGTTTGCACGCCGACTGGTATCGGGAATGTCCGCGCTTCAACAACAGTATCGCTGACTGCGCTTGCAATGAAAAACCAATCATCGGCCTTGATGGGCAACCACGGCACCTTGGCGCGATTGATGGGGCGGTCGCCCTTGTAGGTGTTTTGGTTATACGGATCGAACCAGCGCTCTTTCACTAGTCCTAAGGACTGAATCAATCGCCATCTATCAGGGATGGGGAACTGGTCTATCGGAAATGCCTCAGGCGGAGGAGGGCGCACCGCGCCAATATTATCTTGCGTGACTTTGTCAGGGAGGCGCGGCTGATATCCGGGCCGTTTGCGACCTTCGATGATGCCATTATCGGGGTCCGCCAGCGGGTCAACTGCGGATTTTTGCGGCAATGAGGGCGCGGCTTCGACTGGCGCCGCATCGATTACTTGCGCGGCCGTAGCAGCCGGTTCCAGCATTACCCCGAGGGCGGTGAGCGGGCTGTAAACCTGGGTTACAGCGGTTGCCGGCATCGGAGGCAGATCGGCAAACATCATAACCCCTGACACACATTCTGTAGGTTGGAACCCAAAAAGGGCGCGAACGGACAGCCGATGTAACGCAGCCTTATTTTGGCGCCGCTCGTGGTGACTTCGATCTGATCGGTGCGCATTGCAGGAGGGGCATTCCCAATGCCGCCAATGCGCAGACCCGTGGCATTCGCGCCTAGGAAGCCAGCCATATCGTCCTGATCTATACCATCTCCCGAAACGCCAATCGCGCCGACCAATGTCGATCCGCGATAAACCGGCACGGATCCGGGGAAAATTTGGATGCCGTTTTGCAATCGGTTTTGCCCTGTCGCAACATCTGGCATCGTCGTGCAGCGGGCGAGCGTGTCTGGATTTCCGCCAAGTAAAAAGCCAACATGGGTAGTAACGTTACCGACAATCAGGGCTGACTGAAGTCCGGTAGAAAAAGGATTGAAGCCGTTAATGTCGCGCGAAAATGGTCCGGGGGCTCGCCCGACTTCGCCATCAGGAAAATAGGGCCGTGAAATATTGCTGATCGCGCGGGTCGTCCATGCATGCTGGCCAGTGAAAATATTGCTGCTGCCGAAAAATGTCCGCGCGCTGGCAAGAAACATGCCCACACTCGGACTATTGGTTGCAGCCAAATCAGATGCTGCGCGCGGGTTGGAGAAAAACGCGGCGGTTCGCGCTTTTTGTAATGAGACATCTGTACCAAAAACCGGTGCATCAGGGCCGCGCACAATACCAAGGACAGCGCCATGCGTGTCGACCAGACTGATCGTCATTTGTGCGCGTCTGTCGCTAGGGCGGCGTATTTGCCCGCGAGATCGGCTCATGACTGCGAAAGATTCT
>JAIOYN010000053.1 GCA_021741065.1 Sphingomonadaceae bacterium | reverse complement strand
CACAATCTGCATTATTACCAGATGCTGATGGCCGACATGCGCGCCGCGATAGCCCAGGGGCGCTTTGCTAGCTTTGCGCAAGATTTCCGGCGGGATTATCTCAAAGCATGAGTGTGGCATCTATCAACGATGCACTGAAACGCGCGCAGGCTAACAGCCCGTTCTTGGCTGGCCTGATGGATCGCAATCCCGACCTCATGCCGCTGATCCAAGCCGGTGATTTCGACACCGCGCTCCACACCGCCCTTGCCCGCAGCGCAGAGTCGGTCGGCACGGCATTGCGGAAGCAGCGCCAAGGTGTTGCTTTGGTGACCGCCATTGCAGACCTATCGGGCATTTGGGACCTGACGCGCGTCACGCACATCCTTTCCGACTTTGCCGACCATGCGCTCGATCAAGCCATCGCCGCCGCTATCGAAGAACGTGTACCGGGTGCGCCCAACCAAGGCTTTGCCGTCATCGCATTGGGCAAGCATGGCGGGCAGGAATTAAATTATTCGTCCGATATTGACCCGATATTCCTGTTCGACCCCAAAACCCTGCCCCACCGTGAACGCGATGATGTGGCCGAAGCTGCGGTGCGCTATGGCAGGCGGGTGATTGAGCTTTTGTCCGCGCTGGACGGGGATGGCTATGTCTTTCGTGTCGACATGCGGTTGCGTCCGTCGCCGGAGGTCAGCCCCATCGTTCTGCCGGTGGAGGCCGCTATCGGCTATTATGAATCGTCTGCCTTGGCGTGGGAACAAGCGGCCTTCATCCGATCACGGGTAAGTTCAGGCGACCGCGCGCTGGGCGATTATTTCCTGAATGCCATTCAGCCGTTTATCTGGCGCAAATCGCTCGATTTCGGGCAGTTGAAGAATATCACCGCGATGACCGCCCAAATCCGCGACCATTATGCCAAGGGCCAGAAAATGGGCCTTGGTTTTGACCTGAAGCGTGGCCATGGCGGCATAAGAGAATGCGAATTTTTCGCCCAAGCGCATCAGCTTATCCATGGTGGCCGTGATCCTATGCTGCGCATCGCGGACACGCGGGCGGCCTTATCGGCGTTGGCCGCGGCAGGACCGATCAGCACACAAGAGGCGGAGACCTTGGCCTTTGCCTACACGCAATTGCGTATGTTCGAACATCGCTTGCAAATGCACAGCGACCGGCAAACGCATGAGATACCCGCCAATCGCGACACCGCCGATGCTGTCGCGCGATTACATGGCCTGACCGATGCAGACGCGTTGATTGCGGCGATTGCGCCGATCACGGCGCGGGTGGCGACCATCTATGACCGCATGGTCGACGCAGGGGGTAGCGAAGGGCCGCGGTTGGCGGACGAAGGTTTACCGTTGGAGGAGCAGCTCACCGATCTCGGCTATGCCGACCCCATCGCCGTGATGCAGCGATTGGCCCGATGGCGCAGCGGCAAAATCCGCGCGATCCGCAGTCCATCGGCGCGCGATGCCTTTGAGGCCGTTTTGCCCGCGATCATGGCGGCGTTGGCGCAAGCACCCGATTCGGACCGCGCCATTGCCCGTTTCGACAACATGATTGAGGCGATGCCCAGCGCGATTAACGTCTTCCGCTTGCTTGAGGCGCGTCCCGGCCTCGTCCAACTGGTTGCGGATATCTTGAGCTACGCGCCGACTTTGGCCGACGATCTGGGTCGTCAAAGCCGTTATCTGGATGCGCTGATTGATACCAGCGCCATGCATTTGCCCGGCGATGTGTCGGCATTGCAGGACGCGATGCAACGCCGGATTGGCACCGCCGATTATCAATCCACCCTCGACATTGTTCGCGATTATGTCGGCGAGAAACGCTTTGCGCTGGGCGTGCAGTTGATTGAGGGGCGCAGCGATGCGCTCGACATATCTCGCAGCTACGCCCATCTGGCCGAAGCATCGCTGGAAACGCTGACGACGGCGACCGTGGCCGAATTTGAAAAGGCACATGGTAAAATTGCAGGCGGCGAGCTCATCATTCTCGCATTAGGCAGGCTGGGTGGTGAGGCGCTAACGCACGCATCGGACTTGGATATCATCCTGCTGTTCACGGGCGACCATCTTGCGGAATCGGATGGGCCGCGCAGCCTGAGCGCAACGCAATATTTCAACCGGCTGGCGCAGCGGGTGATTGCGGCAATGTCTGTGGCAACCGCTTCGGGTGCCTTATATGAAATTGACACCCGCCTTCGGCCATCGGGTGCAGATGGGCTATTGTGCGCGTCGGTAAAAAGCTTCGACCAATATCAGCGCGAAAACGCTTGGACGTGGGAGCATATGGCGCTCACGCGCGCACGGGTGCTGTTTGGATCAGCCGGCGCGCGCGGCCAAGTCGCCGAAATCATCCGCGATGTTTTGTATACACAACGCGACACCGAGAAGCTGCGCCACGATATTGCACAGATGCGCAAGGACATGGCCGCGCATAAACCGCCAAAGGGTATGCTGGATGTAAAGCTGCTGCCCGGCGGATTGGTGGATATGGAGTTCATCATCCACGCGCTGCAGTTGGAAACGCATGATGGCATGCAACCGCAGCTTGGCCCGGCGATTGATGCGCTGGTAGCAGCGGGGCACCTGCACGCTGACTTTGCCGAAGCCTTTGCCTTGATGGCGCGGTTATTGGTCAACGTGCGCCTGATCGCGCCCGATTGCGCCGCCCCGCCCGAGGCGGCACAAAAGCTGATTGCGCACAGCTTGGGTTTTGATCATTGGGACGGATTGATGAACGCACTTAGGGATTATCGCGGGGTTGTCATAACGCAATGGCAGACCCTATTTGGCTCACGCGATTTTTGAAAAGGAACGACACATGACCGATGTTAACGACACGCTGCCCAACGTGACCGTCGCCGATAGCGCAGGCAATCCGCTCAATCTGGCCGCGCTTTCCGGGCCGTTCCTGCTCTATTTCTACCCCAAGGCCGACACGCCCGGTTGCACCAATGAGGCGAAGGATTTTACCGAATTGGCAGCCGAATTTGCGAAGCTGAATTGCCCCGTTTACGGCATGTCGAAGGACAAGCCTGCCAAGCTCGCCAAATTTGCTGCGAAATATGAACTCAAGGTCAATTTGCTATCGGACGAAGCGAGTGATGCCATTGAACAAATGGGCGTCTGGGTCGAAAAATCCATGTACGGCAAACTCTATATGGGCATTGACCGGTCAACTTTTCTGATCGGCAAGGACGGCAAAGTGGCGCAGGTCTGGCGCAAGGTGAAGGTCAAGGACCATGCAGCGGAAGTATTGGCCGCAGCGAAGGCTTTATAGGGTCACGCCCCTAAAAGGACTTCGAACATGCTGCAGATATAAGCCGAATCCCTTTCATCACCTGCGCCGCGGCCGGAACAAATCAGCTCTGGCCACGTTAAAAACATCGGTAAACCGTCATTTTGCTAGGCGCTATAGCCTCAATTCAACGACTCAACGCGTTTGAGCGGCGGCTTGTCCCGCGATTATTCCTCAGAACTTGCATTCATGTGAGCCATCGGACACCACCCTTTTCATAAGAAGTGGGCAGATTATCTGCCTTGGGTAATTTTCGGGGCTGCGCCAAAATCGGTGCGGATCGCAACAAAAGGTAACGACACACATGGTATCCAGCGCTTTGGCTTCGTGCCAATCACTGATCCTGAAAGCGGCCTCTGCGATCGGCATTTTGATCGCTGTTACCGCCGCTACGCCTGCTGTTGCAAATTCAGCCGCCGCTTCTTCTGACACTTTCCGCATTTCACCCGAAGATTTGAAGGCGAACCAAACTGCGCTTGGCGTTTCGGACCCTGAATTTCGCGCATTGAACGACAGCTGGGGCCGTATCAACGGTGCCGTTCATAAGGTCGCTGTTGCCGTTCCGTCGATCAACCCTGTTGAGACCATGAAATTCTCCAGCGGTTTCGGCTATCGGAATGCGCCCACACGTGGCGCAAGCCGCAATCACAAAGGCATCGATATTCCGGGTCCCGTTGGCACGCCCATTTTTGCAACCGCAGACGGCACCATTGGCCGCGCTGAATGGGTTGGCGGCTATGGCAAATTTGTTGAAGTCAACCACGGCAACGCGGTGCAAACCCGTTATGGTCATTTGTCGGCGATGAACGTGACCCCCGGCCAACGCATCCGCAAGGGCGACATTTTGGGCTATATGGGTTCAACTGGCCGCTCCACCGGAAGCCATCTGCATTATGAAGTGCGCATCGCTGGTGAAGCGATCAACCCAATTGCGTTCCTCGCTCCGCAGCAGTCAGACCCGACCAGCGCAAAATTCTTGCTTGCCGCAAACACTGCTGATAGCAAAGCCTTTGGCGGTCCTGCTGAAGGCGAGTAAGCGGACAGGCTAACGCATCACCTTTGGGAGAGGGTGTAATCTTGGGGGCTGGCATGGGATACTTTGCCGCCCCTTTTCTTTATGTGCGGCATGGCCTACATGATCTGTATGACCGACACTGAAGTCATCTCCATGACGCAAAACGCCGCGCGCCGCGTGGCCGAAATCGCGACCAAATTGGGCAAAGACCCGGTGCTGCGCCTGTCGGTTGAAGGTGGCGGCTGTTCGGGCTTTCAATATCGCTTTGGCTTGGCCGACTCGATTGAGGCTGACGACATTCAGGCGCAGGGCGACGGCGCGTCGCTGGTCATTGACCCCATGAGCCTTGATCTCGTGCGCGGATCCGCTGTGGACTTCGTAGAATCGCTTGGCGGCAAAAGCTTCAAGGTGACCAACCCACAAGCCCAAGCCGGTTGCGGCTGTGGATCCAGCTTTTCGGTTTGATCAAGTTTTCCTTTCTTCCCGTCTTTGTGCGAACGGTCAAAGGTGTTGGGTTCGCACAAAGACATGAAGACATAAAGAAGCCAGTTGGGAACGCCGATAGTTCGAAAAACAGGTTCGTAATCCCGATTTTCCGGCTAAAGCCAAAGCATGCGTATTGCGACTTACAATATCAACGGCGTCAAGGCGCGCCTGCCCCGATTGCTCGAATGGCTCGAGGAAACGCAGCCCGACATTGCCTGCTTACAAGAGGTGAAGTCGCAGGATGATGGCTTTCCCATCGCCGACTTTGAACGTGCGGGCTATGGCGCGATCTGGCATGGGCAAAAATCGTTCAATGGCGTCGCCATCCTCGCCAAGGGCGCGCAACCGATTGAGGCGCAGCGTACTTTGCCCGGCGATCCGTTGGACGAACATGCCCGTTATTTGGAGGCCGATGTTTTTGGCATCCGCCTGGCGAGCATTTATTTGCCCAATGGCAACCCACAACCGGGCCCCAAATTCGACTATAAGCTGGCGTGGATGCGGCGGTTATATGCCCGCGCGGCAGAATTGCTTGCGGCGGAAATCCCTGCGGTATTGGCAGGCGACTATAATGTCATACCCCATGCGCATGACATCTGGGCGCCGGCTGCGATGTTGGATGATGCGCTGCGGCAGCCCGAAAGCATCGCCGCCTATCGCGCCTTACTTGGCCAAGGCTGGACCGATGCGCTCGCCACGCATTATCCGCAAGGCGGGGTGTGGACCTTTTGGGACTTTCAGGCAGGCGCATGGCAACGCGACCATGGCTTTCGCATCGACCATCTCTTGTTAAGCCCCGCCGTTGCCGACCGCCTAACAAGTTGCGGCGTCGACAAGGACCATCGTGGCCGCGAAAAGGCGAGCGACCATGCCCCGACTTGGGTAGAACTGGCGGACTAAAACAGTTATTGTAGCACTCGCTACATTTCGTTATAAAGACGCTCCCGTTTTAGGAGCCGAACCATGACTTTGTTCCGTATATTTCTCGTCACCATCCTTGCCGTTATCGGTGTCTACACCGCTATCGTGATCGCGAACCATGGCATGGGGCTGTATCCCATATTTTTCGGCGACATTGCGGATATGACCTGGCCGGGGCAGTTTAATCTCGACTTTTTGGGTTTCCTTATCATGTCCGGCGTCTGGGTCGCATGGCGGCATGCATTTTCGGTGGGCGGACTAATCTTGGGCTTTGCGGCCTTCAACTTGGGCGCGCCGTTTCTGGCGGCCTATCTGCTTGTCGAAAGCATCCGACATAAGGGCGACAGCGCAGCCATTTTATTGGGCAAAGCGCGGGCCGCAAACCGGCGTTAAAGCGCCTTGGCGTTTACATCATCAAGGCCAATGCTTTTCAGGAACAGCATGCCTTCCATGGTGACCAGCAGCCGCGCGGCATCAACCTCCAATTGTGCCGCGCTGTCTGCCTTTAGCTGCATTTTGCCCCAGTCTAGAAAACCACGGCCAATCTGTTCGCCGACGCCGCGATAAAACGCATCCCCCATCGCCGCATGCGCGGCCACTTGCAGCCAGATACGCATATAAGGCCATAAAGCGTCCTCAAACAAAAGCTCTGATAGATGGCGGCGCAGGTCTTCCAACGGCAGTGGCGCGGACGCAGTTCGTTCGGACATCAGCGCCACTAGCCGCGCCGAGATTTGCTCTAGCACCGCCGTGATAATCGCGCGCTTATCGGCAAAATAATAGAGCAGCATCCGGTCACTAATGCCCGCCGCTTTGGCCAAGGGACGCAGGCTCGCCGCCGACAATCCCTCTGTTAGGACATAATCGGTCAATCGCTGGATAATCTCCACGCGGCGGGTGTCATTCTTGCTCACGCGCGCAGCATAGCGCGTCAAATACAAAGGTGGCAACTGGACAGCGTGCGCCAGTATCTCTATCGGCAGACCATGCCAGAATCCAAAACACAAGCGCGCCCTTCGGACTCCATCCTGATCATCGATTTCGGATCGCAAGTCACCCAGCTTATCGCCCGCCGCGTGCGCGAAGCCGGAGTCTATTCCGAAATCGCTCCGTTCAATAATGCCGAGGCGGCGTTCGCGCGGATGCAGCCCAAGGGCATCATCTTATCCGGTGGACCAGCGTCGACCACGCATGCCGACTCCCCCCGCGCACCGCAATGCGTGTTCGACAGCGGCCTGCCTATCCTTGGCATTTGCTATGGCCAGCAAACGATGATGATGCAGTTGGGCGGCCATGTCAGCGAAGGTGATGGCGGGGAATTTGGCCGTGCGTTTATTGCGGTAGAAAAACCTTGCGCCTTGTTCGATGGCCTTTGGCAGACGGGCGAAAAGCATCAGGTATGGATGAGCCATGGCGACAAGGTGACCAGCCTTGCCCCGGGCTTTGAAGTGGTCGCCACCAGCGATGGCGCGCCTTATGCTTTCATCGCCGACGAAGCGCGGCAATATTATGGCATCCAATTCCACCCCGAAGTAGTGCACACCCCCGATGGGGCAAAGCTGATTTCTAACTTCGTGCATAAGGTCTGCGGTCTAGCCGGTGACTGGACGATGGCCGAGTTCCGCGCGACGAAAATCGCCGAAATTCACGCGCAAGTTGGCTCCGGCCGCGTCATTTGCGGTCTGTCGGGCGGCGTCGATAGCTCGGTCGCGGCGATCCTGATTCACGAAGCCATTGGCGATCAACTCACTTGCGTCTTTGTCGACCATGGTTTGCTGCGCATGAACGAACGCGCACAGGTCGAAACCCTATTCCGCGACCATTATAATATCCCCCTCGTTGTCGTGGACGCCGAAGAGCGCTTCATGGCTGGGTTGGCGGGTGTGACCGACCCTGAAAAGAAGCGCAAATTCATCGGCGCGGAATTCATCAACGTCTTTGAAGAAGAAGCCAAGAAAATCGGCGGCGCGGATTTCTTGGCGCAAGGCACGCTCTACCCCGATGTGATCGAAAGCGTCAGCTTCACGGGCGGGCCATCGGTTACGATCAAAAGCCACCATAATGTCGGTGGCCTGCCCGCGCGGATGAATATGCAACTGGTCGAACCCTTACGGGAATTGTTCAAAGATGAAGTCCGCGTTCTGGGCCGTGAGCTTGGCCTGAACGACCAATTTGTTGGCCGCCACCCCTTCCCCGGCCCTGGCCTTGCCATCCGCATTCCGGGCGAAGTGACCAAGGAACGTTGCGACGTGCTGCGCAAGGCAGACGCGGTCTATCTCGAAGAAATCCGCAATGCCGGATTATATGACGCAATTTGGCAGGCGTTCGCGGTCCTCCTGCCCGTCCGTACCGTGGGCGTGATGGGCGATGGCCGCACCTATGACAATGTCTGCGCTTTGCGCGCGGTGACATCCACCGACGGCATGACAGCGGACATTTACCCTTTCGAAAGCGCCTTCCTAAGCCGTGTGTCGACACGGATCATCAACGAGGTGAAGGGCATTAACCGCGTGGTCTATGACTATACGTCGAAACCACCCGGAACCATTGAGTGGGAATAGGCGTTCAATTGAAATGCCTACCCCTCTATCGCCCGCGCAGATAAGCGAAATCGTCGAAATGGCATTGTCCGACCATGTCAGCTTCGCCCAGATTTCGGCGCAGCACGGGGTCACGCCCGACGATATCAAAGTCCTCATGCGCACCCAATTAAAGCCCGGAAGCTATCGTGCATGGCGCAAGCGTGTACGCGATTTCGGCGACCGGCGCGCGCATTATAAATGATATTCATGACAGATAACGGACCCAGCACATGACCTTAACCCTCTACGGCATCCCCAATTGCGACACTGTCAAAAAAGCGCGCAATTATCTGGAGGCACGCGGCCTTGATTATCAGTTCCACGACTATAAAAAGGTCGGCGTGACGACAGCAGATTTGGAACGCTGGAGCGGCGTTGTTGGCTGGGAAAAGCTACTCAATAAGGCGGGCACCACGTTCAAGAAGCTGCCCGAGGGCGACAAGGTCGATATTGACACCGCCAAGGCGATTGCGTTGATGGTTGCCAACCCGTCCATGATCAAACGGCCGGTAGTTGAGGGCGGCAAGGCTTTGCTCGTCGGGTTTAAGGAACCCGAATGGGACGCGCTTTTGTCGCAGAATTGAAACGTCGCGGGGGCAAAGAGGCGTTATGAAACATTTGCTCCCGCTCTTGATCGCTACCCTCTTATTGTCGCCCTTCTCCATTTCGGAAAGCCACGCCATGGAACAACCGCTTGAAGGCAACGTCATCGTCATCGCCCATCGCGGCGCGAGTGGCGAGCGGCCGGAGCATACGCTGGCCAGCTACAAGCTAGCGATTGAACAGGGTGCGGACTATATTGAGCCTGACCTTGTGCTGACCAAGGACGGCGTCCTCGTCGCGCGGCATGAGAATGAGATTTCGGAAACCACCGACGTTGCGGACAAGGCCGAATTTGCCGACCGCAAAACGACCAAGACCATCGATGGCCAGAAAATGACGGGCTGGTTTACCGAGGATTTCACCCTCGCCGAGCTCAAGACCTTGCGCGCGAAAGAGCGCCTACCGCAATTGCGAAGCGCCAACATGGCCTATGACGGGCAGTTTGAGATACCGAATTTTGACGAGATCCTTGCGCTGGCCAAGGCACAAAGCGCCGCGACCGGACGGACGATTGGCGTCTATCCAGAAACCAAGCATCCCAGCTATTTCACCGCGATTGGCTTGCCGCACGCGGCCCCGTTGTTGGCGGCGCTGACCAAATATGGCCATGTCGACAAAAATGCGCCCGTGTTCATCCAATCATTCGAGGTCGAAAACCTGAAGGCCTTGCGGCCAAAGACGAAATTGCGCCTGGTCCAGTTGATGGCGGAAACAGGCAGCCCACCCGACCGCAGCGACCTGACCTATGCCGCGATGGCGACGGCAGCGGGCCTAAAAACCGTGGCGACCTATGCCGACGGCATTGGCCCCAACAAGGCGATGGTCATTCCGCGCACTTTGCTGGGCAATCTGGGCGAGCCAACGACCCTTGTCGCTGACGCACATAAGGTCGGCCTTGCGGTCCACCCATGGACATTCCGCCGCGAAAACTTCTTCCTGCCGCTCGCGCAAAAGTCGGGCATTGATCCGCGTGGCGTGGGTGACTTGAAGGCAGAGATAAAAGCCTTCTTGGCCACGGGCATTGACGGTATTTTCAGCGACAATGTGACAGAGGCGGTTGCGGCGCGCCAATAAGGCGGGGATTCAATTTGCTTTTGCCCGCGGCGTTTAGCGGCTAAGCCGGTGCGCTATGTCTACACATCCAAAAACGCTCACTTTCGATACATCCACCAGCCGTGCGAATCCAACGCCTTCGCCGATGAAGCGCCTGACGGTGCCGCGCATCCGGCAGCAAAAGGGTAAGGAGCCGCTGGTAATGTTGACGGCCTATACCGTCCGCATGGCGCAGTTGATGGACCCGCATTGCGACATGCTGCTGGTCGGTGATTCGTTGGGACAAGTGATTTACGGCCTGCCGCACACCGTGGCGGTGACGATGGAAATGATGGCGGCGCACGGTGCAGCGGTTGTGCGCGGCAGCTATCACGCCGCCGTCATCGTCGATATGCCCTTTGGCTCCTACGAAGCCTCGCCCGAGCAAGCATTTGTTAACGCATCGCGGTTGTTGAAAGAAACCGGCGCAGCAGCCGTGAAGCTAGAAGGCGGTAAGGTGCTCGCGCCCACTGTGGAATTTCTGACCTCACGCGGCATTCCGGTGATGGCGCATGTGGGATTGACCCCGCAAGCGGTGAACATCCTTGGCGGATATGGCGTGCGCGGCAAAAGCCCGGAGGAAGCCAAATCCATCGTCGATGACGCGATTGCTATGTCCGACGCAGGGGCCTTTGCGATGGTGATTGAAGGGGTGCTTGAACATATCGCCATCGAAATCACCCAGAAAGTCGCCTGCCCAACCATTGGCATTGGCGCGTCGGCGCAATGCGACGGCCAAGTGTTGGTCGCCGAAGACATGCTGGGCCTGTTTGACCGCGTACCGAAATTCGTCAAGAAATTCGGTGAGATGGGTATCAGCGTCGAAGACGCCGTGCGCGCTTATGCCGCGGGCGTCCGTGACCGCAGCTTCCCGGGACCCGACCAGCTGTATCAGCCTGTATAAAGCAGGCTGGCCTATCGGGGCGAGTCGGGCTAAGGACGGCTCTGACCAGTTTTGACTAAACAAATTCGGAGGCCCTTTTGGCTTTGACACCGACTGAAAAGCCCGCGGATAAAGACCGGAGCGGTAGCGACGAGGCATTTTTGCGTGAGGTCGACGATGCCGTCCGCGCAAGTGATCTCACCAGTTTTTGGACACGTTATGGCCGCTGGCTTTTGGCGGCAGTGGCGGCTGGACTTTTGGCCTTTGCTGGCTGGATCGTCTATCAGAATCAGGTGCAGGCTGCCGCAGACCTGCAAAGCGAAGAATTTGTCGATGCAATGGACAAGTTGCGCGCTGGGCAGGAGAGAGAGGCGCGCGCCAAATTGGCAGCACTGACTAAAGCCGATCAACCCGGATATCGCGCCATGGCGCAATTGGTGGAGGCAAATCTGCTGGGCGAAGATGGCGAGACCAAGAAGGCGATTGCCATTTATGCACAGGTTGCAGGCGACGACAGCCTACCACAGACTTTCCGCGATCTGGCCCTCATCCGCCAAGTGAGCGCAGAGTTCGACGCCATCCCGCCGCAGCAAGTGATTGATCGGTTGAAGCCGCTGGCCACCGCTGGCCATCCTTATTTCGGCAGCGCAGGCGAATTAACGGCCTTGGCCTATATGAAAATGGGTAAGGATAATTTGGCTGGCCCCATTTTTGCGCAGATCGCGAAACAGGAGGACCTGCCGCAGACCTTGCGCAGCCGCGCGCAGCAAATGGCAGGTGCGCTTGGTATCGATACCGTACTGCTTGACGCAAACCGCAATGCGACATCGAAGGCTGGCGATACCGCCGCCAAAGGAGAGTGACATTGAAGACCCTATCCAAATTGCTTCTGGCGCTCGCCGCAACAACTTCGCTTGGTGGCTGCGCCGTCCTTGATGGTGTGCGCGGTGATGCCGGCAAGAAGAACAATACACCGACCGTCGGCGCACGCGTCAGCATCTTGGGCACAGAGCGTGACACCGAAGTCGATGCATCCTTGGCAGACGTCGCCGTCACCTTGCCGTCAGCTTCGGTTAACGAAGCATGGGCACAGCCAGGCGGTAATGCCTCAAAATCGCCCGGTCATGTCGCGCTTGGCCAAAACCTGACACGCATTTGGACCGCAGATGTAACCGGCGCCACCCCGCGCGCGCGCCTTGCCGCCAGCCCAGTGATGAGCGATGGCCGCGTCTATGTGGTGGA
>JAIOYN010000052.1 GCA_021741065.1 Sphingomonadaceae bacterium | reverse complement strand
GCAAGCTTATAGCGCTTTGGTATATCAAGGGCCGGGTTTAGCGCGCAGGATTAACAAGCAGCTTGCACGCCTTTTGCAGGCCGATGGCTTTACCAACATAACCGAGGCTATCGGGGTCGACGGATAAATCTGCGCTTGGCTTTATCTGTGTAAGGCGGCTAAGTTACCGACATGAAAAAATCATTGCTCGCGTTTACCGCATCCGCCGTCCTTTTCACGCAAGCGGCAACAGCCCAAAATGTTGGTGTCACGTCTTCTGCGGATCCTCGCGTCACCGAAGCGGGGATGGAGATGCTACGACAAGGTGGCTCTGCGGCTGATGCGGCGATGGCGATGATGCTTGCCCTGACCGTGGTCGAGCCACAATCGAGCGGTATCGGCGGCGGTGGTTTCTTATTGTATCAAGATAGCGCGAAGGGCGTGTTGACGACAATCAACGGACGCGAAACCGCGCCAGCGGCGGCAAAGGCGGACCGGTTTGTTGGACCCGACGGCAAACCACTTGGCTTTCTCGCGGCGTTTCAGGGTGGGCATTCGGTTGGCGTGCCGGGCAATATACAGCTGATGGCGCAAGCGCACGCCAAATGGGGCAAGCTGCCATGGACGACTGTATTTAAGCCTGCGATCCGCCTTTCGGACAAGGGCTTCATCGTTAACAAAACGCTTGAATCACGATTGCAGGGTATAGAAAGGCTGTGGCCGAATTTCGATGAAGCGCGGGCGATTTACTGGCGTGATGGCAAGCCAGTAAAGGCAGGCATGACGTTGAAAAATCCGCAACTTGCCGCGACGTTGAAGCTGCTGGCGAAAAAGGGCCCGGAGGCGTTTTATACAGGGACCATCGCAAGCCAGATTGTGCAGGCTGTCACCACCAGCAAGCTCAGCCCCGGTGACATGACGATGACTGATCTCGCGCAATATCGTGCTAAAGAGCAGCAGGCTGTGTGTGCGCCCTATCGGGTCTATATCGTGTGCGGCATGGCGCCGCCTTCGTCGGGCGCAACCACCGTGCTTCAAATTTTGGGCACGTTGCAGCGTTTTGATTTAGCTGCAACGGGCAAGGATAGCCCCAAAAGCTGGTATCTGATTGGCCAAGCGATGCAGTTGGCTTATGCGGACCGCGAAAAATATCTGGCGGATGATGCCTTTGTCGATGTGCCGGTCGCGGGGCTCTTAAACCCTGCATATATTCAGGAACGCTCGGCGCTAATTGATCCGGAAAAGGCGCGTAGCGACTATCCCGCCGGCAAACCACCCGGTGCCACGCCGCGTACAGCCGCGATTTCGAGCGAAGTTGCGGGCACGACGCATTTCACGGCAGTCGACGCAAATGGCAATATCGCCAATATGACGTCAACAATTGAAGGTCCGTTTGGCAGCCAACTCATCGCAGGCGGGTTCTTTTTGAACAATGAACTCACAGACTTTACCTTTGCCCCTGAAAAGGACGGCGCACCTGTGGCAAATCGCGTTGCTGGCGGAAAGAGGCCTTTGTCTTCGATGTCGCCGACGATGGTTTTTGATCGCGATGGCCGGGCGGTGCTGACGCTTGGTTCGGCCGGTGGTAAGCGGATCATCATGCATGTGACCAAAACGTTGATTGGCGTGATTGATTTCGGCTTGCCGCTTGATCAAGCGATAGCGCTGCCAAATATTTATTTTGCAGGTGGCCAGTTGGCATTGGAACAAGACACGGCGCTAGCCGCAATGGCGGAGCAGATTTCTGCATTCGGGCAGAAGGCCATTGTGTCTGACCTTGGGTCGAAGGTGAATGGCGCGCAATATCTCAACGGCGCTTGGACAGGGGCCGCAGATCCACGGAGCGAGGGAACATCGGCGATCATAAATGCAAAGGGTCAGGTCACGATCATTCGGCCCCCGGCCGCCGCGGAAGTGCCATTGCCCAGCGTCGGATAAAAGACGCGCATTGCACCCGATTGCGAGTGACGCTACCCCAAATAGGATGACAAAACAGGCCGAGGCATGGCTGGAAATTTGCAGGAGAGCATAAATGGCTGCTGAACAGTTTGACGACTTTGACAGCTTCCCCAATCTTGTAACAATGTTTTTCGCGCGTGCGCGTCACCGCGGGAATGCGCCATTTTTATGGGCCAAGCATGACGGGGCCTGGCATTCGATCAGCTGGTCGGACGCTGCCCGCCAAGTGGCGGGCTTTGCAAAATCGCTGCGCCAACTGGGGCTGCAAAAGGGCGACCGGGTCATGCTGGTGTCGGAAAACCGGCCCGAATGGTGCATCGCCGATTTGGGTATCATGGCGGCAGGTTGCGTTACCGTGCCGACCTATGTCACCAACACCGAACGTGACCATCAGCATATCTTGGACAATAGCGACGCGCGCGCCGTGATCGTATCGACGGCCAAGCTTGCCAAGACATTGACGCCAGCAGCGCTGCGGTCGTCGCAGGCGGAATTCATCATTGCCATTGACCCCCAGCCAGCGATGCAAAAGGGCCAGTTATCGATGCATCACTGGGCCGATATGGTCAAAGGCACGGATGCTGATGTGCGCACCAGCGAAGCGGCAATGGCGAGTGTTACCCGCGACGATTTGGCGTGTATCATCTACACCAGTGGCACTGGCGGGGCACCCCGCGGCGTGATGCAGCATCATGGCGCGATTTTGCATAACGCCGACGGCGCGGCGGCCGTTCTGCGGGAAGATTTCGGCTTGGACGAAGAAGAAGTTTTCTTGTCGTTCCTGCCTTTGTCGCACGCCTATGAACATAGCGGTGGGCAATTCCTGTCGATCGGCGTGGGCGCGCAAATCTATTATGCCGAAGGGCTGGAGAAGCTAGCCTCTAACATCGAAGAAACGCGGCCAACTGTCATGGTGGTGGTCCCGCGTCTTTTTGAAGTGCTGCGCCAACGAATGATCAAGACCGTCGAAAAGCAGGGCAAGCTGCCAAATTATCTGCTCGACAAAGCGCTGACCATCGGAGAGCGCGATTATTCAGGGCGCAAGCGTCTCGTCGATGCGCCAATGCGATTGATTTTGTCGCGCACGATCAAGCCAAAAATCCGTGCGCGCTTTGGCGGCCGGATGAAGGCGATGGTATCGGGTGGCGCGCCGCTGAACCCTGATATTGGGGTGTTCTTCCAATCCTTGGGGATTACGCTGCTGCAAGGCTATGGCCAAACCGAGTCCGGCCCCGTCATCAGCTGCAACCGGCCCAGCGCCGGGGTCAAAATGGACACTGTTGGTCCGCCGTTGAAAAACACGGAGGTCAAAATTGCCGAGGATGGCGAGATATTGGTGCGCGGACCTTTGGTGATGAAGGGATATTGGCGCAACAAGGCCGAAACCGACCGCGTGCTCATAGATGGTTGGCTGCATACGGGCGACATCGGCCATATTGATGACGCTGGCCGCATTGCCATTACCGACCGCAAAAAAGACCTGATCGTCAACGATAAGGGCGAAAACATCGCGCCGCAAAAGATCGAGGGCATGCTCACGCTTCAGCCCGAGATATTGCAGGCGATGGTGTCAGGCGACAAAAGGCCTTATATCGTAGGTCTCATCGTGCCAGATCCCGAATGGGCGTTGGAATGGGCGCAGGCGCAGGACATGAAATATGACTTTGCCGAGCTGCAAGCTAATCCAGAATTCCGCGCCGCTGTGCGCGCGGCGGTGGATCGCGTAAATGCGGATGTATCGGTTACCGAAAAAGTGCGGCAGTTCGAATTTGCCGATGAGCCGTTTTCAATCGAAAATGGCGAGATGACGCCAAGCATGAAAATTCGCCGGCATGTCATTCGTGAACGTTACGCCGTGCGGGTCAACGGCATGTACAAGGATTAAGCCATCTTCCTAAACAAGCCGCTGTTATGTGAACATGGGCGCTAAGCGTTTTGCGCCCATAGCAGAAATTCGACATTGCCTTGCGGTCCGGTAATTGGGCTGGTGGTTAAGCCGCGCACCGACCAATTTTGGCTGACCAGCCATTCTTTTACCTCGTCACAGACACGGCTATGCACGTCTGCGTCCCGGACAACGCCGCCTTTGCCCACTTCTTCGCGGCCTGCTTCAAATTGTGGCTTAATGAGCGCGATAAGCTGCGCCTTGCTTTTGGCGAAGGATAGGGGCCGCTCAAGCACCTTGGCCAAGCCAATGAAGCTGGCGTCGCAGACGATGAGATCGACCGGCTCCGTTATATGGACGTCGGTCAAGGTGCGCGCGCTTGTCTGTTCATGGACAATGACGCGCGGGTCCTGGCGTAGTTTCCAAGCCAGTTGGTTTGTGCCGCTGTCGACGGCGTAGACCCGAGCTGCGCCATTGGTCAGCAGCACATCTGTAAAGCCGCCCGTGGATGATCCCACATCGATGGCAATATTGTCGGTGACATCAATGGCGAAAGCCTCAAGCGCATGTGCAAGCTTTATGCCGCCGCGCGATACCCAAGGATGGTCGCTGCCCCGCACGCTGATCTCGGTATCTTCGGCGATTTGCTGTCCGGGCTTTTGTGCCTTGGCGTCGCCAATAAAGACAACGCCCGCCATAACCAGCGCCTGGGCGCGGGTTTTGCTTTCGGCAAGGCCGCGATCAACGATGATTTGATCTAATCGTGTTTTTTTGGTCGCCATGCCGCAACGCGCTAGCGGAGCGTGGACGATTTGGCCATAAGACAAAGCGATGCAAACTCGTTACCTCACCCTCTTCGCCGTTCTCGGCCTCGCCGCATGCGTTGCGCCGCCGCCTTCCCCCGCGCCAAAGATTGTTTCCGCGCCGCCGCCTGTGGCTGCTGCGCCGCCGCCGCCGCGATTGACGGGGGATTGGAATGACTGGCACTTCACGCCCGGCAATTGGACTTACCGCCGCGATGGCCGCAGTTCGGTTGCGCAGTTCGGGGCGCCGGGACGCAACGCGGCCATCAACTTTCGCTGCGATGCAGAGAACCGCCGCGTCACATTATCGCGTGAAGCATCGGCACTGAGTGCGCGCATGGTTATCCGAACCTCCTCTATGACAAAAACAGTGGCGGCGACGGCAAGCGACGCAAAACCGGGCTATCTGGCGGCCGACATCGCAGCCACCGATCCCATTTTGGATGCCATGGCCTTTAGCCGTGGCCGCGTGTTGGTTGAAATGGAAGGGCAGCAACCCGTCATCCTGCCGTCATGGGCCGAAATCACGCGTATAGTTGAAGATTGTAGAGGGTAATCAAAGCGCGATTTATTGCAGCGCAGACCTATAATTTTAGCCAGAAAAAAACTTATTACAAGACTTGTTTGTGATCGCCGTTTGATTCACCTTCACTACTGCGGAGGGCAGATAAATGTTTGATGCAAGCAAATTCTATTCAACGAAAGGAGGTGATCCGATGTCTCATGGTTCAGTTAAGAGGTCGGACAATTCCGTTCGGGAGATCGGCCGCTGAGCAAATCAGCGATGCCGCTCACGGCATGAAAGCAACTTCCGGCAGCGGGTGTCCGACCGCTGACCCATGTTTAAGGGCCGCTGGTTCGCTCCAGTGGCCCTTTTTCTGTTGTCCATACGCATCCGCTTTTTGCCATGCCGATGTTTTTTGTCGAACATTGGTGGCATTTCCTGCTGAAATGATTACATTCTCTATAAGGTTTTTGAGGATGTCGAAAAATGCAGTTTATGCGCGTGAGCTGGAAAATTTTGGTAGGTGTGAAGGACCTGTTGGTGCTGGTGTTTCTGGCGCTTTTCTTCGTGGCCATTTTCGCGCTACTGAATGCAAATCCAAACCCGGCAATGGTCCGCGATGGTGCATTGCTGCTCAAGCTTGACGGCGTAGTGGCCGAACAGCCGACCGACATCGACCCGCTGATGGCGCTGACCTCGTCGGCGTCCCCTGTCGGCGAAATCCGTCAACGCGACATCATTCGCGCGTTGAAGCTTGCCCAAAGCGACGAGCGCATAAAAGTTGTTGTATTGGACATGGAACGCTTCATGGGCGGCGGGCAAGCAAGCCTTACCGCAATTGGGGATAGCATTGATGCGGTCAAAAAGGCGGGCAAGCCCGTTTATGCCTTTGCAACCGCATATACCGATGACAGCTATCAATTGGCTGCCCACGCAACGCAGATCTGGATGGACCCGCTTGGCGGTGCATTATTGGCAGGTCCAGGGGGATCGCAGCCTTATTATAAGGGATTGCTCGACCAATTGGGGGTAAAGGCCAATATCTACCGCGTAGGCACGTTCAAAAGTGCCGTCGAACCCTTTATGCGGTCTGACCAGTCGCCTGAATCGAAAATGGCGATCAAAGGTGTGTATGATGAGGTGTGGGGCCAATGGAAAGTTGACGTCACCAAGGCCCGCCCGCAAGCGCAGTTGGATCAATTGCTGACCAATCCCGCTGATGCGGTTGAGGGCGCAAAGGGCGATCTTGGCCAGTTGGCGCTATCGACAAAATTGGTCGATAAACTGGGTGACAAAATTGCCTTTGGAAAGTTCATCGCCAGCAAAGTGGGCGCGGATGAAAAGAAGACGACTGGCGGCTTTGCGCATACGCATATGGATGCGTTGCTCGCCAGTTACGGCCCGCCATCGGCTGGAGCGCAAATCGGCGTTGTGACAGTCGCAGGAACCATTGTTGATGGTAAGGGCGGCCCCGGCTCAGCGGCTGGCGATACCATATCCGCGCTGATTTATGAGGCGCTGGATACTAAGGATTTGAAGGCGCTTGTCGTGCGTGTGGATTCGCCCGGTGGATCCGTAACAGCATCGGAAAAAATCCGCCTCGCAATTGCCGCGGCTAAGGCCAAGGATATTCCGGTTATCGTGTCCATGGCCAATTTGGCGGCTAGCGGTGGCTATTGGGTTTCACTGCCCGCCGATGTGATAATTGCTGACCCGTCGACGATCACGGGCTCCATCGGTATCTTCGGGGTCATCCCAAGCGCCGAGGCGGGCCTTGCGAAAATCGGCGTGAATGCGGACGGGGTCAAGACGACGCCATTGTCGGGTGAACCAGATTTCCTGAACGGATTTAGCCCTGAATTTGACCGTGTGGCGCAAAGTGCGATTGAAAATGGGTATCGCCAGTTTCTGACCCGAGTGGCTACAGCGCGCAAAAAGACACCCGAGCAAGTGGACGCCGTGGCACAAGGGCGTGTGTGGGCCGGCGGCACCGCGCGTAAGCTTGGCTTGGTCGACCGGTCTGGCAATATGAACGATGCTCTGGCGGAGGCGGCAAAGCGGGCGGGGCTAAAACCGGATGGTTGGCATGCGGTATACATCGAACCGCCTACCAGCTTTGCCGGCACGCTGCTTCAAGGCTTGATGCCAAAGCAGGCACAATCGAATGCACCGATGGATATATTTGCCCATGCCGCATGGCAGCAAAGCTTGTTCATGCAACGCGTCGCGGCTGACCTCGCGTTGTTGACCGGCGCAAAGGGCATTCAGGCCAGATGTTTGGAATGCGGGGACTTCGCGCCGCCTGCGCCTGCCGCAGAGGAAAAAACGTGGCTGTCGGTTCTACTGAACGCCTTCAGCTAAACGGGCATTGAGGGCTAAGCCTTCACCGCGCAGATTAGTCCCGAGGACGTTGTAACACCCAATATTTCTGGGTCCTGCAACGCACGTGTACGCGTTAGAAATTCCTCGACGGTCACGTTGCGTATATCCTGCCCGCGCAGTTTCTTCAGACCGCTCAACTTATTCAGTTGAATCAGCGAAAGGCGGTCGACCATGCGATCGGCCATACACGCGGCAACCGGTTGCGAAAGCCCCGCATCCATCAATGCCGTGCGGACGCGGGTTTCGGGGGTGGCGCAAGCCGAAAGCGCCAGTGATGTTATACCAACCAGCGCAATACGCTTCATACACCTTTTTCCTTTGCACGTTCAACGCATTCAATAATAATGCGTTTTGCATCCGTTTCATCACCCCAGCCATTCAGCTTGGCCCATTTTCCGGGCTCCAAATCTTTATAGTGGGTGAAAAAATGCTCGATCTGTTGCAGGACGATAGGTGGCATGTCCTTATAGGTCACGACGTCGGAATAATAAGGGAAGGTTGCGTTCACTGGCACGCAGAGCAATTTTTCGTCGCCGCCCTTGTCGTCTTCCATCATCAACACGCCAATCGGACGGCATTTGACAACCGCGCCGGCGATAATGGGGGAGCGGGCTACGACCAAAGCGTCCAAGGGATCACCATCTTCACCCAAGGTGTGCGGCACAAAGCCATAATTGGCTGGATAGCGCATTGGCGTGTGTAAGAAACGGTCTACGAATAAAGCGCCAGATGCCTTGTCGAATTCATATTTCACAGGCTCGCCGCCAATGGGGACTTCGATCAGGACGTTGAGGTTTTCGGGTACATTGTCGCCCGCAGGGATGAGGTCAATACGCATGGGAGAATGCTTTCAGTTTGATATGAGTTGGTCTGTCGTAGGCTGACCAGACAATCAATCGCGGTTTTGCCTTGGCCTGTGACTTCAAGGTGCGGATAGCGCAAACCACGCGAATAGGCGATGTCTATTTGTGTAAAGCACTTGATGCGCTCTACCGGCAAACGAACCGGCGTTTTGTAATCCTTTGCCGCGCGTCTGCGCGACAATATGTGTGGGTTCATGGGTGCAGATGTGGCGAAAGCGCGGCGCTGCGTCCAGCCCTATTCCACTCACAGCAATTAGCCGCTAGGGCGCTTCATTATGGCAAAGATACAGACACCCCAAGCCGTGCGCGGCACGCAAGACATGTTCGGTGAGACCGAGGAACGCTTTGCGCATGTCGTCGCAACCTTCGAACGTGTGCGCAGGCTTTATGGATTTAAGGGCCTGCAACTGCCGGTGATTGAGCCCACAGCGGTGTTTTCACGTAGCCTGGGTGAGGCGACCGATGTCGTATCGAAAGAAATGTATACGTTTGAAGACCGCGGCGGCGATTCCATCACGCTGCGGCCCGAATTCACCGCTGGCATTGCGCGTGCTTATTTGACCAATGGCTGGCAGCAATTTGCGCCGATGAAGGTTTCCGTGCACGGGCCATTGTTCCGCTATGAGCGCCCGCAAAAGGGCCGCTATCGTCAGTTTCACCAGATTGACGCCGAAATCATTGGCGCAGCGGAACCAGCGGCAGATGTAGAATTGCTCGTCATGGCGGACCAATTGCTGAAAGAGCTTGGCATAGATGACGGCGTGACGTTGCAGCTCAATACGCTGGGTGACACGCCCAGCCGTGATGCATGGCGCGCGGCGTTGGTTGGCTATTTCAATGACCATAAAGACGCATTGTCGGAGGATAGCCTCGCACGGCTGGAGAAAAATCCGCTGCGTATCTTGGACAGTAAAGACCCCAAGGACCGCCCCATTGCCGACGCGGCGCCCGTGATTGATGATTATCTATCAGTCGAAGCGCAGGATTTCTTCGGCGCGGTCACTGCAGGCCTTGATGCTGCAGGCGTGGCATGGACCCGCAACGCGGCTTTGGTGCGTGGCCTCGATTATTACCGCCATACGGCGTTTGAATTTGTGACCGACCGGCTCGGCGCGCAAGGCACTGTATTGGGTGGCGGGCGTTATGACGGCTTGATCGAGAATTTGGGTGGCCCCGCGACGCCAGCAGTCGGCTGGGCTGCGGGTATTGAACGGTTGGCGATGTTATTGGAACATGTATCGCAGGACAAATTTGATGCCGTCATAGTTGTTGAGAATGATGAACGCTTAAGTGATGCTATTCGTTTGGCGCGTAAACTGCGCGCTGCCCAGTTCGCCACTGAAATTGCGGCGACAGGTTCGCCGCGCAAGCGCTTTGACAAGGCTGCTAAATTGCCGTCGCACACGTTGATCTCTTTATCTGTGGCTGACGGCGCCCCGTCGATGCGCATTCGCGGCGAAGGCAGTGATATAGCGGCGCGTGTGGAAGCTTTTATTGTGGGCGCAAATTGAAAATCTCTCCGCACCGCATTGCGCAGATTGAGTCGCGCTTTTCCGAGCTTGAGGCACGCATGGCTTCGGGGCAGTTGGAGGGCGACGCTTTTGTGGCCGCCTCGCGCGAATATTCCGAACTGGAGCCTGTGGCCAAGGCCGCAGCTGAAGTCCGGCGCTTGCGCACGGAAATCGAAACGCTTGGGGCTATGGCGCAGGATAACTCCGACCCTGATTTGCATGCGATGGCGGTCGAGGAACTGGATGTTGTCACGCATCAGTTGTCGGACGCGGAAACCTCGCTCGCCATTTCCTTGCTACCCCGCGACTCTGCGGATGACCGGCCAGCCATGCTCGAAATTCGTGCGGGTACGGGCGGTGACGAAGCGGCTTTGTTCGCTGGCGACCTCTATCGCATGTATGAACGCTATGCCGCCGGGCAGGGATGGAAGATTGAACCGATTTCGGTTAGCGCCTCCGACGTGGGCGGCTATAAAGAAGTGGTCGTCGCGATCAAAGGCACGGGCGTGTTTGCCAAGCTGAAATATGAAAGCGGCGTCCACCGTGTGCAGCGTGTGCCCGTAACGGAAAGCGGCGGGCGGATCCACACCAGCGCGGCAACGGTGGCGGTCCTGCCGGAGCCGACGGAAGTGGATATCCAGATCGAGGCGCGCGACCTGAAAATCGATGTGTATCGTGCGTCGGGTGCAGGCGGGCAGCACGTCAACACCACGGACTCAGCCGTGCGCATTACGCACTTGCCCACGGGTATTGTAGTGACATGTCAGGACGGACGCAGCCAACACAAGAACAAGGAACAGGCCATGCAGGTCTTGCGTGCCCGCATGTATGAAAAAGAGCGTGAGGAGGCCCAAGGCGCCGAGGCCGAAGCCCGCAAGGCGATGGTTGGCTCCGGCGACCGTTCCGAACGCATCCGCACCTATAACTTTCCCCAAGGCCGCGTGACCGACCACCGGATCAACCTGACGCTGCATAAGCTGCCCGAGATTTTGGAAGGCGGCGGCTTGGGCGAACTGGTTGACGCGTTGATTGCCGAGGATCAGGCCGAGCGTATGGCCGGGTTGGGGGAGTGACCACCCAACTGCCGTCGCCCCAGCGCAGGATGGAGCAACGGTGGGTTGGGGAGTGGGTTTTACCTCCCTATCGTCACCCTGAACTTGTTTCAGGGTCCATTTCGCCTCTGCACCCTTCGGTTGATGTGGCACGATGGATGCTGAAACAAGTTCAGCATGACGTAGAGAAATAAAGCCGACTAAACCGCCAACCGTCCATGTTCCAGTTTCGGCAGAACATAGCGTGCGAACATGTCGCATTCATTGATGTGCGGATAGCCCGATAGAATGAAAGCCTCGATACCCACGTCGCGATAGGCGTTGATTTTGGCGAGCACTTGGTCGGGGTCGCCAACGATGGCAGCGCCGCAGCCGGAGCGGGCGCGGCCAATGCCGGTCCACAGATTATCTTCTAAATAGCCATCATTTGCTTCGGCTTGCGCGCGCAATTCGGCCTGATGCGCAACGCCGAAGGTTTGGGTGTCGAGCGATTTGTTGCGGATTGCCTCACCCTGATCGGCATCAAGCTTGGACAGCAAACGGTTGGCATAAGCGCGGGCCTCTGCCTCGCTGTCGCGGACGATGACATGCGCGCGGAAACCATATTTCAGTGTGCGACCGAACTTGGCTGCGCGGGCGGTCATGTCTTCGACCAGGTCCTTGGCACCCTGCACCGTTTCGGGCCACATGAGATAGACGTCACAACCTTCGGCAGCGGCGTTCTTTGCGGCTGGCGACAGGCCACCAAAATAAAGCGGCGGGCATTTGCCGCTGACCGTTTTCATGCGCGGCGGGTCGATGTCGATCTTGTAATGCTCGCCATCGATCGACAGATGTTCGCCGTTCAGCAAAGTCTTCAATATGTGCATCGCCTCAACGGTGCGGCGGTAGCGGGGTTCGGAATCCATCTTGTGGCCGGGCAAATCCGACGAGATGATGTTGACGTTCAGCCGTCCACCCGAAATCTGGTCCAGCGTCGCGATCTGCCGTGCCAGTTGGGGAGGCCAGCTTTCGCCGATACGCACAGCCATGAGCAATTTTATCCGCGTGGTTAGCACCGCAATCGCACTGGCAAAGGCGGTGGTATCAAGACCAAGGGTATAGCCCGATGGCAGCAAGATATTGTCAAACCCGCCTTTTTCAGCGGCCAAAACGATATTGCGGCAATGTTCCCAGCTGGAGGCCAAAT
>JAIOYN010000004.1 GCA_021741065.1 Sphingomonadaceae bacterium | reverse complement strand
GCTCGAACAATTCCATGGGTATAATGGTCGGGATGTTTATCTCGATCACTGTGCTGGGGTCGTGATTTTGTTTGGTTTTGAAGTTTTTCACACCGTAGGGCCACTTGCCTGTCGCGTAGCATTTATTGGTCAGAATGCCGTGAACCGGTCCTATGCCAAACGTAGCACCAACACGGGTTCGGTAGCCGTTGGAGTTCAACCATTCGGTTACCTTTTTCACACCGATGGGGCCGCTCTGTCCGTCTCCTTCGGCATAAAGCCGGAATATCAGACGGACCGTCTCGGCATCGACAGGGTCAACCTCCAAACCCTTTTTCATTTTGGCTCCGCGCAGCTCTACGTCACAGATACGATATCCAAGCGGCGGCTTAGCGCCATTCCAAAAACCCTGCTTTGCATTCTCGCGCATCGCACGCGTAACGTTCTTTCCGTTCTCGCGAGATGTGTATTCGTCAAAGATGCCAATGATCTGACGCATCAGTGTCTGTGACGGATCATCACCAGTTGGCTGCGTCATGGACACAACCTCAACGCCATATTTGCGCAGATTGCGAATGGTCAGCTCCATCTCGGCGCCATTGCGATAAAAGCGTGAGAAAGAGTGAACGCAAATAACGTCAAACCGTCCTTCCTTGGCCTGTTCAATCATTTTTTGGAGGACTGGACGACGATCATCGGTCCCAGACGCGCCCGGTTCCACAAACTCGTCCACAACCTGCCAGTTATTTGCCAAGCAAAAGCGTTGCGTAAGATCCCGTTGGGACGGAATGGAGACGTCGCCTGTAGCCTGCCTTCCTGTGCTGACCCGCAGATACAGAACTGCACGCTTGCCTGCTGGCAAATCGGCTTGGGGTAAAGAAAATGCCATATCGACCTCTCAGTTACGGCGTCGACCAGCCGCAGTGAGGGCTGGTGGGTTATTGGAATAGTTGTTGCAGATCTGGGCCAAGAAGCTGCTCAAGCGCATCAAGTTCAGCGTCTGAAACGGGCAGCTGTCCATCAAACGCAACGAACTCGACGCACTGCGAAATACCGCTAACAGCGGGCTCTTTCTCGATTGTCTGATTCGGGCTGGTTGCACTGGACATGCATAACCGATGTCAGATTCGAATGCCCTTGCCATTGGCAGAACCAGATGAATTCCGACCGCGGTTGTGCAGGAGAATGGGCCTTTTGTGATTTGACAGTCCCTCAAAAGTTGACCTTCGAGCCATATTTTTTAAGCATCCGAGCAATAGCTGTGGTGTGGTCGCCTATTTCTAAACCAAGGGCGCTTAAGACATCAGCGCAAAGCTTTTCAAAAGGAGCGTTGACAGATGGTGTAGGCCGTCTGCCGATAATCAAGGGAGCGTCGCACGCCAAATTAAACAAGATATGGTCACGAACCCAGTTACTTGGAGCGCCGCCTTTGTTTTTCGGAATCTCTGCAACATAACCTTCAAACTGATCCTGCATTTTGCCTATAAGGAAAATGAGGACATCTGCCCTGTTTGCTAAATCAAATATGAGTTTTGGCTGAGCAAACTGGTACTCAAGCTCGATTAAACTTGTCGGCAAGTTCATGGATTTTTGTTGCGCAACAAAATCACTGACATCGGGTTCGAACTGGATATTGGGGTTCATTTCTTTGATAGCTTCGAATGATAGCATTGAGCCCAGCGATCCCATATTTTCAGGAACTTGGATGTATTCAAGGGTAGAGCGCCCTTTTGTTATCTGAGTGCTAAGCTTGTTCAGTAGATCGAGGATAATTTTTGCGCGCCCGTTTATTGTTTCGGGATCTGGCATATCCTGCCGCCTTGCAGCGTGACGTTTGATTTGTGCGATCGTATCCGTGAGAGTTCGAGTAAGCGCAAGCAACTGTTCTGGATTGAGCTTGTGCGTTTTGGCAAGCTCCTTGAACGTTTCTTCATCTGGCAACACAACCGAATGCGCTAAAGCCAGAATATCTTCAGCCGTCATTGAGTTTGTCTTAGTCATCATCCTTCTCCCCTCAGTGCGGTAATTGCTTGTGTAAATCTGTCATGCCCCACTTGGGACTTGGCTTGGCGGTAGTATTTCTCGGTGGTTTGAAAACTGCGGTGGCCGAGCAGCGGCGCTGCCAACCGGACATATTCAGGCGCCTCGGTTGCCAGAGTTGAGGCTGCTGCGTCGCGGAACATGTGCGGCGAGCAGTGCTCCCCGAACCGTTCCCCTGTGTGCCGGCAGATACGGCTGTAGAGGCCATCCTGCGTCATCGGCGATCCATGGTTCGATATCCAAAGGAAATCGCCTGTTGGCCTCTGCCAGCGGCCTGTGCAGGCCACCAGCATTGGGCGATAAAAGTCGAGGTAGCGCTGCAGGTATTGCTCAAGGACCGGCGGCAGTATCGTCTCGAACCATGCATGGGTTTTAGTCTGCTCAGGCGTAAGTTGAATAAACCACTGACCTTGTCGCCGCACAATACTGCTGCCGATTTCAAGCGCGGTGAAGTTTTTTCGCCGGATGGGAACATAGGCAAGCAAAGCGATCATGAGCCCATCGCGATATTGAACGGCATCCGATATGCTGTCGTCACTTTGGGCGGCATGCATGAGGTCATAGCCAAGCTGCGCCAATTCATCGGTCATCAAGATGCGGCTTTTCTCACGGGCGGGCTTGTGACGGGCGCGGATGCGCGCTGCCAGGCGGTTGATAAACGACCAGTCCCGCTCAGGCGCGAACAAGGACGCCATACTACCCAGATCCTGCAGCCGGGCCATGGTGGTCTGTGTACTGTTACCTATGTCGGTGAGGTGGTTGACGTACGACTTTACCCGCTGTGGGCTAATACGTTCGGCAGGCGCCTCCTGTAGGCAGTCAGGCTCGTATATTCTGCAGTAGGTCAAGAACCGCCCATATCCTCGTTCGACTTTGTAATTGGATGCAACGGATAGATGCGCCAATGCACCGAGGTGATCGTCAAGGATGGTTCCCGGGGTCAGTGCATTTTGCCACACAATGCGGTCGGCCTCTGGCCAAAGCGCAAGGCGCATGCAACGCCGCTCCGGCGTCTTGGTTGGTCCATATCTACCGCCGCTCATTTGCTGACCCTCCGCTTCGTAGGTCTTGGTGCATGCTGCGCCCGCAGCGTATCGACCATGTCATTGAACATGACGCTTGCCTGCTTGGCTTCCGCCCCAGAGTAGAAGCTTGTGGTGGTATCCAACCGTTTGTGTCCAAGGACCTGCCGCACTACTTCATAATTACCCGGCTGCTGGTCGAGGAACGCCTTTCCGGCAAAATGCCGGAACAGATGAACGTTGAACGCAAGGCCGGTAAACTCAAAGACGTTCTTTTTAATTTGCAGGCCAAGCGTGGGGGCGGTTTTGTGATTTCCTTTTCGTCCTGGGAACAAGGCATCAGTTGGTTCACGAACCAGATATGGCCGATACTCGGTCATGTACCAGCGCAAAATACCCAAGGCATGTTCCGGGATGTTAAAATCCACAGGGTGCCTGTTTTTGGTCTCGCTTTCGCTAATGACCAGATGGACGCCCTTGCGCTGCGGTTTGAGGTGCCGGTTAATGTCGATCGCACACATATTTGCAATCCTGATAGGTATTGCCTGCAACAGCGCGATTGCCGCTGCCATCTGTGCCAAGACTGCCTTTTGTGCAGGCGCGCGCTTATCGCGCTCCACATGCTGCCGAATGGTGTCTGGCAGGCACAGGAACTGCCTTACATGCTCAGGATCATCAAACGGGCGAAGCCGCTCACGGTTCTTAGCCGTAAGCCCGCCTGTCTGCACAGATACCCTTTTGCATAGAGCACTCATCTTCCGATCATGCTCCTCATCTACCTTGATGTATTGGCGGGCAACATTGCGCAGGCACGATGCGATTTGCGCGACCCCTGCAGACGTTTTGCCGCCAGCCCGCTCCATGTGAAAGTGCAAAATCAGCTTGAAGTTATCGACCTCGACCAAACGTGCGATGCTAGTAATGGTTGCAGGATCAACGCCGGAGCGGGCAAGTACGGATGCAGCGGTCCGCAACTGGCGGGTGCGGGTTTCAATGGTCGCGGGGCGTGATGGTCGCAATGGGCCATCATCGTCCAAGTTTACATTACGCATGCGATCAGCATAAGCTTTCACGTCCGCCTCGAACGAAGAAGGGAAGAATGCGAATGGATAGACATAGACTTCGCGTTTCTCGACCCGCGGGATTGTGATTTGTGGCCATACTTCTGGAAATTGCTCGACCGCACGGTTCCACCCCCACAGAAAATCGTCCCATGCCTGCTCGGCATTTGCCCGCATGCGATCGTTCAATATGGTATCGCGGTAGCCATGCAGGTCACTCAATGACACGCTATCAATACCGAGACTAAGGCCACTAAGATAACGCGCGCCTGATGAAACTTTCCGTTTAAGCGACGCCGGCAGCTTCTCCAGAAGCGCAGCCCATTGCGGCAGCAGTGGTGTTGTGTTGCGGCTTGGATAGCTTTTGCCCACAAGACCCACAGCCCGCGCCACACCGGTTTTCACATTTCCCCAGCGGCCCTTGGAATATCCAAGCGCAATATACGAGATGCTTTCTAATTTACGCCGGATATACTTATTGCTTGCAGGCACTTCATCGGGCGACAGACCCAGCGCTTTGCAGAAGGTCATCACCGCGCTGCGCGTATCGCGCTTCTGGATTTCGGTCAGCGGCGCTTCCGCCAGCGCAACAAGCGCATCTGCAAGGGTTGGCTTATGTTGGTCGTTATCGGTCATCTAAACCTCGTGAGGACTGGAGCGGAAATAAGGTGATATTCGTGGGTACATATACTACATTTTTAACCCCATTACTTTACTTACCTATTCACGATACTCATCATTACTATTACTATCGCATTGATATTTAATTCTCCCAAGACATGCCAACTCCTCCGGTGATACTCGGATAGAACGGCCAATACGGATGGCTTGGATATGTCCCGCGGCAATCTGACGGCGCACGGTCTTGGTGGAGACACGCAGATAAGCTGCAACCTCTTCGACGGTCATGAGCGTGTCGACTGTACCGAGCGGCGCACGCTTGGGTTGATCTACCTTCTCCGCTGGGGCATGCACCCAGTCGGGCAAGCCCATCGCGCCACAGGGCGCGCGTGACGACGTCGCGCTGCGGACGGCATCCACATCGGCTGTTTGGTCGCGAAAAGGTTTGTCGCAGGACATGCCGCAACCATGCCGCGAGTCGCCATTCCAATCACGGGCGCAACCTCATCAAAAACGAGCGAGGTTATGCGCTAGCTGGACACGCACCAGGAAGTTAGACTGCGCCCGCGGCTCTGTGTCTGCATTATTTGCGATTTGCTTTAGCAGGACGATCGGCTAATCTCATCCAGCATCAAGAGAAGGTTCCATCCTTCACCAACCTGCCTGCTCGGGTAAGGTGGTATTCGCAAGAGCGAGATGTGGCGGAAGCACGCAAGCAAACGAGCGCAGCAACGTTCCGCAACATCAGGTCGAGCTTCTTTTCGATGCATATCGAAAGGAAGACATATGCCCGTATCTCGACGTTCATTTTTAATTGGCGCTGGCTCCATAATCACCGCTGCCTTTGTAAAAGAAGCCCTCGCACTTGCCGCCGACACCGCCAGTTCCGCAACAATCGCCGGGCGCATTGGTTACACAAACATCTATTACGAACCATTTGAAGACCATTGGCGCCTGCACCTGGGCAAACCCCAGTTCGAAATCCCCGAGCCGCCATTGCTGATCGATAATCTTCGGTTCCACGGATACATCCTCAATACGCAGGCGCAGATTGACGACTTTTGCGATGAGACCGGCTGGAGCGACGCTGAGCTTTTTGCACCAATGAAAGAATGGGATTGGGAAACCCAATGGGAGCATAATTGTTCACCCGAAGCGCAGGCTTTTGCATTTCTGGAAAAGCACGACATTTTTCCATCAGGCCGCAACGGCAAGCGCGAAGGCGAGTTGATCTTCCAGTCCTATCCTAACCCATCGAGCAGCGCACGTTGGGTTGAGGTGCATGACCAATTTTCATTGACGCTACTTCAAGCGCGGTTGGAGGAATTAAAGCTGGGGTCGGCAGTGGGTAGCGCTATTCGCAAGCCTTGCCATCCCCATCGCGGTCCAGATGACGTCCATATCCCGGCTCCCCGGCCCTAATGGGCGCAGCACCAGCCGCGCGTGCTGCGGCGCAATTGCGGAAATATACATCTCCACCAAATGCTCGCTGCGGAGCCTGGACTTGTGGTGAAGATCCGCGGTGGCAATGCCGGCCGCCATTGCGCCTATCGTTGTGACAGCCGTCGGCAGCCAACCCACCTGGATGCGCTGCCACAGGGGAAACGTACATGCTTGAAAACAGCAAGCTAATCAGAACCAGATTACGCACGTCGGCACCCCCTGTTACAGCCGAACTATCCGATAAGATTTTACAATTATCTAACGGCACACAGTAGAGAAAAGAGACAGCAGCTTGGACTGAAAATCAGCATTTCAACTCAAGCTTCAATCCAATTGCATTGTTTCTGCGCTTCGGTGCGATTTCAATGTTGCGTCGAAGAAATTTGGGTATCGTTCTGTTCAATAAGATCTAGGTAAATCTAGCACCTTTTCGCTAACAAAGTTCATAATCATCTGTGCGCTTACTGGCGCGATGCGCGGAATCCAGCTTTCGCGCAAATAGCGCTCGACGTGATATTCTGCCGAGTAGCCCATGCCGCCGTGAGTCAAAATCGCAGCCTCGCATGCTGCAAATGCCGCTTCGGCAGCTAAATATTTGGCGGAATTAGCTTCTGCTCCACATTCCAGTCCCGCATCATAAAGCTCAGCTGCACGCATGACCATCAGCCAAGATGCTTCCAAGTTCATCCAACACTTAGCCAGCGGGTGCTGGATGGACTGATATTCACCGATCCGGTGATCAAATACTATACGCTCCCGTGCATAAGCACAGGCTTTACGCAAGGCAGCATGCCCCAAGCCGACAGCCTCGGATGCGATCAGTATACGCTCTGGATTCAGGCCATGTAAGATCTGCTTGAACCCTGCACCTTCTTCCCCAATCAGGTCTTCGGCGGGAACTTCCATCCCGTCAAAAAAGAGCATGTTTGAGTCGACAGCGGCACGCCCCATTTTGTGGATTTCACGAATTTCGATCCGACTGCGATCAAGCGGAGTGTAAAATAAACTAAGACCAGAAGTCTTACCGCGACCGCCATCCGTTTCGCTGGTACGCGCTAAAATCAAAGCTCGGTCGGCCACTTGGGCAGTCGAGATCCAAATTTTCTGTCCCGTAATATTATATTTATCGCCATTACGTGCCGCCCGAGTCTTAATCTGTGTGGTATTCAACCCTGCATCCGGCTCAGTTACCGCAAAACATGCCTTTTCTTTTCCCTGAATGAGAGGAGTAAGCATCCTCGCTTTCTGCTCGACTGTACCAAAAACAACGACAGGTTGCAGACCAAAGATGTTCATGTGAACGGCAGATGCCCCCGACATGCCAGCGCCTGACTGCGAAATACCGCGCATCATGATCGCCGCTTCCGTGATGCCAAGACCGCTCCCGCCGTATTCTTCCGGCATCGCGATCCCTAACCAGCCACCTTCAGCAATTGCACGATGGAATTCGTGGGGAAATGTGCCTTCCTGATCCTTTTGCAACCAGTAGTCGTCGCCAAAGTTCTGGCAGATACGCTCGATGCTCGACTGGATCTCGCGATGAGCGTCTTTGTCGCTATACCACATGGGATTGCCCTCCTTGATGACCAAAGCTGCAACTGGCCTAATCAATGTTAGATTAAATTCAATCGGAAGGGATCCTGATTGCCGGATCAGGCTATCTGTGTGATGGCGCTAATTGACGATTGGCAGAAAAGGTCATTCGGACAACCGACGGGAGAAAATGCCGTCGCAGATCATCAGGGAAAACTCACTGCCAATCTCCTCCAATGGCTTTCCGCCAGGGCGATACCACTCTAATGCATAATTCAATGCACCCAACGTGAATGCCCGCGCCAGATGGAGATCGACCCCTGGGCGCAGTTCACCTGACCCTAATGCCGTTTCAAGCAGCGCTAACCAAAAATCACCATACTCGTCGCGCAGATCGATATGTTTGCGCCGGATGCGGGGTGGAACCTGCCCTAATAGCCGTCGGGAAGCCAAGGCATAATCGCCGTATTCGAGCAGACTGGTAAGATGAGCTATGATTGCAGTGTCTATAAGTTCACGGGCCGATGCGGTTTCCGGCACCGCAGCCACAGCGAGCCTTACCGAATCGGCTACACCTCGCAAGCCCATTGATAAAACGGCTTCAATCAACTCTTCCTTCGAGCGATAGTGATAATACAAACTGCCTGCTTGCAGACCTGCGCGCTCCGCGACTACACGCATTGTGGTCCCCGCATAGCCCTTCTCCGCAAAAACTTGTGCCGCCGTTTTCAAAACGCGTTCACGCGAAAGGGTGGCTTTCATCTTCTTGATTGTTGAGCCGGCAGCCTTGCGGTCGAGCAACGATTTAGTTGGCATTGCGCCCTACCTATCTCTATCAAGCGGCGGATAAGACCGGCCCTTGGTCAAGAGCCTCATCTTGTGGCTAGTCGAGTGTCCGCACCGAGGTCAAGCCGGTACCGCTGCAATGCGAGCGTCGATCAATGCTTCGATGTCCTCTTCCGAAAGGCCAAGATCAGCAAGTATAACTCGCGTTTGCGCGCCGACGGAAGGAGCCGCCTCTCGAATTGACACGTCACAACCAGCGAATTCAACAATAGGCCGGACGAGCGGAACAGAGTTTGAGACCCCCGGAACGTCAACAGGTGTAAACACACCTGATTCTAATACCAATTCATCTTCTAGCAGCTGCTTCGGCGAATAGACCGGTCCGCAAGGTATGCCATTTTCAGTAAGTGAATGCACCACATCGGCAACAGTTTGATTAGCTATCCATTCTTGCATGACCGATGATAAAAACGTCCCATGCCGTCCGCGCTCAGAATCTGAGGTAAAACGTTGATCTTCCAAAAGGTCAGGACGTCCAACGAGATGAGCCCAACTGGCAAACATACGCGAACCAATTGCCTGCACGACAACATGTCCGTCCGCCGCTTGATAAATGTCCGAAGGAGCTGAATTGGGGCTAAGATTGCCAAAGGGGGCACGATCTATACCCGCCACGGCCGCTTCAATATGCCAGCCATTGGTAAAGGTTAGCGCCGTCGTCATCAGCGATGAATGGAGTTCCTGCCCCTCGCCTGTAGCATTGCGGTGCATTAGTGCCGCCAGCACTCCAACGGCAAGAGCTAGGCCAGTGCCATAATCAACATACGAACAACCGGCTCGACGCGGACCTTCCTCTGAACCGGCCAAATAAGCAGCGCCACTCATCGCCTGCCCTAGCCCGTCAAAGCCCCCGCGCATGCTAATAGAACCTAGCGTTCCGAATGCAGTTGTGTTGGCAGCGATGATGTCCGGCTTTATCTTGCATAGCTCCGTATAGTTTAGCTTTTGCTGCGCCAGCGTCTGCACTGGCATATTTGTCACCACGACATCGCAAGTAGCAATCAACCGATCGAGCAAAGCACGTGCCCGAGGCTTCCGGATATCCAACGCAAGCGATTTCTTATTTCGATTCACCTGCAAAAACAAAGCGCCGCCTGGTCCTCCACCGACAGGAACTAGGCCTCGGTCTTCCCCGCCCAGGGCAGGCTCAACCCGAATTACCTCGGCCCCCAGATCCGCAAGGATAGAAGCGCAATAAGGGCTAGCGACAAAGCGGCTGAGGTCTACCACACGAACACCGCGAAGCGGCGCGACCTTTGTTCCGCCCTTTGCTTCAGGATACTCCATGCATTTCCCCCTCTTTCCTTTAAATCAGACAACTATTTTCGAACATAAATTCGAATCATTTGAATGTATCTTATTCTTATATATAGGGTACATTTCACATCATTTTCTAACACATTATCACTTTTATGTGCCAAGTATACCGATGCACGGTCAGGAGGGTAAATCACATGGACTTCAGCAGTTACAACTTCCTAAAATTTAAGCGGAATGGCAGAATTCTAACTGTAACACTCAACAATCCTGAGAGCTTGAACGCTATCGCACGGGAACCACATCGTGAAATTGCCCGGGTATTTGCCGAAATAACCGCCGATGAGGAAAGCGACGTTATTATCCTTACAGGTGCAGGCAAGGCGTTCTGCGCTGGCGGCGATCTAGAATTCATGGAAGAGTGTATTCGCGATCCGAGCACATTCAACACAGTCCTACGCGAGGCTCGGACTATCATTAACTGCATTCTCGACTGCGACAAACCAATCATTTGTCGAATGAACGGCGACGCCGTGGGATTAGGCGCCACACTTGCCCTATTCTGCGATATCATCATTGCCAACGATAGTGCCCGCATAGGCGACCCACATGTCCGTGTCGGCCTAGTAACAGGAGATGGAGGAGCACTGATCTGGCCGCAACTGATCGGCTACGCCCGAGCAAAGCAGTATCTGCTAACCGGCGACCTCATCAATGCTGGAGAAGCGCAGCAAATGGGCTTAATTAACTTTGCCGTTCCCGCCTCGGAACTCGATGACATGGTCAATACTTGGGCAAACCGACTTGCAAATGGTGCAACTAATGCAATCCGCTGGAGCAAGGCCACAATAAACACCGGTCTCAAGCAATTGGCAGGAACCATCATGGATACGGGCATCGCCTATGAAGGCATGTCGAGCCAGACTGAGGAACACCGTGCGGCCGTGGCCGCAATACGCGCACGTCAAAATGTGAAGGCGAGCTGATTGTCGGTGATTGGGCGGGACGATCAATCCTGAAACCGACCGCCCATTCGGCTAAGCGCAACTATCGAGATTATAGATGATCGTGACCTAGCTAGTAGATTTCGTAACCATTTTTTGTTTAAATAATACCGAATAGTCAGGTACTTTTAAGGAGACAAAAAGCATTTATAGCATCTTCCGAGATTAATTTCTTTTAAACAAAAACACTCTTTTGGCGATATTATTGAATTTTATATCTCTGACTATTTCATTTTAGTGACTTAAGATAACTGACAACTTGCGCACGTTGAGCTTCGTTCTTCATACCAACATAGGCCATAGAATTACCCGGCACTTTGGCACGCGGGTTAGCGATGAACGCATCGATTTCGCTTGCATTCCATATGATTTTAGAACGTTTCATCGCATTAGAATAATTGAATCCCTGTACGGTAGCAGCACGTCGCCCAAAGATGCCACGCAAGTTCGGTCCCATCCCATTTGCTCGATCATTTGAAATCGTATGGCATGCCGCGCATGCCTGAAACGCGGGAGGAGGAGGTGTTGTTTTAGCCGAGGCCGCTAAGGTTCGCGTTTCTGGCAAGCCAATTCCGATCGTTACCGCAATTCCGACAATTGCTGCTGATACTAGAGCTCGATTCATGTCAGTTCCCTTCAATGGTCATGCTGCTTGCCAGCCCCGGCTAGCACTTTAGCGCGCACCCTACTGGCATCTGAAAGTGGCTTCTGCCTCAGCGCAGCGACTTCTTTTTCTGTAATTGGTTCAAAATTTACAGGCATGTTTTCGCTGTCAAATCGAACCAAAGCCCAATTCGTCACCTGTGCTACTTGTTTGTCGCTCAGCATCGACTGTGAAACACCCGGCACTTGAATAAGGAACTCTCTTCCACCTGGTCTATGCAAAAACTGCGCGACCTGGCCTTGCAAACGTGGGATGAACGTCCCTTGACCTGAACCGTCACGCTTGTGGCATCCCGAACAGTGCAATTCATAAAGGAACTCAGGATCGTCGCGTTGTCGCGCCGCCCCTGTCGCGGCTGTGATTGTAAGCACAGCGCAGGTAATCAAAGCTGCAAAGGGGAACACAAGGCGAGACATAGACTATTCCGCTAGGGCAATAACTCTTTGGACTGTACAATGGTACGTTGAATCCACACCACCATAACACCAAGTAACGCTGTTAGATTTTTGAGGCCGATACTTTTGCGTATCACCTTCGTTTCTGTTGCAGAAACAGCGGCCGCATGCCGATAGACCACAGCAATCGTTATACTGAACGACATAGGCCTTGCCGTCGCCCGGGTTTAAACACGTACCAACCCAAGCAATGGGTGAAGGTTGCGATCCAGGCGGGCAATCTGTTGATGTCCCACCGCAACAACTGCAAAGCCAGCCATCGGTTGCACAGTTGGCCCAATAATCGCACGTCTTATCATCATTCCAGCCAGCCGGCACGCCATCAGGAATTGCGGCGTGCGCTTGGCCAAAACGAGCGACCGGAAGCAATGGAAGCACCATGCCACCTGCCGCGACAACACCCAGCTTCGCAATGAAGCTACGACGCGAAGTTTCGGCGGCTAGCTTCGAAGCGGAAGAAAGGAAAAGCTTGTCAAACCAGTTCATAATGACCCCTCGCTCAATATGTTTGTAATACCGAATTGTCGCGACGATCTTCACCATCATTCTTCAACGCCAGGTAGTCCTGGATTGTGGCAATCTTCATGCGATGAGCCTCAAACAGGCTTTCGATATGTTCTCGGGTGTTGACGAGACCTTGGCTGGCAATAATCCCGTCTTGATCGATCAACACAGCATAAGGCAGTTTCCCTATCGAATAAGTCATGCCGAGCTGCCCAGAAAGAACATAGGGCATTCCCTCAATATCCTTCTCAGCGCGATAACGACGGTGCTTTTCGGGGTCGCCATCACTTGCAAAAATTACACGGGTACGCCCAGATTCAGCCTTGGCGATCGACTTTATAGTAGGGATCAGGCTTGCACATACTGGGCAGTCAGGCGCAACGAACATGACTAACGTAGACTGCCCCGAAGCATCACTCCCGCCCAGCACAACGTCACCGCCTTCTATCGATTGGAGCCGAAACTTGGGGCTCGGTTCGCCGACCTTAACACCCTTACTGAGCATTAGTGCCCCGGCAGGACCCAACCTGTTATGAAGAACGCCGATTTGTCGCGCGAGACCGAGAACAACGAGCCCAAGTCCGATGAGTCCGATCCATTGCAGGGCGATGATTACTGCTAAGGTCTGGGTCATAGTTTTTGCTCCAAACGTCCGGAATTTGCCATCAACTGATTTGAGATCGCATAAAGAATGATTACAAAACCGGCGAAGGCGCCCGCAACGAAGAGGTCAATATTATTGGCAGGCCGTTCAACGACGGGGACTGCAAGCAGCAGGGAAAGCGCACTCAGTCCGGCGTTACCCCAGACACGATGCCATGTCGCTGGTTGGCGATCCGCACCCCAAGAGCAGCCGCAATCTAGAAGAGCATTACCCCGCAAAAGATTTGCGGCCATTGCCACCCCGTAAATGAGGAAAAGCGTTGCTAATGCAACAGCCCCAACGAGAGGCCACCAAGCGACAGCAACCAAGAAGGTGATCGCCAACTCCAGAGTGATCACCGTAAGGCTAAGGAAGCTCACTATGCTTTCCTTATCCAATACTGTATTTCTTAAATATGCCTGCATCGCGCTCCTAAATTCTAATGGAGCACGCAATTTATGAAGCAGAGCCAGACCAATTAGGACCACCATTGCGATACGCAATCCCCAAGCTAGTGAAGGCTCTATGGTGATCATCGACGTGTCACTGGCTGGATCAAAGTAGGCGTTGAACCGACAACAATTGAGCGTAGAACGCTACCATTTTCGGGATCGATAACATCTAGTTTCGGAGCCCATGTCGATGACGTGTAAAGATTTGGACGCTCGTCGTTGCTCACGGCTATCGCATTTTGTGGATCCTTGAGTTTGATGCGTCGAGTTCGCGTAGCCGTTGCAGCATCCCAGACCCAAACCTCGGTGCCCATCTGCCGATGATAGTCGGTTCCTCCGCCTTTAGGAGCAAGACTGGCATCCGCCATTAATACGAAGAGTTGATTTGTTGGCCCATTGAAAGCTAAGTTCTGCTGAATTTCTCCCGGCACCCAGCCTCTTTCATTGGCCTGCTCACCAGCCTTCCACCCCTTCTTCTGCCGTAACATTTGGCCAGAGACGTCGACTATCTTTACATCACCAAGTTCGGTGACAAAATACCAGTCATCGCCATTTCGGACGCCAGTTCCATGAAGAGGATCCTTGTCAGGATTAAATAGTTTTTGGAGCTTCTCGCGAGCCACCTCCTGACCTTGATCGTCAATAGAGACTGCAAGCGCAGATCCATCCCCACAAAGCGAAAAGAACCGACGCGGACCCGCCGCCATAATGTGCGCGCAGCCTGCAGTCTCTATCTCTCCGACATATTTTCTCGCTTGAAGATCAACTATACCGATGCTCGAAGCCGGCGTGAAAAATTGTAGAAAGAGGAAGCGGTCATCGTCACTTAATGCAGAATGATTGGTATTTGGCCAGCCGCGAACCATTTTAGGGGGAACCAAAATCTCCCCTTCCTTATTCAAGCTATGACGATTTAGAATCTCGACGGCATCAACACGCTGCCCTCGAAAGCCGCGTGCCATAAATACACCATGATTGTAAAAAACGTCGCCAGTCTTCGGAATGTCGGGCTTGATACCGTACCAGCCGGTATCGACTGTGCCGAGATATTCGCCGGTGTCAGCATTGACAAGAACAGAGCGGGCATAACCACTGGCGAAATCTCCGGACCACACCCAACGTTCGCCTGCCTTTTGCTCAGGCAATTCCCTTGCAATCACTTCTGTGTCACTTATTGTCGGCGCTTGGGCGTTGACATGAGCGGCTGCGCCTAAAGCGAGCGCCAAACCAAACGTACGCCCAAAGCTGGCAGACAATTTCCGCATATTTTCCCCTTCGTTCAGTGCAGCTTCTCTATTCCTAGCGGCCCGGCTGCTTGCAAACAGGTTAGAATCGGTCATCAATTTCGCCATTTATCGGATAGAAGTTGAAGGCCGCTGAGAGTTGCTAGGGCGGGACGAGGGATGTGATAATTCCCATCTAACTGGACGCTATTTTTGAAGTGCCTCTGATCAAAGGTTGAAGGCAATAAATTGTGATTTAGTTGGGCATATTGAGTTCGATCCGGCTTCAGCGTTTTCACGACACACCACCGATCACCGCGAAAAGCCTTTGATAGCAACCGTCATCGCGCTGCAGCTTAAAACGACCTACTGCAGGAACTGGTTTGCAACGATAAAGGCGATAGATGTAACTTGAACTGCGTCGGATTCAGTTCCGGCCTAAACTGACATTGTGTCGTTCCAATGCGACGTAAGAGAAGTAGATCACAAGATATCCATAGGCCCAGATCGTCAACGCCATGAACGCAAAATTGTAGAACAAATTAGTGGCGTCGCCTGGAATGGAATAGAAATCGGCAATGCTGTGAAGGTAGGTGAGAAGTAGCGTGGTGATGGCCATGTGGATGCCCAATGCCCTGTTGCCGATGGAAAACAGCTTCCATGTAAGCATAATAAGAAAGGGCACAAACATGAAGAAGGCCGCGAAGAAGACATATGGCCGTATAGGTTCCATATAATCGACGTACATTAAGATCGCGGCGATAGTACCAATCCCTAAGAAGATGAACAAATCAGTCAAAACTGACGATCTGAAGTTGTGGGTCACAGCAAGAAAACCAAAAACAACAAGCATGTTCATACCGGCAACGCGAGAAAACGCGTCAAGGTACAATACGAAATCATACTGCCATTGCCACTGCGTAAAAGTCCATGTGGTCAGGTTAGCCAAGGAGACGGACATCAGTGCCCACTCGGCAAAAAGGATTAGATTGCGCTTCTGGAAGAAATTGAACGCCCCAAATACCAATGTTGAGAGGAAGAATACACAGGCGCCAAACTGGATTAATGTTTTAAGATCAGTCAATCCTACAGCAGCGCGAACGGCAGTTGCAGCGGCGGCTAAGGCGAGTGTCAAGCCAAGCGTCCACCCAAGACTTTCAGACAATTTTTGCATTTGGCGCCCCCTCGCTCAATACCGCCTAAAATGATAACATATTGGCTGAACGACATGCCAACAGGTTATAATCGGCCAATAACAGAGCGATTGCTCAGACAAGCTCCGGCAGGCCGGCACTTGCCTACACAGGCACAACGCCTTGAAGCGCGGTACGATTTAATCACTCAATCGTGCCGCGAATTGCACGGCGATTAAAACCGACATCATTGGCTTTGCGGAGAGAGTTCAGTCTAGCCTAACGCGCTACGAAAGGGACTTTCCAATGAGCCCAATGAGCCGTTGCAAATTACCTAACGCCTGTTATATTTTTATTGGCAGAACTTTCACGCGAGGCCTTTCAGTGAACACGCAGGCAAAACTAGAGTCTTTCGAACTAGATTTTGAACGTTCTTATCGGTCAATAGATACCTGGAACTGCGAGGCGCACAGTAGAGGGACCACCAGTTGGTCCCATGCATACAAACAGGTTAAGCGGGAACCGTTTGCCGGTCATATAACAGAACTAGAGTTTGGTTCTCTTCAAATTGTCCTTGAACGAGTGTGCAACCCAATTGAATATCAAGGCGCACCCGCTGAAGGAAAGGTTGGTTTCGTTGTAATCCTCCCATCCGAAGGCGCGGCTTACTGTCATGGTCGGCCGCTTGACGCCAACATGATCCTAAAATTCCCCATCAACTATTTGCATCGAACCTTCTGCACTGGCCCAATTGAAGCGGTAGCAATCACGGTAGATCTGGATTCCTTAGCGAATTATGTAAACCGAATGACGAACGGCGAGATTGATCAGGGTTGCTTGCATAGAGGCCTGCGCATCAGTGATCCGGAAATAGTACAAAACTTTACCGAAACTATATTCGACATAATCGAACACACGTCTGATGCACATGCACGGTCGGAAGATACAATGTGGCGCGACCACAACATTGAGAGGATTCACCGCCTACTCCTGCAAGTAATAAAGGCTGGATTATCTGCGCCGCTGAATCTGCCCGCCCCATCGACACGAGCATATATCGTCGACAAGGCGATAACTTTCATGGAAGCTCACCTTAGTGAAAAGCTCCCGATGTCTCGCATATGCCAAGCAGTTCGGGTCAGCCCCCGCACATTGCGCTACAGCTTCGAGCAAATCGTCGGGGTTTCACCCATGCAGTACATGCTTTCGCTGCGACTTCATGCCGTACGCCGCGTGTTACTGAATGGCGGCGCAGAAAAGTCTATCAACCGAGTAGCTGAATCGTTCGGATTCGAGCATCTTAGTCGCTTTGCTCAATACTACAGAGAGTCTTTTGGGGAACTGCCATCTGAAACGACGGCAGCTTCCGGAAGATCATCGATAGACAGTCTCTTCGTCACCAACTCACCGAGCAGTAGAGCCTAACTTTCCTTTGTTTTGCTGTTGCTCATAGCCCTGCCAAGCCTTTTCCATAATATAAGCTTTCAGTGCGGGAATCTCCCTTTCCTGAACCACCTCGCTGAAGTTTGGCATACCTGAACTGGTAAAATATCCTCCCCGAACCATTTCAGAGAAAAGCGCCCATCTTGCAGACTCTGTCCGACGTAGATCAGGTACGGAACCAGGGCCTCCAATTGCCTGCAATCCGTGACACAGTTCACACCCAGCACCATCCCAAACAACCTTGCCAGCGGCCGCCAGTTTCGGATTGGGACGGGGCTCGATCGGCCTAGGCAAGGGTAAAGGAGCCAAATCAGTGACAGGCAATTCAGCCGCTCCCTTGAGGGAAAAAGCCAGCAACCGCGGCGGCCCTCCAACGCCTCCACCAATCAATGGAGCGAAGCCGACCGAAGAGGTCGTACCCGAGCCCGTTGGCACAAGTACAAGTTGCTCACCATCAATGCGAACCGTACTTGGTGCGCCAAGGATGCCGCCGCCTGCGTTGAATGACCACAACTTCTTACCATTGTCAGCCCGATAAGCGTGGAACTGCCCTTCCGTGGTACCCTGAAACACTACGTTACCAGCAGTCACCAAGGTCCCCCCCTGGTAGGGTGCACCAATGTCGCGCTTCCAACGGACTTTTTGAGCGACTGGGTCCCAGGCAACCAATACCCCCTTGAACAGGCCGCCAGTTGTGCGGTTGTGGTAATTGTCGACATCTACCTTACCAATGAGTACCCGCGGATCACTCCAGTATCTGGTCGATGCCTCGGAAACTGGAATATACACTAGGCCCGTTTCTGGGCTGAAGGCCATCGGCATCCAGTTGTGCGCGCCCAGCCCATAAGGATAAACAACTGCGCCTTTATCCCCTTTGAGCCACCACTTAGCTTCCTCAGTCATGACGGGACGCCCAGTCCGCATGTCGATCCTGGTCGCCCAGTTTACCTTGGCAAAAGGCTTGGGCTCGTTTACCAACTTTCCTGTCCGGGCATCCATTACATAGAAGAAGCCATTCTTTGGCGCCTCCATCACGACTGGTGTATCTTTACCATCGATTTTGAGGTCGGCGAGAACGATCGGCATCGTCGCGCTATAGTTCCAGCCATCGCCAGGTGTTGTGGAATAATGCCATACATACGCTCCGGTCTTTGCATTCACAGCGACTATTGCATTTGTAAACAACTCGTCTCCAGCTCCCTCACCCCGCTCGAGTGGCGATAAAGGCACCGAACCGTCCGTACCAAAAATAAGATAGCCAGTGCGTGGGTCATAGGTCATTGCTTCCCAAGCATTACCCCCGCCTGTCTTCTTCCAGTATTCCTTACCCCACGTCTTGGAAGCCATCTCCATTGCAGGGTTTTCAAAACCCTTCGCCGGATCGCCAGGCACAGTATAAAATCGCCACAAATGCTTCCCCGTATGCGCGTCATAAGCATCAACATGACCACGCCCGACCCCAGTATCAGCGTTGGCAGTGCCTATAAAAACCATGCCATCTCCAACCCGGGGTGCACCGGTAATAGTGTGAACAGCTGGATCGCATTGTTGCGCTTCCCAAACCTTTTTACCCGTCTTGCGATGGACAGCTATAAGACGGCAATCGCCAGTTGCACGGATGACCTTGTCATCCCAAATGGCCAATCCCCTACTAAGGCGCGAGCCCCATGATTGAACTATACCTTGCGGGAACTTTATTTCCGCGTCGAATGTCCAAAGCAATTTGCCTGTTCTTGCGTCATTCGCGTAAATGGTTCCGAGCGGCCCACTTTGATAGACAACTCCATCAGACACCAGTGGAACGCCAACTAAGCCATCAAGGGTTGGCATGTCTACAAACCACTTCAGCTTTAGTCCGCTTACTGTCTGAGCATTTATGTCAGTGATCTTGCTGAAATGCTGAGCGTAATCGTTATTGCCTATCTGCCACCAATTCGCTGGGTCAGTATCCGTCGGTCCGCGCGAGCAACCACCCAAAAGAACCGAAAAAACGAAAAATAGAATTAGAGACCTAGCAGGAGACAAAAATTGCATAGCCACCTCAATAACATCAGCAACGACACCAGTTCTTCCAAGCCCCGCCAACGGGGAATTGGGCGACAACGGAATAATCGGCAAGAGGAAGCAAGCTAGGTTCCTGACTGGATAAACAGTTAGCCTAAAACGGCAAAACGTTGGGCGGGCCAACGCGGCCGACGAGATGAGCGGTAACGTCAGCTCAATCACGCACCCTCCGTACTGACGTGATTATGAAGGTTTTCGATGAATTTTCGACCGCGACTATTAAATTCGTATCAAAACTACTCTAAGCACGAGGACTTTTATTGGCTTGCAGTGGAGGACTTAAGCAGTAGCCCACTAAAAAACTAACTCGGCATCTGTTCGCTCATTTTATGATCGGATCATGGCAGCCGCGGCGCGTTAGGCCGAACATATTGCGTCGGCGTCCTACCCCTAGCAGGGCCTCCCTTTGTTTGATTGTGAGCAAGCTAGGGCGTAAAGTTGCGCTGCGCGTAGAAGCGCAATAAAAGTCAATCGTATCAATTCTTTGGTAACTTCAAGAGGTTTGCAATGTTGTTCCGCTGAATGGCGCTAGACCCACCATAGATTGGAATGGCAATAACATCTCTAACATAACGTTGCATCTGAAAGCCATGCGCATAGCCATAGGCGCCCATTACCTGCTGGCAGGCAAGCGTAACCTCTTTTGCACGCTCTGTAACAAAGAGCTTTGCCATGGAGGTCGCCACGGCACTAGGCTTGCCTTCCTGAACCAGCCAAGCTGCGTTGGCGAGCATAAGCCGGCCAGCCTGTAATTGAGTACGAGCTTCGGAGAGGGTATGGCGAACAGCCTGATGGCCACATATCCGCTTACCGCCCTGAACCCGCTGCTGGCTATATTCCCAAGCTTCGGCGACTGCTGCTTCTGCCACACCAAGCGCCAGTGCTGGCGGACAGAGCTTTTCGACTTCTAGTGCTGGGCCTGCAAGGGTTGACCAACCTTGGTTCCAACCTGCTTCTTCGCCAACTACATCTTGGATACTCAGCTGAACATCCTCGAAAACTACATCAGCAAGCGGAACCCCATTATGCCCCATCGCGCTCAACGTAGTTATGTTTACGCCCGGCGCAGAAGTGGGAATGATAATGAAAGACAAGTTTTGGCGCGCAGCTTCGGGGGGACCGCTACGAACCAAGGCGTAAATGTAGTCGTTCATCGAAGCCGCCGATGTCCAGCGTTTGGCACCATTGATGATGATTGTGTCACCGACCCGATCAGCACGGGTTTTAACGTTACCCAGGTCTGCGCCCACTTCCGGTTCAGACAAACCATATGAAAAAGCGATGCGCCCGGCCGCCAGATCTGGTAAAAACTTGCGCTTCTGGGCATCAGACCCGGACTCAGCAATGTTTAGGCCGCCATATGCAGCGCTCATGACGTAGTAGCTCCCGAGGCCAACGCTAGCTTTAGCCAATTCCTCAATAGTAGCGACCATAGCTAAGACGTTGCGGCCAAGACCGCCAAACTCTTCCGGAATACAGACACCGCAGACGCCAAGGTCGCCTAACTTTGTTAGTTCCTCGCGTGGAATAAAGTCCTCACGGTCCCACAATTCCAACTTGTCTGGAGGGCACTCTCGCGCAACATACCGGCGCAAGTTATCACGCAGTGACAAGATTTCATCTGACTCCGAAAAGTTCATCATGCACTCCCAATAATTATTACAGCACTGGATGGTTCGTTAAAAACAAAACTGTCCGTCGTCAGAGCAATTCCCCCAGCGCTATTTTAGTAAATGGCAAAATTTAAACCGCACTTGCATCGCTTGCCGAAATTCAAGCCAATGAGCTCTCCAATTGCGCCTAGTTCCAACCGGCCGCGCACACCCCGCGTGATGCGGGCAATCTCCATCAACCCTTTCCCGCTGCATTTAGGCTTGATTAAGTCTATCTAGGCGAAGTCGAGTAGCCAAAAATGGCAACCGCATTAACGCAATGCGGCCGCCGTATTGCTGACTGCAATAGCGGGATTCCGTTCTAGATACCAATTGACCCGAAATACTTAGTAGGACAGCTTACGGGCGTCTTTAAACGCTCTTTGCGTCTTATTCCCGCGCGTATTTTTGAACCAAGCCAGACACCGCAATAAAAAAGTCGGCGAATTGGAATATCGAGGCGCTGTCCGCATCCATAGCTGACACAGATCGCAGCTTTTGGAGACCTTAAGTGGACAAGCAAAACTTAACGATGTTAGCAAACATAGCTCATTCGGCGCGACGGCAAACCAATACCGCCGCAATTCAAACGAAATTTGAAAATTTTCCGTGATGTCCCTAGACGCAGCGAAATAAACAAAGGACTTTCATACCCGAAACCGGAAGACATTCAACTCAGGCATTACGGGTAATTCATATGACCGGTAGTAACTACCCAACTCATAATGAGGTCATTAATCACCCTGGAATTGGTGCATCAGTAACCATCTGTCGGGCCAGAATCGTCCACATGGTTTTAAATTGATACGACAGCGATTCAGGTAGTGGATGTAGAATCCCACCATAGAACGCCATCATAACTAGTCCTTCGCTCTGCATTGCAAGCAACGACGCAAGATCGTCAGCAGCTTTTGGACTCAGGCCGATGTCAAGGTCCATAAAAAGCTTTGCTAAGAGCCTCCTATACTCTCCGTAAAGTTCAGTAAGCAGCTCGCCGATCGCTTGATCGTGAACGCCAAGCGCCCAAATTTCTATCAAAATTCCTGCGATTTCTTTGTGCGTAGCTTCGTCAATAATTTCCTGCAAAACATGGTCCAACGCTTCTCGCGCAGTAAGTTCTTTTTGCAAAGAAAATGCTTTGTAACGATCCATAAAGCTGTAAGCGAAGACTCTGACAGTCTCCATAAGCAGCTTTTCTTTACTCTCAAAGTAATGCTGCAATGTACTCAGGCTGAGTTGGGCCTCGGTCGCCACAGATCTCATTGATAGCCGTGCGTGCCCTTCGCGGGACAAAACGTTTAGTGCCGATGAAATAATGTGAAGAATTTTTGCATTCCGCAGTTCACTACTTTTCGAAATGGGAAGGTGTCGAGCAGACAAATGCAACCCCCGGCGGCTAAACGAAGGTCGGACTACCTGCAATGGATCGGATTCCCGGGCGCTCCCTGCTTCAAGCGCAATGTGATGCATTGGCCCAGTTAAATTCATCACCCAATCTCCGTTTTCGGCAATCTGTGGTCCATCTCTAACCATAGCTCTGGTCTAACACAATCCATTAGGTCATATGACCGGCATTACTAGTTAATGTGACCGAATAAACTCATTAGAGGGATTTTGCAGGTTCCAAACCAACGGCGAGTGGGATGGGGGAAACGAGAATGTCTGCATTTGCGGCTCAATGGTGGACAAACGAGCAGTCAGTCTTTTCGAACTGCGAAATCTGGGAGCTCTTGTCGTTAGCACGTGAACAGGGCCATGACCTAACCACCGATATCGGTGGATTCAGATACGTTCACAGAGAACTCCTGCGCCATTCCGGACGATTGTCATGGGACAACTATATCGAAATAGTGCGAATATTGGCTAATGCTAACAATGGCAAACTGCCAAGCGGCTTTGCTAGACGCCTCCATCTACAAACTTATGGCATACCTGGCATTGCCATTTTGACTAGCCCAACACTTCGTGAAGCGATCGAGACAGTTATGCGTTTCGCCGTTCTTCTGAATATCAAGTTTCCGGTAGATTTTAACTCAGACGGAATAATTAGACTGCGTATACCCACCTCGGATCAGATCGATCCAAAAACCTCGATGTTGCTTTTTGAAATAGATGTTTTCAAAATACACAACTTTATCGAAGATATAATACCGCATAGTTGCATAAATAAATCTATATATGTTTGTGGATATGAAACTAAAATTGATGAATTCAATAATTTTATAAATGATTTTTTGATAAAATCAAATTTATCAGAAATTACTGTCGATTTTAAAATTCCCCAAAGCCAACTTTTGTCACCACTTCATAGCGCAGTTGCCGAAACGCATAGTCGTTGTTTATCTGAAGGCAATGCTGCACTAGATAATTTACGAGAAACTCTTGACATAGAATTCGCAATTATATCGCGTTTGCAACACCTCGATATCGGCGTTCCAACAATGGCGGAGATTGCTGCGGACCTAAATATGTCAGAGCGGACGCTAAGACGAAAGCTTATCAAATTAAATACTTCCTTTTCAGAATTGCGAGATCAAGTCCGTATTGCCCTAGCCGCGGAATTACTCTTAGACAGCACTCAGAGCACTGAAGATGTGGCTGAACGGCTTGGTTACAGTGACGCAGCCAACTTTCGCCATGCTTTCAAGCGTTGGCATGGCGAACCACCCAGCTTTTTTCGGAAGAAAATGGCAAGAACCAATCTTTGGGTGACCACTCAAGGGTACTTTGGGAATTGCGCAAATTTGGACTGCAGCGAAACATCAAAACGCGAGAGCCGCTAGAACCAACATTACAAGTTCATACTGCATGTTAATTTTAGCGATCGAGAACTGTGCCTTGCTCGAAACAATGTCGCGTAACCCCTCTGCTTGTCTGGCTGCACCGTTTCTTTGCTCGGACGAACCGTAAAAAACTAGAGATGGCAGCGAGTTAAGCCAGCAATACAACTTGAAAAAGCGTCGCAAATATCCTGTGAGACGCCTGAAGATCAAAGCTGCAAGAGCAACGTTCGCTTTACGTGACGCTATGACCCAAAATCTAAAGCATTGCTGCGCCATATTCTAGTCCCGCGGACGGCCGTCTCCTTACTGGGTAGCAAGATTATGGGACTTCGAATGGAAATTGAATACTGTCTCTGCTAAAACCAAATATGTCAAAAGTTGCGTCAGACTTGAATGGTTTACAGGCACACGAGAATCGTCGCTCATATGTTTATCGGAAGCAAGTTAGCAAGTACCATACGAACTTATTGGGCGGGTGACAGAAAGCTAGGCGTGCGCTGAACGGGCTATGTCAAGTGGACGACGCAACGACACATCTTTGAAGTTAATGACGCCTGCCTAGCTTGCTTCATCGGCCGAGGCTAACCCCGGCCGATGAAGCGCAAGGGCTCTAGCTCTATGCAATTACATTCTAGGGAGAGGGTCATTAGCAGCCAATTACACAACATAAAACCGGCTACTCGAGAATGTTTTTGCCACTTTGAACTAGAGGCTTGCCGAGCCGACTATCTCATTTGCGTGGATGCAGATCACACCTGCGATCTGCAACAGCCAATTGCATGTAATTAAAAGCCTTTATTACAAGTTGGATTACTCATCCAAAACCAACCAAATGGACGTCTCTAGCTAAGTGTCGTTCAAGACGCCCGATTTGTTTAATTCTTTAGGCTTATTAAAACCTCACGGTAGCTTGAACGCCATATTCGCGAGGCCGGCCGCGTTGAATGTAATTGCTGTTAACCGTTTCAAATAGATCCAAGGCATAAGTCTTATACTTTTCGTTGCCAATGTTGCGGATCCAGCCAGCGATTTCCAGTGCACCGCTCGCGACAGTATAGCTGAACCGCGCGTCGTGGACCCAATATCCTCCTTGCGAAATAGGCAAAGTATTAAAGGGATCGAAATAAATTCGTGAAGAATATCTATGATCGGTATGCAGCGCCAACTTGCCAAAAGACCCTTCAATCAAATCCCAGTCAAGACCACCAGCCAATGTCCATCGCGGCGCCAGAACTAGCCGATTACCAGAGAGATCTTGGCCCTGCAGATTATTCTCTTTGTACTTAGCATTCAGGTATGACCCACCTACGCGGACGGTAAGACTGTTGACTGGCCTTGCAGTCAGCTCTGCTTCGATCCCCCATAGATGTGACTTTGGAGCGTTATAAAGTACGCCCAAAAGCTCTGGGGTGGTATCGATGAACTGCTGGTTGAGATAATTATAAAAGAAAGCCGATGTATTCAGACGCACGCGTTTGTCTGCGGTCTGTAGCTTTGCTCCCACTTCATAAGCGTAAAGCAGTTCAGGCTTGGCGATTGTAATCTCAGCAGGACTGAACAGAGCTTGGCCATTGAAAGCACCACCACGGTAACCACGACTGACACTAGCATAGAAGAGACTACCAGTTGGCGCTTCGTAGGACAGGCCAATTTTACCACTTAGATTATTGCTCTTGAGGCGATCAATAGGAGGCTCTTCGAAAATAGGAAACTGGTCAGCTGAAATTTGACCGGTTGAGGGATCGAGGTAACTCAAGAAGCTAGTGTAGCGAGCGAGGTGATTGTTATCATGTGTAAAACGCAACCCGAATGTGATGGTAAGTCCATTTTCGAAGCGGTAGTCATTATGCGTATAGAGAGCAAAACTCTTACGCTTTTGTTTCAAATCATTAGTATATCCACAACCAATAAAGAAAAACTCATCTTCTAGGCAATTGGGTATGCTAAGTATACCATCACCATCAAAATCATCTTCGAAAAAGAAGTTATTGTTGACGCTGGCATCAATCGAATCACTATAGAAATAAGCTCCCACAAGCCACTTCAATGAAGATTCCTCAGAAGAAGTAAGACGAATATCCTGAGAAAAAGCCTTCGCACTACTATAGTAATTAGCAGCCAACAGCTCAAATGGCGAACCGTCGGCGTCTTCTCTAGTCAACCATCGACCATTATTATAGGAAGTTAGTGAAGTTAGCGTGACTGCGTTCGATAAATCCCAATCGGCACGCAGCGAAACACTATCGTTGCGGATTCTTAAAAAACCTGGATCATCCACCTCGTTTTCGAAGAAATCGAGGCCTGACCTATCGTAGCCAGTAAAAGCAACACCCTCAGGTCCTATATTGCCGGCCAAAACGCCGTAGCCGGTGGGAGTCGACTCCGAATGAGTATACCGTAGCGTCAGCTTGAGGCTTTCCGATGGCCTCGCAGCAATGCTACCACGCACAGCCCAATCGTCGATGCTCCCTTGATCAACGCCGTCGGGCATAAGGTTTTTCACAAAACCATTAGCTTTAGTACGAATGAAGGCGAGGCGCCCCGCCAACTTGTCGTCAATCAGGGGGATGTTTATTCCGCCCATCATTTCGAAACGGTTGAATCGTCCAATACCGGCGGTTAGATTTCCGTTGAAGCCAGCCGATAGGTCGGGAGACTTTGATGCAACGCTGACTGCGCCACCTGTGGTATTTTTCCCAAATAGCGTACCCTGAGGACCGCGTAGTACTTCGACCCTATCTACGTCGAATAATTGAAGTGACGTAAAAACCGGCACACCTTTGTAGTCTTCATCCACATAGAGCGCGACTGGGCTGGACTGATTCTGATTAAAGTCCACTGCGGAAATGCCGCGCAGCGAAAAGATGGGGATAGCGTCGCTGTAGGGTGTGGTAATCTGGAAATTTGGAACCTGAGAAGCGATACCGGTGACATTGACTATGCCTTGATTGGCTAATTGGTCGCCAGTCAAAGCGCTGATTGCAATGGGAACCTTCTGTAGATTCTCAGATCGCTTGGTAGCTGTAACCACAATGTCGCCAACACCAGCCTCTTCTGTCAAAGTTCCTTCAGTTTGGGCCAAAGCTGTCGAAGAATAAAGCATCGCCGAAACTGCGGCACCAATTAGAAAACAAGAACGTATCTGTATTGTCATGATAAAATTCCCCCCGTCTTGGATGCAACCTTCTCTTACGTAATGGATTTGCAGCTTGGCGAGACGAGTAAAAGGTTAAATCCGGACATTTGATCGCTTGGATGGGACAAGGGATGGATCTGATCGTTGCAGCAGATTACCTCACTAAAAAGGGCAAGGTAATATTTGGCTAGGTTCGCTGAGTTTTTCGCTCCGGATAGCCCCCGACTACTTCGTCAATAACCATAAAATAGGGCTAATTTGCGACTAATAGCTAAAGCAGGAGAGTGCCCATGTTATCGACGAAAACAGGTCCAAACCTGTATCGAGTTATCACGCTGGATGGATTTGCTGGATCGGCTAAGTTGGGTTGCAAAAACGCCAAATCCAACGTTCTCCGCAGACACCAATCTAGAAAAGCAACGATGGCAAACGAACACGGCACCCGTTAATTTTCATTTTCCAAAAAAATTCACGTCACGGTCGAATTTAAACCTCAACCCTGGTTAAACCTGCCACCTTCGGCTGCCAGTTTCTCAAGCAAAGGTGCAACTGGCATGTTGTGGCGCTTAAGGCCATCGACGATCTTTGTCAGTCCTTCGTTGTTGTCGGCCCAGAACATAACGCCGCCGGTCCGAGCCGGCCAGCCATAGCCATAGAGCAAGACTAGATCGATGTCGCTCGAGCGCTGAGCAATTCTTTCGCAAAGGATTTGGGCTCCTTCCGACACCATCGGATAGAGAAGGCGTTCGAAAATTTCCTGTCTAGGGATCTCGCGCTGATTTACGCCGGACCTCGAAGCGAAGTCGGCAATAATGCCCTGAACTTTAGGGGAAGGGGTTCGCTGTCGGTTCTCGTTATAATCGTAAAAGCCTGCGCCAGTCTTTTGTCCCCAGCGTCCAACAGCGCACAGCGCTTCCCGTATACTGGTGACCTTGCTGGGATCGCGATGCCAACCGATATCAAGACCGGCAAGATCGCCCATTTGGAACGGCCCCATCGGGAAACCGAAATCGAGTAAGACCTGGTCAATATCGTAATATCGCGCACCCTCTATCAGCAAATTATTGGCCTGCTCCTGCCGCTTAAAGAGTATGCGATTACCAATGAAACCATGGCACACGCCGGAGACAACGGGAACCTTACCAATTTTCTCGGCGAGATGAATTACCGTGACGAGCTGACTGTGACCTGTCTTAGCGCCCCGCACTACTTCCAACAGCTTCATGATGTTCGCAGGTGAAAAGAAATGCATGCCGACTACTGCTTCGGGACGCTGGGTAGCCGTGGCGATTTCGTCGATGCTTAGATAACTGGTGTTCGACGCGAGTATCGCGCCCTTCTGCACGATCTTGTCAAGGCGATTAAAGACGTGCTTTTTCACCTCCATCGATTCATAGACGGCTTCAATAACAAGATCGCAATCAGCCAGATCGTCAAAACTGCAGCTGGGAATCAGGCGGCCCATGGCTGCCTCCACCTCTATCGATGACAATCGCCCGCGCTTGACGCTGGTTTCATAATTCTTACTTATCACCCCTAAACCAAGATCTAGCGCGCGCTGATCCTGCTCAACGATGGTTACAGGGATGCCTGCGGAGAGGAAGTTCATCGCTATGCCGCCGCCCATTGTGCCGGCACCAATCACACCAACCTTTGAGATCGGTATCAGCGGAACAGAGGCAGAAATACCGTCGATGTTTGCAGTCAACTTTAGAGCGGTGTCGATATGAGCTTCGGGGTCGGGCTTGGGTACGGACATGAAACTATTCCTCTCTTCGAGAGCTAGTTATTGCGAAAGTTGCAGGCGGGAGGCCGCCGCAGTTCAACCGATCGGTGGATTGCCGTGTCGCAATGCTCGTCGCAAAGACAAAGTCTTCTTTCAATTGATCTGACGGTCGTATCCTGCCCAATAGGGTGCACGCAGCTGGCGACGAAGGATCTTACCGCTGGGGTTGCGAGGCAGGGAATCGATTACGTCGACGCTTTTAGGGACTTTGAATCTGGCGAGTCGTTCGCGCGCCCAGTTGATTACACTGTCCGGATCGATCGACGCACCTGGCTTGGGCACGCAAACTGCCTTGACCGCTTCGCCCCACTTCTCGTCTGGTACACCGATCACTGCAACTTCCAGAACGTCAGGGTGGCCATAAATACCGCTCTCGACTTCCGCCGGATAGACGTTCTCGCCACCGGTAATGATCATGTCTTTCGCGCGATCATAAATGTAGACGTAACCATCTTGGTCCATATAACCTAAATCACCGGTTGCAACCCAACCATTCTTCATCGTCGCAGCAGTGGCTTCGGGCAGGTTCCAGTAGCCCAACATATTGTTGGATGACCGGGTTACAATTTCACCGATCTCTCCTGTAGGGAGATCCTTTCCGTCCGCCCCCCGGATTACCACTTCCACACCGGGAAGCGGTTTGCCGGCAGAGCGCATCCGCTTGTTACCCTCGACGCTGTGATCTTCAGGTGGCAGTACACAAATCGTGCCGGTGGTCTCAGTCATACCATAATGCTGGACAAACTGGGCACCGAACATTGCGATGCATTCGCGCAGCAACTCCAGTGGGATCGGACTCGCTCCGTAAAGGATATACTTGATTCTGCTAAAATCAGTCTTGGCACAGTCCGGGTGGTTAAGCAGAATCTGCAGCGCAGCCGGAACGATGAAGAAACCCGTTACCCCACGGTTTTCTATTGCATCGAATACACGGGACGGCTCGAATTCGGCCAATATCACGCCGGGCAAGCCTAATGCTAGAGCCATTACGCCAAGACCGGTACCACCGATGTGCGCACAAGGCATCGCGACCAACACCGATTCGTCTTCGTCCCAAAGGTTGTATTCAGGCGGATTATCGAGATCGACCTTGCGCAAGCCAAACAGGTTGCGGCTCGACAGAACTACACCCTTAGGATGGCCGGTTGTGCCGCTGGTATACAGCTGGAGGATCGCTTCGTCCGAGCTTGACGGCGAGAATTCTGTGCGAGGCGCTACCAGCACTTCGCGGCGGGCCTCTTCCGAGGTGAAAGTACGGATTAAGTTATGACAATGGCCGATGGTATTGATACATGCTTCAAAGCCGTCGCCCAAGAAGAGCAATTTCGCTCCGGCATTATCGATAATGAAGGCCGCTTCTGGTTCAGCTAGACGCCAGCCTACTGGCACCATTACGATGCCGGCCCGCGCCGCGCCAAAAAACAGGGTGAAATAGGTGACACTGTTCTTGCCAAACCAAGCAATCCGGTCGCCTTTCTTCAGACCAATCTCCAAGAGGGCCGAAGCTACACGCGCAGTTGCGTCCTCCATCTCGGCAAAACTGAAACGCAGGTCATCGCCTTCCAGGGCTAGCTTCTCTGGGCGATCCTTGGCCCAGTAGAGAAGGAATTCATCAAAGGTAAAAAGATCTGCAGTTTGCTTGGCCTTGGCTAACAAACGATCGTAAGTTTTTTGATCCAGCATGGTTCAGTGCTCTCCGAGAACGGAGATTTAATTATGCTATTATCAAGAGCAAGCTCATGCTGGGGCTGCGCTTTCAAATTGCCGAAGTTGGACACTGCTAACGTGGGCGCCTGAAGGATTAAATCGTCATCTCGCCCGCCTGCCCTCAGCTGAAGTTGAATGTCGCTTCGATTATGTAAGCGGTGAAAGCAACCAAAGTTGAAAATGCACCTCTTTCGCCTTTCAATTAGCCGCGTTGACGATGCCTCAATGCCCTGACGGATCGTCGAACTCGCTTGGGATCCAAGCATTAACGACACCACCATCAATCACAATTGTGCTGCCGACGACATAGTCACCAGCGCGGCTCGCGAGGTAAATCGCTCCACCTGCGATGTCTTCCGCCACGCCAACCCGCTTGTAGGGGATACCCTTAGCGCTGCCTGCGGGATTTTTAACCGCGGGCTTGTTCATTTCACTTGGATAGGAGCCTGGCGCAATGCATGTGCAGACAATGTTGTCGTTGATCAGGCGCGCAGACATGCGTTTGGTCAGCTGGATCACCGCCGCCTTCGAAGCTTGGTAGGAATAGGTTTCCCAAGGATTCACGCGCAACCCATCGACTGATGCAATGTTGATAACCTTGGCTGGGCGGTCAAAACTGGCGGCAGCACTCAGCAGTGGATACAGTTTCTGCGTCAAGAAGAACAAGCTCTTGACGTTTAAGTCCATGACCTTGTCCCAGCCAGCTTCAGGAAATTGCTCAAATTCCGCTCCCCATGCCGTCCCGGCGTTGTTAATCAGGACGTCCAACTTGCTTTCGCGGCTGGCGAGTTCTTCGGTCAGTCGCTTAATTTCATCCATCTGGCCAAGGTCGCCCGGTAGACCGATAACCTTGCCGGGATAGGCCGCATTGAACTCAGCCTCCGTCTCCGCCAGTTGCTCTCGCTTGCGGGCTGTGATGTAGACCCGTTCGCAGCCGGCGGCGAGAAAGCCTTCGAGCAGCATCTTACCAATCCCGCGCGAGCCGCCGGTGATCATGGCAACCTTCCCGTCAAGACTGAAGAGTTTGGTGAAATCCATAAATCGTCTCCAATACCCGCATAGCCGGGCCTTCGTGTAATCCGCTCCCCGAAGTGGGAAGAAAGAGGTTAGTATCCGCTGAACTGGGCCACGCGCTCGGCATGGTAGTACATGTCGCCCATGAACTCGGCTAGCGCACGGTCGCGCTTCATGTAGAGCCCGATATCGTACTCGTCGGTCATGCCGATCCCGGCATGCATCTGCACGCCTTCGCGCACGGCGAGGCTTGCGACCTTGCCGACCTTGGCCTTGGCCACCGAAACCATCAGATCGGCATATTGCGACGGCTTTCCGCAAGCTGTGGCATCGAGCAGCTGCTGGGCCTTGATCACGCTGGCCCGTGCAATCTCAAGCTCGGAATAGAGATGGGCAGCGCGGTGCTGCAGCGCCTGAAACTCCCCGATCAGCTTTCCGAACTGCTTGCGCTGCTTGAGGTAGGTGGTGGTCATATCGAAGGCGCCATCGGCCACGCCAACGCTTTCTGCTGCTGCGCCAATACGGCCCGCATTGAGAACCCGGTTGAGCAGGGCGCGTCCGGCATCGACTTCGCCGATCACAGCATCGTCATATACTTGGACGCCATCGAGCTTGACGTGCGTTGCCTTTGAGCTGTCAACCAGCCGGATCGGGTCCTGGCTGAGCCCTGCCGAATCCTTGGGCACCGCAAACAGCGTGATCCCGTCCTGGTCACCGTCAGCTCCGGCAGTCCGGGCCGCAACCACCAGCATGTCGGCGCTGCCGCCGTAAACAACGAAGGTCTTGCTACCAGCCAGCCGGAAGCCATTGCCGGCGCGCTCGGCGCGGGTGGCAATCCGTTCCGGACGATGCTTCGGCCCTTCATCGATCGCCATGGCAAAAACGCTGTCACCAGCAAGCAAGCCAGGCAGATATCGCCCCCGCAGTTCATCATTGCCGGCCCCGATCGCGGTCGCGGCCATGACCGAACTGGTCAGGAAAGGTGAAGGCGTCAGGTTGCGACCGATCTCTTCCAGCACGATGCCGGCTTCGACATGACCCATGCCAAGGCCGCCATCGGCCTCGCTCACGAGAATGCCGGTGAAACCCAACTCGGCAAATTGCTTCCACAGCACACGGCCAAAACCGTCCATAGATTGCTTGTCCCGCCAGTGGCGGAGCTGCTTGGCTATGGCGCCTTCTTCGCCCATGAACTGACGCGCGGTGTCCGCCAGCATGGCCTGGTCTTCGGTATGATAAAGCGCCATGAATCAGGCCCCTGGCAGATCGAGAATGCGTTTGGAAATGACGTTGAGCATGACTTCGCTGGTCCCGCCCTCAATCGAATTGGCCTTAGTGCGCAGCCAGGTACGTGCCTTGGAACCGCCGTTCGAACCTTCGCTGTCCCATTCGAGCGCGGCCGAACCGCCAGCCGCCATCAGCAGCTCATGTCGGCGCTTGTTGAGCTCGGTCCCCGCATACTTAATCATATTGGGCTGAGCCGGATGGGCCTTGCCGACCTTGATCTCGTCGAGGAACTTCTCGCCCAGCGCACTAAACGCCAGGGCATCGACATCGAACATCGCCAGTTCGGCGCGCAGCAGCGGGTCTTCCAGGCCGTTGCGCTTGGCCACAGCACCTATCGTGTTGAGCCGGTCGCCGCCGCCCGCGCCCGAGATCATCTCACGCTCGTGGCCGAGTAGATACTTGGCGACATCCCAGCCGCGGTTCAGTTCACCAACGATCTGGTGCTTGGGTACCGTCACGTTGTCGAAAAACGTTTCGCAAAACGGCGAGTTTCCGCTGATCAGCAGGATCGGCTTAATCGTGACGCCGGGACTGTCCATGTCAAACAGCAGGAAGGAAATGCCCTGGTACTTGTTGGTCTTGTCCGTCCGGACCAGGCAGAAGATCCAGTCTGCCTGGTCGGCATAAGAGGTCCAAATCTTCTGGCCGTTGACCACCCAGTGATCGCCCTTGTCTTCGCCATAGGTCTGCAAGGAAACGAGGTCCGAGCCTGAACCTGGTTCCGAATAGCCTTGACACCAGCGGATTTCGCCGCGGGCGATTTGGTTTAGGTAATACAGCTTCTGCTCTTCGGTACCAAACTTCAAAAGAGCCGGGCCAAGCATCCAGATACCGAACGACGACAGTGGGGGGCGCGCGTTAATGCGCTGCATTTCCTCGCGTAAGATCTTCACTTCGCTTGCGTTCATGCCGGCACCACCATAGGGCTTCGGCCAATCGGGCACGGTGAAACCTTTGGCCGCGCATCGTTCGAGCCATAACTTTTGGGCTTCACTCTTGAACTTGAACTTGCGACCTCCCCAGCAGACATCGCCATCGTCACGAACCGGTTCGCGCATCTCGGGTGGGCAGTTTTGTTCAAGCCAAGCGCCAATTTCAAATCGGAAAACATCAAGGTTCGGCATATTTTGCTCACTCAAAATTGGAATTGTTTTGGCCCGAAGCAGTTTCTAGAGTGCATCAGACAAGGCCTGCTGCAAACCGACCGCTACACACGCGTGTCGAGATATGTATTTTAAGTCTTCCGAGCAGACTATGGGCCACTTTTATTAAATGAGTACGTCCAAAAACGGCAAAATGTATTCACATCAAAGTGAACAACAAGCTCGTCGAACGGCATGAGCTCTGCATAACTAAATTAGAAATGCCAAATAATGGCTTCGTCCCAGTCACAACAATCTAGTCTAAGGCGCAGGAAGCGCTGGAACGAGAAACGATCTTCAATTCGTAACGTTGTTACCATCCGATAACAAAGAGCACACCGTCAGCGCCAATGCTTAGAACATGATCGTCGGTCCGAACGGCGGTAGTCCGTCTTTGCCTCGAACATCTAACGCAGCGCCACATTGAAGGATCTCAGATTGGTCAAAATAAAAGCCATTGGTCAACCGATCCAGCGGTGCTCAGCATCTTTGATCCATGTTACAGATCAGACAATCCGAGCAAAACTCGGTGGCTTTTATCGAAGAGATAAACCCTAATTAGTCTACTCCAGCCAAACGCTCAGCATCCACCTCACTTACTTTGTATGTCGTCGCTTTATCAGAGCGATGACATAACATCAGGCAAGTGCTGATGAGCTATCAGCAGAATCTATCGGCTACGCATGAAGGTTAAGAAGCCGGGCAGTACTGGCAAGCATGTCACGCTCAAAGTCCACGGTCTGACGCGCGCTAGTTGCTATGTTGAAGCCGTGAAATGCGCCTGAATAGGCATGTAGTTCTACTGGAACGCCAGCGTCGGTCAAACGTCTAGCATAGTCAAGGTTTTCGTCGAAGAATAAGTCAAGTGTTCCAACCCCGATCCATGCCGGAGGTAGGCCACTCAAGTCCTCGGCAAGGCTAGGAGAAAACCAGCCCTTTCGAGCATCTGTCGGCTCGTAATCTCCTCGCAATGCTTCCCAGCCGAACTGGTTGCTATCACGCGACCAGACGAACTCTCCCGTATGCCGATTTTTCCAAATGTCAGCTTCGCTACCACTGCGGTGATCAAGCATGGGATAGACCAATATCTGACATCGGATCGCCGGACCACCACGATCGCGGGCCATCTGAGCAACGGCAGCTGCCAAGCCTCCACCGGCGCTTTGACCGGTCACGCCTATGCGCTGGGGATCGATACCAAGTTGCTTGGCATTCTCCGAAAGCCATTGGAGCGCTGCAAAGCAGTCCTCCTGCGGCCCCGGGAAGGGCGTTTCTGGGGCGAGCCTGTAGTTGATTGTAGCTACTGGAATTCCAAGCTGGTGCGCCAGCAGCGACGGTGTTTCTTGCATGTCGTGCGCCGAACCAAATACCATACCACCGCCATGGATATCGAGTAGCACCGCCCGATTTGAAACCCCAGGAGAGGGATCGAACCAAAGTAGCGATAACGGCCCATCAGGGCCTTCAATGATTTTCTCGACGGCTGTAACCGGAAGTTGATCAGACACCCTCCAGCTAATGCTGCGCACTTGCGCTAGACTTTCAACATTAAGCTCAAAAGACGGCAACTGCTCGAGGAGCGGCTGCAAATCTGGGTCGACGAGGTGCTTAGTAGAAATTTTTTCGGTCATTCAACGCCCCCGTTTAAAGTCAGACGAGACAGCATCAACTCGGCGGCGATGCCTATCCACCCTAAAAGTTGCGTGCCATCAACCCACCGTCAACTGGTATCGTAGTCCCGGTGATATAACTGGCCGCAGGCAAACACAGACTTAATGTAATGTGCGCTACCTCTTCTGGTATGCCATAGCGGCGTAGCGCAGTGCGGCGGTGAGCAAAGGTTTGCTTGTCTGCGTCCGACACATCGGCGGTCATGTTGGTGTCAATCGGACCGGGACAAATGCAATTGACTGTGATTCCTTCCTTGCCAAGTTCTACCGCCAGAGCTCGAGTCAGGCCGGTCACACCCGCCTTGGCGGCGCTATAGGGGCTGTCGCGCGAGGTCGCGCCCAACGCCTCGGTGCTGGCGATATTAACGATACGAGGGCTAGCCGAATGGCGCAGGTGCGGCAGGGCAGCGCGGACGATGCGCTGATGGGCAGTCAGCAGCACAGCAAAGGCGCGGTCCCATATCGCATCGTAGTGCTCGTCATCATCAATGGGACAAAAAGCGCTTATCCCGGCATTGTTAATCAGCACATCCAGCCCACCAAAGTGCATAGCGACATCATCCACTACCTGACGGATCCCGATTTGGTCTGACACGTCAAGCGCCCACGCCGCCGCGCTAAGGCCTTTAGCCCGCAGTTCCTGCGCAATGCACTCTACGGCCTCAGCCGAAAGATCAGTCAACGCGACGTTGGCACCCTCTTCTGCAAAGACCTCTGCAGTAGCCTTTCCCATCCCGCTCGCCGCGCCTGTCACCAGCACTGTTAGTCCCTTTACGGACCGGCTCAGCTTTACTCCCATCGTGCTTTCCCAGAATACTCGTGTATGGTCATGATAAACCTCCCCCCGATCTTGGACGCAACCTGCTCTTACGTAATGGACTTGCAGCTTGGCGAAGTGAGTAAAAGGTTAAATCCGGACATTTGATTGCTTGGATGCCACAAGGATTGAATCTGAGTGTTGCAGAGGATTACCTCACTAACAAAGTTAAGGTAATGACACTCAATCGGCATCGTACGACCAGCGATTTAGTCATGCAGGCTCACCGATGTACAAGCAATTCCAGCACCCATCCTGCTAAACCCTCCCGCCAATCAAGCTTAGCAAGCCACTCCTGGGGTATACCGCTAACCCCATAAAAGCGACCATCCGATAGCTTAGAGTTGATTTGGATTATAATCGCTTAATTACAAAAAGATAATTGTTCTCGGTTTTATTCTGAGTGGTGCGCCAATTGCGAACCAAAATGTCGGCCCTAAGGACAGCAATAACTCTGCGTTAAAGCGCCGAACGATCCATCCAATGCGCATGGGTCCCGCTGCTGATCTTATGCGGCAGCGCAATCCGGCACACCGGCCCTGCTGCAAAGCGTTTGCAGTCAATTAATATGCATTCGGATGTTCCGCGATTTTCGTCGGTGACAAAACTGACGAGATAGCCATCGTCTTCGTCCACCGCACCGACGCGGGGGGCAAAGGGTGCCTCACTGCCGTAGCGCCCCTCAGGAAGCTCTAGCGACCATGACTCGCCCGTGACCATGTCGTGCTTCACAAAACCGTTAAACAGGAACCATCCGGGCTTAGAAGTCGTGCTATAGGCATATCTATAGGGCAGGCCCAAATAACGCTGGTTCATCATCCCGAATTCGAGGATGCGGTCGTCCATTCGCTCTTCGCGCGTTGTGCCATCTGCCAAGTTAAACCGCCAGCGGTGCAGCTTTGGCTTGAAGCTATGTTCGTCAACATAAGCCATCATATGACCATAGCCGTCCGCATTTTCTATGGGCGGCGGATAGGGATCTTCTTCGAAATAGCCATCGAGTATGACTTCGTCGCCGTCTTCATAGGCGTTAATGAAGTGCAGGACGAAGGTCGGATCCGCCTCAAACCACCGAATATCCTCTGGCTGCCCATAACGCGGAATGAGCGCAAAACGCGACGGCAGCCCTTCGTGCAGCCGAGTCACATGGACATTGCGCTTCAGCAATTCTTCATCCCAGAACAACGGGAAGTCGCACAATATTGACCAGTTCTGAGTGAACATCATGTCATGCGGCAGGCGCGGCCCCGGCAGCGGGATGGGCACATAATGCGCCAACTTCCCACTGCGATCAACGACGCCATAATGCATGTAAGGCGCGTGCTTGGAATAGTTGAAGAATAACAATTCGCCGGTGCGCTCATCCACCTTGGGGTGTGCGGAAATACCATCAAGCGGCACCCAAGGCGCCACGCCTTCTTGCTCCAGCGTTTCCGGGTCAAGCACATAGCCCTCCCCGCATTGATAGAAAGTAGACACTGCTTTGCCGTTATGCACGATGATGTCCGTGCTGGAGGAATCCTTGAGGCTGCCATGCGCGCCAAATCCGGGGCGGATGGACAGGCTGCTTTTGTCCATCAACCCGCCCCATAAAGACCCGCCAGCATCCTGCTCCGCCTGAAAACAGCGGGTGCGGATGAAGCGGTTGCGATAGTTGGCCTTGCCGCCGGAAAAATCGATCTGGTGGATCATGCCATCGCCGTCAAAGGGGTGGTAACGACCAAGGGGTTGATGCAACTGGTTTTCGGTATTGCGTAAATAAATGCCGTTAATGTCGTCGGGAATGCGGCCCTCAATCACATCAAGGTCGAACGCGGTGACTTCCTCATGCTGCGGCGTCCACGCTCCGTTGAGATAAGGATGGTTGCTGGGTTGCAGCGTTGCTTTCACCGGCGGCAGTTTTTCAACGCGCATTTCAATCTCCTCTGGGCACTCAGCCTATGTCGAATGTGACCCCTTGCGCAAGTGGCAGATTGTCGGAGTAATTTATCGTGTTTGTGGCCCGTCGCATATAGGCCTTCCATGCGTCTGAACCGGACTCCCGACCACCGCCAGTTTCTTTTTCTCCGCCAAAGGCGCCGCCAATTTCTGCACCTGAGGTGCCGATGTTAACATTGGCAATGCCGCAATCGCTTCCTTCTGCAGACAAAAACTTTTCACATTCGCGGATGTCGGTCGAGAATAGGGAAGATGATAATCCTGCGCCAACACTGTTTTGCAGGGCAATGGCGTGCGCCAAATCATGATAGCGGAAGATGTAGAGAATAGGCGCGAATGTTTCCCTTAACGCTGGACCAATATGATTGGGCATCTGGACCAAAGCCGGGCGGACATAGACGCCGTCCATAGCGATACGTTCACCACCGATGATTTGCCCGCCCAGTGCGCAAGCCTCATCCAGCGCGGCTTGCATCCCAGCAAAAGCAGCCTCGTCAATCAGCGGTCCTGCAAGATTGTTGCCGTCCAGCGGGTTACCCACCGCCATCGAGCCGCTGGCCGACTGCAGCGCGCTGACGAAGCTGTCATAAATCGCATCATGCACAAAAAGGCGGCGTAAGCTGGTGCATCTTTGGCCCGTTGTGCCAAATGCCGAGAACAGCACACCGCGTAGCGCCAACGCAAGGTCAGCTTTGTTGCTGATAATTGCGGCGTTATTCCCGCCAAGTTCAAGGATGGTTTTGGCAAAGCGGGCCGCGGCCACTTGCCCAACCTTTCGGCCCATTTCCGTGCTGCCCGTGGCGGAGATCAAAGCGATGCGTGGGTCGGCAACCAACGTTGCCCCGATATCGCGCCCGCCCTGAACGACTTGTGACAAATGGGCCGGTGCGTCACCAAATTCGGCAACCGCCTTTTCAAAAATGGCCTGGACGCCAGCGGCCGTCAGCGGCGTTTTTTCCGATGGCTTCCAAATGACGCTATTGCCGCACACCAATGCCAAAGCGGCATTCCATGCCCATACCGCGACCGGAAAGTTAAATGCGGAAATGACAAGAACCGGCCCCAATGGATGCCATTGCTCCATCATCCGGTGGCCGGGTCGTTCGCTGGCGATGGTCAGACCATGTAATTGCCGCGACAGACCCACGGCAAAATCGCAAATGTCGATCATCTCCTGCACTTCGCCAAGCCCTTCCGACAGTGGCTTTCCGCAATCTATGGTGACAAGACGGGCAAGTTCTTTCTTGTGAGCACGCAACGCATTCCCAAACAAGCGGACAAGCTCCCCACGCCGCGGCGCAGGAACGCTGCGCCAGCTTAGAAACGCGGCCCGCGATTGCGCAACAGCAGCCTCAATCTCGCCCGCCGTTGCGGTCGCCACCGCCCCGATGCGACTGCCATCAATGGGGCTGTGCACAGCAAGGTCACCGCCATCAACGGCGCAGCCCAGCGTTTCAAGAAGCGTTTTCGTTTCGGCTGCTAATGCCATTATTGTCCCCAGTCTTTGTTCTGCTTGTCCACAACGCATGGCAAGGCGCAGAGTTGATGGCAAGGGTTGCCGCCTTGCCCACACGCTTATAAAGGCAAACAGGACGCAGGTCGCTATTCAGCAGGCCTGCCCAATGGAGATAATAATGGCCGAGTTGGCAGCATTCGATTGGTCTGACCCTTTTCGTCTGGAGGAACAACTGACCGCAGACGAACGCATGATCCGCGACAGCGCGTATGCCTTTGCGCAAAACGAATTGCAGCCGCGCGTCATCAACGCCTATCGGACCGAATGCGATGCGCCTGAGCTGTTCCCATTGATGGGGCAAACAGGCTTACTTGGCGCGACCATACCGGAGGAATATGGCGGCGCTGGCGCGTCTTATGTCGCTTACGGGCTGATCGCGCGCGAAATTGAGCGCGTCGATTCCGGCTATCGTTCGATGGCTTCGGTGCAGTCGTCGCTCGTGATGCATCCTATCCATGCTTATGGATCGGAAGAACAAAGGCGCAAATATCTGCCGGGCTTGGCTGCCGGCACGCTGATCGGCTGCTTTGGGTTGACGGAGCCTGATGCGGGGTCGGACCCCGCCGGCATGCGCACTTTCGCCAAAAAGGTTGATGGCGGCTATGTCATCAATGGATCGAAAACGTGGATTTCCAATGCACCTTTTGCCGATGTCTTTGTCGTCTGGGCAAAATCCGAAGCGCATGGTGGCGGCATTCGCGGCTTTGTGCTTGAAAAGGGCATGAAGGGCCTCACTGCGCCGAAAATTCAGGGCAAGCTGTCATTACGCGCATCGACCACGGGCATGATCATGATGGACAATGTCGAAGTTGGCGAAGACGCATTGTTGCCCGATGTGCAAGGATTAAAAGGCCCGTTCGGTTGCCTCAACCGCGCCCGCTATGGCATTAGTTGGGGCGCATTAGGTGCAGCAGAATTCTGCATGCACGCCGCGCGGCAATATGGCCTTGATCGCCACCAATTTGGTAAACCGCTTGCCGCTAACCAGTTATATCAAAAGAAACTGGCGGATATGATGACCGATATTGCCATGGGACTTCAGGCATCCTTGCGCGTTGGGCGCTTGATGGACGAAGGACAGCTGGCGCCGGACATGATTTCTATCGTCAAGCGCAACAATGTAGGCAAAGCGCTCGATATCGCCCGTGCTGCGCGCGACATGCATGGCGGCAACGGTATTAGCGAAGAATATCAGGTTATGCGCCACATGGCGAACCTGGAAACGGTCAACACCTATGAAGGCGCGCACGATGTCCATGCGCTGATATTGGGCCGCGCCATTACCGGTATTGCGGCGTTCTGAAATAACCCATTAGCACGGACCGGTTTTGCGGCCCTCAGCTGAAAACGAAAATGGCGCATTATTTCGAATGCCTTGGGATTGAATATGGATGATCCGGTTTGTTTCCTTACGGATAATCGTCAACCCCTGACCATGCCCTTCGCAGCTGTAGCTGACCGTCAGGGAATTTGGGCTCGAACGCACGACATATTGTTCGCACGCTAAGCCGCTATGTTGGATTTGGGTAAGGCTGTCCGATTTGCCAAGGCAGATTTTGGAAGTCGGCACACTCCCGCCCGTTGGTCGCAATTGCCACATTCCCCGATCAAGTGTGTCAAGCAAAGCCATATCACCATCTGGCTTTGCGGCACCCGCCGCTGCCAGCGAAAGCAAAAACACACATGGCAAAGCATAAAGACGGAAAATTTTGTTCATAAGCTTCTATCCGCAAACTAGCCTTATACAGCGAAGCGCCTTGTTTTTCGTGTTCTGCATAACATCATTTGTGGGGTTGCGCACGTTAGTATCTGGTTCATGAAAGTTCAATGAAGCGCCGCCGTTATTGTGCAGTTCAGCTGTTAAAGCTGGCCAAGCTTATTGGAAAGCGGCGCGAACAAAATTCGCAATCAACGACGATGTCTCCGGCATCATCCGCCATTTCGGCGCGGTCAACGGCAGGAAATTTGGCAATGACATCGCGGATGTGAACAGGGTCACAGCGGCAGCCCTTTGACAGCAGATCGCCTTGCTCAATGCGCACTTCCTTTTCTTCATGAAACAATCGCCAGACGATTTCCTCAAGCGGAAGCGCTGGGTCGACAAGTTCGGCGGCGGCGATGGTCGAAGACATAACTTCGATATGCGCCCACTCGGGATGGTCGAGCCGCACATGTAACCGCTCGCGACCTTCCTCCCCCTCTGGCAAATGCTGCACCAGCAGGCCACCCGCCACGCAGCGGCCATCGACATGGTCCACAGCAACGCGGATCAAGGTCGGGATTTGTTCGGATTGCACAAAATAGTTTTGCGCCGCATCCGCGAGCGTTTCGCCTTCAAGCGGGACAATCCCCTGATAGCGCCCCCCGCCTTCGCTCGCGGGTTTCATCCGGTCGAATGTGATTGCGAGATAGCCTTGTCCGAAGATGCCAAATAACGTCGAATCCTTCGGCAGGGCAGCGGCAGTCGCGAGATCAAACTGCGCATAGCCGCGCAATGCGCCATCCTTATAGTCGCAGGCCAAGAGCCGAATTGCGCCCTTTTCCGTCTGCGTTTGCAGTGTGAGCTGGCTGCTCGGTTCCTTCAACGATGCGCCTAACAAAGCGGTCAAGACTAACGCTTCGGCCAACGTCCGCTCAATCACCGGCGGATACGCATGCGCCGCCAAAATTTCACCAAGGACATCGTCCAGACGCACCAGCCGTCCGCGCGCATCCCGCGTCGGTATGGAAAAGCGCAAGGGTTGGTTAGATAATGTTTCCGATTGCTCGGCCATTATGATTTTCCAAGGCACCACAATAAAATCGATTTTTGCGCATGCAGCCGGTTTTCCGCTTCATCCCAAATGACAGATTGCGGTCCGTCGATCACGGCGTCTGTTACTTCCTCGCCACGATGGGCAGGCAGGCAATGCAAGAATTTAGCATCTGCCTTCGCCAAAGCCATCAGACGTTCGTTCACCTGATAGGGCATCATCGCCGCTATCTTGTTATGCGCATGCTCCTGCCCCATCGACACCCATGTGTCGGTAACAATTACATCGGCGGCCGCCACCGCTTCGCTTGCGTCTCGGATGAGCGTGATATTTGCACCAGCGCCCTGGGCGGCTACTATGAAATTGCTGTCGCTTTCATATCCTTCGGGAACCGCAATACGCACGTTAAACTTGAACAGCCCAGCGGCCTCTACCAAAGAATTCAGCACATTGTTGCCATCGCCAAGCCATGCAATTTCAAGCCCCGGCAATGCCTTCTTATGCTCCATGATAGTCAACAAATCGGCCACAATCTGGCACGGGTGGGACAGATCGGTAAGGCCGTTGATGACGGGCACACTGGCGTAATGTGCCAGTTCCTCGACCTTATCATGATCATCCGTGCGGATCATGATGGCGTCGACATAGCGGGACAATACCCGCGCCGTGTCGGCAATCGTTTCGCCGCGACCAAGTTGCATCTGCCCCGATGCCATGAAGATACTGTCTCCACCCAGTTGCTTCATCGCCATTTCAAACGAGGTGCGCGTGCGGGTCGAATTTTTCTCGAACACCATCGCGAGCGTATGACCGGCTAGCGGGGCATCAGCATCAGATTTGCCTTTGGGCCAGGCGGCCCGCGCGCTCTTCCTGTGCATCGCGTCTTGCAACATCGCTGCGATTGCGTCGCCGCCGGCGTCGCTCAAATTCAAGAAATGGCGCGTCATGCAGCTTCCGGCATCTGGTAGCTGGCAGCACCTGCCGACAGCTTTTCCATGAATGTCTGGATTTCGGCATCACCGATGTTCAACGGCGGTAATACGCGGAAGGTATTATCACCCGCGGCCACCAGCAACAGACCATGATTGTCGCGCAAATGCGCCACGAATGGACGTGTTTCATGCGTCATCATCACGCCGAGCATCAAGCCCTTACCGCGCACGCCGGTAAACAAATCCGGATAATTACCGATAAACTGTTCCAGCATTGAACGCAGCTTGTCGCCAGTGGAGCGCACTTGTGCCAAAAATTCGTCGTTCGCGACGACATCCCAGACCGCCTGACACGCCGCCATCGCAAAGGGGTTGCCGCCATAGGTTGATCCATGTGTGCCAACGACCATTCCGCGTGCAGCCGCTTCGGTGGCAAGGCATGCGCCGACCGGAAATCCCCCGCCCAGACCCTTTGCCGTCGCCATGATATCCGGAACGATGCCATATTGTTCATAAGCATATAGCGTACCTGAGCGCGCCACGCCGCATTGCACTTCGTCCAAGATCAACATGATACCATGCTCATCCGCCAACGCCCGCAGGCCTTGGATGAACGCATCTGAAGCGGGCCGAACGCCGCCCTCGCCCTGAATGGGTTCAACCAGAAACGCGGCGGTCTTTGGTCCGATGGCGGCTTTTGCGCCTTCCAAATCGTCAAAATCGACATATTTGAAGCCTTCGAGCAACGGCATGAAGCCTTTGTGCATCTTTTCCTGATTGCTTGCAGAAATCGTCGCCATCGTCCGGCCATGAAAGGCGTTCTTGAAGGTGATTATCTCAAAACGGTCGCTGCCTTGGCTCTGATGATATGCCCGCGCGGTTTTGATGGCACATTCAACGGCTTCTGCACCCGAATTGGTAAAAAACACGGTATCGGCAAAGGTCGTATCCACCAGCCGCTGCGCAAAGGCCTCGCCTTGCGGACTGCCATAGAGGTTCGACACATGGATAAGTGTTGCCGCCTGATCCTGAATGGCTTTGGTCAGATGCGGATGGCCATGGCCAAGCAAATTCACCGCAATACCCGCAGCGAAATCTAGCGCGCGGCTGCCGTCTTCAGAAATCAACCATGCGCCCTCACCACGCACCGGCCGAAAACCGCAGCGCGGATAGACTGGCATCAAGGGCGTAATCGACATGGTTTTCTTCCTTTCGACCAAATGTTTGGCATATTCCAAAAGCCAAAAAGCGGCCCCTAGGGACCGCTTGTTTCTGTCTTCCCGCTATAGGCATGCGAAAATGGCAAATCAAGCTATGCCTCCGCGTCCCTGTCACGCTTGGCAGCAGCGATGCGGCGTTTCAAATAGCCATAGAGCAACAAATGCACGCCCACCCAAAGCAGGATGCATATGGTGATTATTTTAGCGGGCGTGCTCATATTCCCACCCATAACGCCGCTGGAGCGCTGAACAACCCTGATACGCCGCAAAAGTCTGCGGCGTGATTGTTGCGCAAACTCACTCTACGGTAACGGACTTTGCCAAATTGCGGGGCTGGTCCACGTCCGTGCCCTTGGCGCACGCGACATGGTAGGCCAGCAATTGCACGGGCACGGCGTAGACCAATGGTGCGATCAACGGGTGGACGGTCGGCATTTCGATGGTGGCGAGGCAGCCTTCGCCCGCTTCGGCTATGCCCTTGGCATCAGAAATCAACACAACCTTGCCCCCGCGCGCACGTACCTCTTGCATGTTGCTGACGGTTTTTTCAAACAGCGGCCCGCTGGGCGCGAGGACGATGACAGGCACCGCTTCGTCAATCAACGCGATTGGTCCATGTTTCATTTCGCCAGAGGCATAGCCCTCGGCATGGATATAACTGATCTCTTTGAGCTTGAGCGCGCCTTCCATCGCCAGCGGATAATCCGGGCCACGGCCAAGGTAGAGCACATCACGCGCCGGCGCGATCAAATGCGCCATCGCGGCGATGTCGTCATCATGCGCGAGGGCAGCATTCAAAGCGGCGGGCGCTTCGATCAAATGCCGGACGATTTCGCGTTCTTCCTCAGCGCTCAACTTGCCCTTCACCAGTGCCAAATGCGCAGCCAGCGCAGCCAACACCGCCAGCTGGCAAGTAAATGCCTTGGTCGAGGCTACGCCGATTTCGGGGCCAGCATGGGTAGGCAATAACAGGTCTGCCTCGCGTGCCATGCTCGATGTCGGCACGTTGACGACAACCGCGATTGTCTGGCCATTTTCCTTACAATGGCGCAGGGCCGCTAGCGTGTCTGCGGTTTCGCCCGATTGAGAAATGAACAGCGCAAGACCGCCTTCCTCCAACACAGGGTCGCGATACCGAAACTCCGACGCGACATCGATGTCGACGGGCACGCGGGCGAAGGTTTCGAACCAATATTTCGCGACCATGCCGGCATAATAAGACGTGCCGCAGGCAACGATGGTAATGCGTTTGACACCGGCAAGATCAAAATCCATCTGCGGCAAGGCAACGGTTTGCTCCAAGGGGCGAATATAGCTGGAGAGCGTTTGCGCGACCACGGTGGGCTGCTCAAAAATCTCTTTCTGCATATAATGGCGGTAATTGCCCTTTTCGATCTGCGCCGCAGACACGCCGGAGGTTGTGATATCGCGCGTGACCGGCGCATTGTCCTTATCGAAAATCTGCGCGCCACCGCGGGTAACTATGACCCAGTCACCTTCTTCCAGATAGGCAATTTTTTGCGTCAATGGGGCAAGCGCCAGCGCATCGGATCCCAAATAGGTCTCGCCATCGCCATAGCCGACGACGAGCGGGCTACCTAGCCGCGCGCCAATCAGAAAATCGGGAAATTGCCGGAACGCGATCGCCAGCGCAAACGCACCGCGCAGTCGCGGCAGCACCGCTTTGACCGCATCGGCCGGTGCATGGCCCGCCTCAACCTGTTCCGAAACCAAATGCGCGACAACCTCGGTATCGGTTTCGCTTTCAAACTTCCGGCCGCGCGCCGTCAGTTCATCGCGCAACTGTGTGAAATTTTCGATGATGCCATTGTGAACGAGCGCCACTTCACCCGTCGCATGCGGGTGCGCGTTGCTTGTGGTTGGCGCGCCATGTGTGGCCCAACGGGTGTGGGCAATGCCGATATCGCCAGCGGCATCATCCGTCTTGAGGACATTGACGAGATTGGCCAGCTTGCCCTCCGCGCGGCGGCGGATGAGTTGGCCGTCAAAAACGGTGCAGACGCCCGCGCTGTCATAGCCCCGATATTCCATCCGCTTCAGGCCATCGACGAGCCGATCCGAGACGGGAGATTTGCCAACAATTCCGATAATTCCGCACATAAACTCTAAACCTTATCTGGCGTGATGTAAGGGACGCGAATGCCCGGCATATTTGCCGGAAAGTCCCGCACATTGCGCGTCACTAAAATTGCGCCATGCTCTTGCGCCGAAGCAAAAATTACAGCGTCCGGCAGTTTGAGCGAGCGTTTGTTGAACCGAAGGTCGGCAGCCCGTCGTGCGATCTCCGGCGATAACTCGCGTATGGAATAATTTTGCAAATAGGCTTCGGTTTCAGCTCGTGCTGGCACGGGCATGCCAGCGAGAACTTCAATCCACGTCATGCGGCTAATCCACTGACGCTTAGCGCGGCGAAGCTCGGCAAGTGCCTCGGGTCTTCTCGCCAACGCATCGATAATGATATTGGTATCGAAATAGATGTCGCTCACGCGGCGGCGTCTTTCTCATCGGTCGGCGGGGCATGTCTTGCAGGGTCATATTCCGGGTCCCATTCGCGCACCCATTCCTCGCGCAGCCGGTTTTGATAATCCATCCCATCTTCCGTGAAGCCATATTTTGCCCACAAACCGAAACCTGCCTCAAGCCAATCGGTATTGCCGGATGCTGGCCCGTCCGTGCGATAGGCCTCCACAGCCTCCCGCAAAACAGCCGCGCGCGACTTGCCCTGTTCAGCGGCAAGTTGGTCGAGCCATTTGATGTCTTCATCAGGCAAATCGGCGAGGATACGAGTCATAATGATATACTGATATCATATCATGATATCATGTCAATTTTACTCTTGTGTCTTTTTATCGGCGGCTTTCTTCTTCCGCATCGCATCGTGGAAACGATCCGCCCAGCCGGGTTTCACCAATTGCTCGGCGCGAACCATGCGCAGTTCGCCATCGGCTACATCGCGGGATACCGGGCTGCCTGCGGCAACAATCGCATCACGGCCAATCTTGACGGGCGCGATGAGGGCGCTGTTGCTGCCGATGAATGCGCCTTCGCCGATGACGGTTTGATATTTGAAATAGCCGTCATAATTGCAGGTGATGGTGCCAGCGCCGATGTTCGCGCCCGCGCCAATTGTCGCATCCCCCAAATAGGTCAAATGATTGGCCTTGGCGCCCTTGCCCAGATGGGCTTTTTTGGTTTCGACGAAATTGCCGATCTTGGCGTTTTCCTCCAGCACCGTTCCCGGCCGTAGCCGCGCGAAGGGTCCAATTTCGCAACCACTGCCGACGATAGCGCCCTCAATATGGCTGTTTGCGCGGATTTTCACATTGTTGGATATGCTGACGCCGGGACCAAAAAACACATTGGGTTCGATCAGAACATCGCGGCCGATCTGCGTATCCCACGCAAACCAGACGGTTTCCGGCGCAATCAAAGTTGCGCCATCATCCATGGCTTCCGTCCGGCGGCGTTGTTGCCAGGCTTGCTCCATCTCGGCCAATTGCGCGCGGCTGTTGATGCCTGCGACCTTGTAGGGTTCGGTTGTCACAGCCACGCAAATCCGCCCGTCTTCGCTAGCTATGTTGACGATATCGGTGAGATAATATTCCTTTTGCGCATTGTCGTCGGTGACGCGATTCAGAAGCGGGAACAGGTCGCGAGCCTTAACCGCCATCAGGCCGGAATTCGAGAGCTTCACCGCTTTTTCGGCGTCAGTCGCGTCCTTTTGCTCGACCATCTTGATGATGCGACCATCTTCGACGATTACGCGGCCATAGCCCGTTGGATCTTCTGGTTCGAACGCCAAGACAACCACCGCCGGCGCATCGGGTGCATTGAGCCGCGCGACCATTGCCTGCATCGTAGCCGTCGGCACGAAGGGCACATCGCCATATAGGATGAGGACATCGCCATCAAACCCCTTCAGCACGCCTTGGGCCTGCTGTACGGCATGGCCAGTGCCAAATTGGGGCTCTTGCACTGCAAGTTCTGCCGTGCCTGCCAGAGCGGCCTCCAGTTGATCCTTACCGCTGCCGACCACCACAACCTTCTTGGCAGGGTTTAAGGCATCCACCGATGCCATTAAATGCATCAGCATGGGGCGAGCGGCGATCGGATGCAGCACCTTGTGCAGGTCGGATTTCATGCGCGTGCCCTTGCCCGCGGCGAGAATGATGGCGGCTAAATCTGTCATAATTAACTTCATGCCAGCAAATTGTTGCGGTTTCCAGAACAACGCTTCAATTATGGCAACATATTATAATCGGTTCGGTTCGAGCGCAGTCGAGACGCCGACGGAATATTGTGGAGCTTGGCTTGAAATTTCCTTTCGATATCGTTGGCTTTGACCTTGATGGCACTTTGGTGGACACAAGCGGTGATCTGACCGCTGCAGTCAATCATGTGCTGGACAACTTGGGCAGGCCGCTGCTCTCGCCAGAAACAGTAAAGCAATATATCGGCGGCGGCGCAAAACTGATGCTGCAACAGGGTTTGGAAGCGACGGGCGGTATTCCCGATAATGATTTCAAACCGCTCTATCGCCAGATGCTGACTTTTTATGAAGCCAATGTTTCGATGCACAGCCGACCCTTTGATGGCGCTTTGGCGGTGCTGGATGCGCTTGACGATATGGGCGTGCGTTACGCGGTCGTAACCAACAAATTTGAGAGCCTCGCCCTCAAATTGCTGACCGACCTGAACTTGGCGCACCGCATGGGATGCATTTTGGGCGCAGATACTTTAGGCAAGGAAAATGCCAAACCTTCTGGCGCACCTATCTTTGAAATGATTAAGCGCTGTGGCGGCGGGCGCGCGGCCTATGTCGGCGATTCTATTTACGATATGATGGCGGCCAAAAATGCCAATGTCCCGAGTGTAGCCGTCAGCTTCGGGTTTTTGCACGGGCCGGTCGAGGATATGGGCGCAGACGCAATCATCCACCATTTTGACGAACTTCTCGATTGCCTAAAAGGCATGGGATGAAATTAAGTCACGCAAAGGACGCCGGGCTGTCTAGATTTTTCCATCGGCGTTGCTTGCACCAAATCGCTGCGTCTATATGTGGGACGATCTCACAGGAATTGCACCAAGGTACAAAGTGAACAGTTGGTTGTCGCCTCGCATGATTGTTGCATTTGCCTTGGCATTTGTCGGGGCCATATTCGCTGGCCAAATGGCGGGATCCGGCGAACGCGTTCTTGTTGTTTTCGTCTCATTGTTAGTTGCGTTATTCATTGTCGCTGATCCGCATGATCGCGAAGATGCATTGCAGGAGACGGCTAAGCCAGCCGCAACAGATATAGAAGTTCTGGCGATTAGTTCACATCCACAGTTGCAGGCATTTATCGATTCGTCGGCCGACGCCATATTGATGGTGGAAAATGCTCGGGTAACCGCTGCCAACCAAGTGGCGCTGCGTTTGCTTAATGCAAATATTGTCGGGCAAAATGTGCGCATGGCGTTCCGTCATGCAGGCGCAATTGAACGGCTGTCAGACCCAGATGCACAGCACAGCGGGCAACCGATTCGACTGGCCGGCATTGGCCAGAAAAACCAATTATGGGACATGCGGATTCAAACCATGGGTCAGTCGCAGAAAATCGTGCATCTGGCCGATCGCAGCGGAACACAGGCCGCCGAAAAAATGCGGGTCGATTTTGTCGCCAATGCCAGCCACGAATTGTTGACACCTTTGGCCGCTATCAAGGGCTTTATTGAAACGCTGGATAATCCAGCGGCGGGTGATGACGCTGCGACGCGCAGCCGGTTTCTTGGCATCATGGCGACCGAGACCGACCGGATGCAAGCGCTTGTTCGAGACCTTATGTCCCTAAGTCGGATTGAGGCCGAAAAATATGATCCACCGCAAACGCCAGTAGATTTTTCCGAT
>JAIOYN010000051.1 GCA_021741065.1 Sphingomonadaceae bacterium | reverse complement strand
CATGCCGAGCGAGATCAAAAAATTGCGGTGGCGTGCGATGTAAACTAAGGCGGATTCGCTCACGACGGCGTTGGCGGCGGCAACTTCTGCTGCCAGCAAAAAGGCAAGCGCCATAGCGCCGCCAACAAATTGAGGACCCACCAAACCCATTACGGCTTCGCCCGGGATACCAAGCGCCAATGCAATTCCTGCCTGCGCCGCAATGATCCAGAAGCCGACTTGACCCACTTGCTTGGCGATTTCCGCATAGTTTTTCGTTTGCAAATTGCGGGTAATCACTGGCCCCAAAATAGGGTCGAAACTGGTTTTCAACTTCTGCGGCAAGCTCGCGACTTGTTGCGCGACATAATAGATTCCTACAATCGCAGGCGAAGCGAACAAGCCCAATATGGCAAGATCAAGCCGCCGGCTGCCCCATTCGGCTGCATCGGCAGCCGCGAGCGGTAGGTTACGCCGCGCAATGCCAAACGAACGCATCGGGCTTGGGCACCAGCCGCGCGGGTGGCCATAGCTGCGCCATAAGGGCAATAGCGCAAAAACTAGGGCCGCCATTAACGAGGCGACATAAGCCAGGATCAGGCCATCACGGGCGGAATAGAAATAAAATGCACCCGCAGCGATGCTTATCGTCCAAGGTTCAACAACGGCGCGAGCGCGCACCGTAGACAATATGTCAAATTTATAGGCGAGCGCGGACAGCGCAATGTCGGTTGCCACGATCGCAAAAATCGCCAGCGGCAAGAAACGATCCAAGCCGTTGATACCGCTATTGGGAAACATTAATTGCGGCAACGCGATCAGAAATGCAGCGCCCAGCGCCGAAGCGACCAACGCGGCGAATAAGCAATCCGCGATGATATGGGCGTGTGGCTGATCTTGCTTAGACAAAAGCTCCGCAAGACCCCGGCGCAGACCAAGCGACCCAAGCTGGGCGGCAAATTCAACGATCAAAATCGCATAAGCAAAGCGCCCAAGTGCCTCGGGGCCGTAAAGCCGCCCTGCGATGAACAGGAACGGGATACGCGCCGCCAGTCGCAGCACGAATCCAAAGACATTAGTGCGCCCGCCCTTGGCAAGCGCTTGGATGTCTTCTTCATCTGTTCTGGCTGTAGTCAAATGTGGTCCTTTGTGCGTCAACTAGCGGATTCAGGCCGCAGTTACCAGCTTTCGGACTTGAGTGGGCGGGCCAATAAGTCGGTCACGACGGCCTCCACGGTAGCCGTGCCAGCGAGTAAAGTGCAAACAGCTGAAACGATGGGCATTTCAACGGCAAGGGCGGTCGCCGACTTCAACAGCACTGGTGCGGTAAAGGCACCTTCGGCAATGGTTTTACGGTCGGCGAGCAGGCTATCCGCTTTTTGTTCTTGCCCAAGACCGCGGCCTAAAGAGAAGTTTCGCGAGTTTTCCGAACTGCATGTCAGCACCAAATCGCCGAGCCCTGATAGCCCGGCCAGCGTTTCCGCTTTTGCGCCGCGGGCAAGGCCATAACGCTGCATTTCAGCAAAGCCGCGTGCGATTAATGCCGCGCGCGCATTCAGACCAAGACCAGCGCCATCGACAACGCCGCAGGCAATGGCGAGTACATTTTTGACGGCGCCGCCAATTTCCGCGCCAACGACGTCGTCGGACCAATAGGGGCGAAAAGAAGGGGTGGCGATGCTGCGCATGAGCGCCGAACCAATCGCTGGGCTGGCAGTCGCAAGCGTGACGGCGGTTGGCTTTCCAGCCGCGACCTCATGCGCAAATGTCGGGCCGGAAAGTACTGCCAAAGGATTGTGTGGCCGCACCTGCGCTGCGACGTCAGACAGCAGCATTTGCGTGTTGGCCTCAATCCCCTTGGCACATAGGATCAGAGGTACCTGTGTGTCCGGAAGTGCGGATAAAATCGCGCGCACATGCTGCGCCGGGGTAACAATCATGAGTGCTTCGCATGTAGCCATGCGCGCAAGGTCGGCTGTAGCTTCAATCTTTGGCGACAGCGGCGTTCCGGCCAGAAACAGGGTGTTTTCATGTTGGACGTTCACGCTGCGCACGACATCTTCTTCGCGGGCCCACAACAAGACACGTTCGTGGATTTGCGCCATAACTGCCGTAAGCGCCGTGCCCCACGCGCCGCCGCCGATGATGCCGATGGGATATGTGCCTGCGCTCATGCCTTCACCCCTGCGCCGCGGGCTGGTGCGGCATGGGGGTCAAGCGGCCAACGTGGCCGGGCAACAAAATCCAGCCCGTCTGTGAGGCCCAACCCAAAGCGCTCTGCGCCGGCCCAGGCGATCATGACGCCATTGTCGGTACACAGCCACAAGGGCGGAGCGACAAAGCGCATCCCACGTTGCGCGGCGAGCTTTTCCAACATCTCACGGATCGGCACATTGGCCGCAACACCGCCAGCGACCACCAAGGCAGCAGGCGCATCTATGCGATCCAGCGTGTAGCTTATGCGGTCATGGAGGCAGTCGATCACCGCCAATTGGAACGACGCCGCAATGTCCTCCACCCTATACTGGCCCGTTTCATGCGCGCGCAGGACGGCGCTTTTTAGGCCTGCAAAGGAGAAATGCGGTTCATCGGCACCTTTCAATGGCCTGGGCAAGGGCACGTTGCTGGCGTCGCCGATGGCAGCGGCGCGCTCGACCGCTGGCCCGCCGGGAAAGCCGAGACCCAAGATTTTAGCGGTCTTGTCAAACGCCTCGCCCACTGCATCATCGATGGTGGTCGCAAGACGTTTATACTCGCCAACGCCATTTACGCGCAGCAATTGGCAATGCCCGCCCGACACAAGCAGCAGCAAATAAGGAAATTCTAGATCCGCATCGATGAGGCGCGGCGACAAGGCGTGACCTTCAAGATGGTTGACGGCAATCAGAGGCTTGCCCGATGCCATGGCCAAGGCCTTTGCCGTGACCAACCCGACCATGACGCCGCCAATAAGCCCTGGCCCAGCGGTGGCGGCAATGGCATCAACGTCGTTTAGGGTAAGTCCGGCATCGGCCAACGCCGTTTCGACCAAAGGTGTCATCAATTCTGCATGCGCGCGCGCCGCAATTTCGGGAACGACGCCGCCAAAGGCGCGGTGATGGTCCTCTTGTCCAGCCAATGCATGGCTTAAGATTGTCCGGTCGGACCGCACGATTGCCGCTGCGGTTTCGTCGCAGCTTGATTCAAGACCCAGGATGATTGCCATTGTGCTTTCCCATAGGTGGACGCGCCGCTATGAACAAGCCGCATGACATGTCCAATATTCACAGCCGAGCGTCCTTTACGCATCGGAACCCGCCGTTCTCCATTGGCTTTGGCTCAGGCCGAGATGACCATGGCGGCCGTGAAACGGGCGTATAATCTGCCGGTTGACGCGATGAAGCTTGTTCCGATGCTGGCGACCGGCGACAAAATTCAGGACCGGCCATTGGCTGATATCGGCGGGAAAGCGCTTTGGACCAAGGAGTTGGAACGTGCGCTGATTGATGATCAGATTGATGTCGCCGTCCATTCGATGAAAGACGTCGAAACATGGCGCGCCGATATTTTTGTCATTTCTGCGATGTTGCCACGCGCGGACGTTCATGACCGGTTGATAGGGGCCGCGTCGCTTGATGACTTGAAGCAAGGTGCGCGTGTCGGCACGTCTAGCCCAAGGCGCGCGGCGCAGCTGCAACGGGCGCGGCCGGATTTGCAGATTGTGCCCCTACGAGGCAATGTCGCGACCCGGCTTGCGCATATTGATACAGGCGACGCCGATGCCACTTTGCTTGCCGCTGCAGGGCTTGATCGTTTGGGTATGGCCGATGTGGGGGCTGCATTATCGCTTGATGCGTTTTTGCCAGCGGCCTCGCAAGGCGCCGTCGGCATCGACCGATTGGCCAGCCGCGCCGATCTGCTCCCCTTATTAGAGGCTATCAACGACGCCGATACATTTATTGCCGTTCATGCCGAGCGCGCGTTTCTCGCTGCTGTTGGGGGCAATTGCCATTCCCCGGTTGCGGCACTGGCGCGGGTTGAAGGGACGCAGATCAGGCTGCGCGCCGAAATTTTCACCGCCGACGGCAGTGAACTGCAATCGGGCGAATGTCTGTATGCAATGGGTTGCGATGGTCCTGCGCAGCTTGCGCAAGAATTGCTGGGTAAAGCAAGCGCTGAACTGCGCGGTATTTTCGCATCGTGAAGTTGTTAATTATCCGCCCGCAACCTGGGGCCGATGCAACAGCGCATCGCCTGCGTGCAGCTGGACATGAACCCATTGTCATGCCGTTATTCTCCATCGAACATCTGCCCGTGCAGAGCGCGTCTGCTAATGGCTATGACGCGATATTGCTGACCAGCGGTAATGCCGCGCGCGCTGCGGTTGGGTTCCTGACACAAGACCATGGCAAGCCAATCTATGCCGTGGGCAGTGCCACTGCCAGCGCACTGCACATATTGTCCATACCCGTCGCTAAAATCGGGTCTGAGGGCGTTGAGGCGCTGGTGCGGATTGCAGTCGCCGACGGCCATCAACGCCTGTTGTGGCTGGCAGGCGAGGATCATAGCCCCATTCCGCATATCGATGGCGTCCGCATTGATATTGAAATCGTCTACCGAAGCGCCACCGTCAGCGCGCCAGCCGACTTTCTGGATCACTTGACCGAAAGCGATGTCGTGATCCTGCATTCGTCGCGCGCCGCCGGGCATTTTGCAGAGTTATGTGCGACCATCGGCGTACCGCGCGCCAACGTGACGCTCGCAACATTTTCAAGCGCGATTGCCGAGGCGGCCGGGGGGAGTTGGGGGGCGTTGATAACAGCAGACGCGCCTAATGATGCTGCATTGTTGAAAGCCATCCAAGGACAGTTTACACCCACGCATTGCCAAGACGAACGCGGCGCGCCTATTGAAGGACTGATATGAGCGATTATCCAACGGCACAGTCCGCTTCGGCTGGCGGGATGAAATTCAAGCATTTCATGCTTCTTCTTCTGGTCGCCTTTATCGGCGGAGGAGCGGCGACGTGGTGGCTGGCGGATAGCTTTGATATTCTCGCGCCGTCAGCGCAAGAAAAGGCTGCGGCAGAAAACGGCGTTTCGCCTGCGCCTGCAATGCAACCTGCCGCTGGCATAACGGCGCAGGTCGCGGGACAAGTGGTTCCGGTATATGTAGCCGATCCGGCAATATCGGGCGATGCCGTGCGGGGTGAAGGGTTGCTGCTGACTTTTGCGGTGCGCCGGACCCTCGATAGTGGTGCTCCCTTGGGATATTTGGCAGAACAGCTCCGACTTCGTTTTGGCGCAACTCAGCCGCAAGCGGTTGCGACCATTATCTCTGCAGCGCAAGCGCCGGTCACCCTCGACACACTGAAGGCAGAGCTCAGCGGACTAGCGCCGATATTGGTCTCTGGTAATCCTGACATCAGCACCTGGGAAACAGTCAAAGGGGAGCTATCGCAGCTTTTCGTGCTCCGCATGGATGACGGGCCGGCGCGCTTACCGGAACAGCGCCTGATCCGCGCACAAGCGTTTGTTGAGGCCGGAAATTTATCGGCGGCCATGTTGGAGGTTGCCGCAATGCCGGGCGCGTCTGCGGCCCAGTCTTGGATGGTGCGTGCAAAACGCTATGCTGATGCCCGTAAGGCGCTCGACCGTTTGGAACAAATGGCCTTGATTCGGCCTGTGGTCATACCTGTAACGGTGCCATCACCTGCGCAGGTGCGCTTAACAAATTGAACCCTCCCACTCATTTCGCCTTGCGGCGAATGGGTACTGGAATGTTGCAGATATCGGCGCCGCCCGCTGGCACATTGAAAAACGGGTCTCGCCGGTTCGCGCGCGCATCGGCATAAGCCGCAAAACTTGCGCTGTCCGTGTCCAGATATTCAAAGGCAGGCGCGTCCCGCAATTCATTGCCAAACCGGACCGATAGAATGGGCACGCGCTCCTCTTCCTTTTCATAAAAGCCCAGCGCACCGGTTCCACGCGGTAGGCTCGACAAATGTTCAATGCCTTCAATCACGCGGCCAACCAATGCGATATTGCGGTCAAGGTGGCGCGGGGCGTGACCGATGACGGTGTAGAGTTCCGCCCCGCTGCCGGTGTCGGGCGAGAGGTTCCGGCCAACGCCGACCATGGCGTAGCAGTGGATTGGCCAAAGCCCTTCACGACCTTGTGCTAGGGGCCAGCCAACATAGAAACCATTGGCAGCTGCGTAGGCGTCGGGCCTTCCGTCTACCTGGGCGAAAATCCAGTCCTTAGTGGGCCATTCAGGTGTGATGTAATCCTTCGCCCCCACAGTCGCCAAACCTTCCGGTAGTGCCTTCTTTTCAGTCGCATCGCCCCATTGCGCGACATAATTGTCCTGCACACGGTTAATGCTCGTGCCGTCCCACCACTGCGCCGCCGCCAGCTTGCGGATATTGCCGACCCAGCCTTGGCTGAAGGGTGCAGGCATCAACTGGATGACCACGCGGCGCGGTTTGCCGGTCGAATCAGGCGCGAGGTCCATAATCATTAGATCCGACGATTTAATCGCTACCCATTCGTCCGCCTTGGCCGCAGCGACGATCTCCGACGGTGCGGGGTGGGTTTTGGTGTCCTGCGCCAAAAGCGGGAGTGGCGCGCACAAAGCGGCGCAAGCGACCAAGGGCAGATATCTTTTCATCTGATGCATTATGGCAAATCACTGTGCCTTGCGAAAGCGCAAAGGAGCGGCTAGGGGCGTGCGTCCCCAAGGGGAATGCGGAGACGTGGCCGAGTGGTCGAAGGCGCACGCCTGGAAAGTGTGTATAGGGGTGACTCTATCGTGGGTTCGAATCCCACCGTCTCCGCCAACATGCATTGTTAAATAATAACTTTTTCCACTTAGTGGAGAGCGTTCCCTAAAAGGCTCCCTTAAAAATACCTTGCCGCTATCGGAGGAATCGGTTTTCCATCCGAAGGGTAAGTTGTTTAATAGTTAGCCATGATGCCGCATGTTAGGGTACGATTTTAAACTAAAATTCATATGAATATTAATGCCTTACTGCACCATAAGACATTTCCAGTGGGCTGGTAAACGGCGGATATGTTATGAAACCGAATGTTTCCGAACCGATCATTGCACCTCTCAGCTGATCGCTTTATTCAAAGTGCTGGGGGTCTAGATAATTTGAAGCAGTTATCAGGTGTCGTAATATTGTCCGTTGCATTTTTATCGGGATGTGGGGAACCTAACTATGAGCAATGCATTCGTGAGGCGGTTGAAGACGGCAAGAACGAATATGGAATGCAGCTCCTCAGAGGCCTTTGCAATGAAGCTGAGCAAAAGCGACGACGTATTGCCGACAAACAATGCTTTAGTGACTTGGCTAAACGTTATGGCGTGGCCGATATACAATATTACAAGAACGTGTTGGCACGCTCAGAGGAGAAGTGCGATCCCTCCGTTAATCTGCTGAATTGGACTATCCAGCAGCGTGAAGTTGAAAAAGCAGCCGATGCCGCAGTCGCGGGGGATGAGAACCGTATGAATTTTTAGGCTGCAGAAGCTGCGAGAGAAGCTGCAAAATAATAGGCGATGTCGCTAAGTAGCTGAGAGGGTCACATGGAGATTGGTGCTGTAATTTTTATGATAGTGGCTCTGATATGCTACGTCATAATAGCGAACTCGCAGGGTGATGGAGACATAAAAGGCGCTGCATCTAATATTGAAAACTTGCTTAATGACGCTCAGCTCGTAGGCGACAGTCTTTGGACAATCACTATCTTTCGGAAGTCTGGATATCTTCATGATGTCCGCGAATTTATGGGCGATGCCAATACCGCAATTTCAAAGGCATTAGCATCCTGTCGCCGATCTGGAATTTACAACATCATCCTCACGAAAAACGAACCAGCTATCTTAGAGTTTTACAGCGCAAATCAAGAAGGGGGAGGCAAAGCAATCGGCGGGTTTCGCATATCCGCTGTACAATCCGTTGAAGCTCCAAATTTAAGCGAAACAACGCAAACGGCAGTCAATGACCTTAGTGTGCAACTTGAAGAAGCACGGCGCACTCTTGCTCAATCACTTCTGGACAGCATCAAGCCTAATATGAGTGCAAAACAAGCAGAGATTTTGGGTGCGCTACCAGAAGATGAAATCATAGAGTTCATGGTCGCTCAGATGGAAGGCGTTGAGCAATTATCGGGCAAGCCATTTCATTTTGTCATTCCCGTCAATTACACATGCAAAGATGGTGTGCGATATGATGATGTGCCGCTGACAATATCTATTGGTGACAATGCGCCTACTGATGCGCTCACCAACTCGCACCTAACCAATCAAACTGAACAGCCACCTAGTTCCAGTGAGTCGTTTGAATTCCCAGAACAGGATGCTTGGGATGAATCGGTTTACGAACTAGGAAGTCGCCCATTCAGGTGCGATGTTAAGCTTGGTTTTAGCTACGCAGACAGCAACGGGACAATAACAAAAAGACAAATCCACACGAAAGCTTTCGTGCAATGGAACCATGACGATCATCTCGTTCTAGGCTTTTGCAACTATCGGAAAGCAAACCGCTCTTTCCTTACGAGCCGAATGGAGAGCGTGACGGATTTAGAGACTGGTAAATACATTTACGATATAGATCGCTACCTGACTGAAACTTACGCAACCTCTGACTACAAGAAGGTGGATGAATTCATTCATAGCCACATGTCAGTGGTGGAATGCTTGCTATATTTGGCGAAATTAGACGGCACCATCACAAAGATGCAAAAGTCCCTTATCATTGGCTACATTTCAGGGAAGTGTGGGGTCGCAATGGTAACTGACCTAGTAGCTAACAAACTGATCAAAGAGTTTGCTGAAGACCTTACACCTCAAAATTTCCGTAAATTGATCAGTCAGATGAGAAAAGAGCAGCCTGAAAACTTGTCAGAATTGCGATATTTAGGTCCAGAGGTCGTAAGCGCCAGACGCAGCAGCAACGCAGGTGGCAAGGCTGCACTAGCTGCAATCTTGGATGAAGGCGCTTGAGTTATAATGGTTCGCAAAAGGTCGTCCCGCGATTTCCTCCAAAGATCAACCTTTACTTGGCGTCAACTAGGGGCGGGTACAGTTCGCTATTAGGTAGAGAGGTCGACCAAGAGGCACAAAACCCTCCGATTTCTCGATGGTGAGGCGAAGAGTGTATTTGTCTAGAGAGAAGGACGCCTTTGAGTTCCCAAGATCAATTTTCCCTTTCACCACTGTTGGTTCGTCGCTCAGATTGACCATCTGATACCAACCGTCCCCCTTCTTCGGCCAGAGGGTCGACGGTATATTGATTACTGGACTCTGCCCGCTTGTATCTATGATGACGGTCCCGTTGGTCCCAGAACAAACTAGCGGTCTGGCGATCTGTGTGTCTCCTTTTGAGCCTTCTGGTGTCGCAGGAGGTGTGTCCTGAGCGAGAGACGCAGCCCCGAAAAGCGACAATCCTGCAATGCTAAGTAGATGGATCAAAATACTCCCCCCGCGAATTGACGCATTTAACTGACAAATAGTCTGATGACGAAAAGCAAAATAGTCAACCGACACTCATTGTGAAGGCTTAGTTTCTATTTAGAATGCTCAGGTGGTATTATAGGTTCAGGACTGACAGGCAGCTTTGCATTTCTAACATTCCAAACGTCGAGTGCACCATCATCAGAATATTACAATCGCCTTTGATATCGGATGCCTACGTTCCATCGGTCAGCATGCGCATTGATTACTACCAATTGGCTGCCGGCGTTGATGCTGCTGTCGAGGTTGCGCCGAAATTCGATAACGATGACCTTGAGGTTATCTTTGCATGTTTTGATGACATTACGTGGCGTGCATATCAACTGAGCCTTACGCGAAGCGGCGTTTTACGCGCTTAGGTCTCGTGTAGCGGCTCTACCGCCCGCCATTCTGAAAAGTGAACACACCCATGGCTTGAATCATCCCTCGTTCTTAGCGCTAAGCGGAACTCAGCCTCTGACACATCAGTTTCGGTTCTGAAGATACGCTCGGGACCAAGCTGCACAAGCGTTGCTTCATCGCGACGCTGACCAAGAGCCGACATCAACGCACTGCCAAATTTGAAGGCCATTGTGCGCTGCTACAACGTTCGTAAATAAGCCTCCGCTTCCGCATCTGACATTCCCCTCTGAAGCAGTTCTTCCTTCAACTCTTGGAGTAGCGGTGAACCGTCTGCGAAGCTGGTTTCGGGACTTTCTGCTGACTGGAACGGCTCTTGCAGAGTATTAATACTGCCCTCACCACCACTTCCTGCTCTTGTTGCGCTGACATTGGAAAGGGTGGACATTGAGGTTTTCTCGTCATTGGCTGCTTGGCCTGACCACACGACCAACGCAATCGTTCTCCACTGGCTTGCGTCGAGATATGCCTCTTCATTTATCCAGTGAAAGTGATCTAAATCGCTTTTGTCCTTCTCCCACTGCCAAAAATCGATCAGAAGATGGAAGGCGGCTTGGTTCAGACTGACATCCTTACGCTGGACATACCCAATCGGCAGCCAATCCCATTTCCCCCAGTTGTCATCATAGCTGTAAAGCCACAGCATCCAGCGACTTCTTCCGCGGCTTACATAATATGCGTCGACGCGGTTATTCATGCGCGACCATGCCCACTCAACTTGTCCAAGATATTCTGGGTTGCTGGGCCCGTTAGCCAAAACGACGCCGTCAGGCTTTTCGTTCCAGCCGACAACTGCATCAAAAGGATTGGGGCGGGCAGGGATCGACGCAACTGGCACTATTCGCTGTTGAGGCAATTGGTCAGGTGACATTGGGATGGACGGATTCTTCATTTTCCGCCTCCATTTTTAGCCGCGTATTTGAAGTCGATGGCGAAGAGATGCTCAGTTAAAAGCTCGCGTATGCCCTCAAGTTCATCATGTGTAGGCGGCGGCCCAGCCTTTGCGAGCCTGTTCCTGAGAAGGTGAGCGAGTGAGAGCATAGCCGGCCGATCCAGCTGATTGATCTCTTCTCGTGTAAAAACCTCCAGTGCTGCATCACCCACGAGTACAGATGGAATTCGAGCGATAGCTCCGTTCGTCATTTGAACAGCTAGGTCGTGGCCTGCAACGGCGTCAACCAAGCCATCCTCTAACCAGCTAGCCCACATCGCTCCAGTCGCCTCCATCATATTGCGCCACAGCCCCTCCATCAGTTCGAGAGCAATTGCTCTGCGATCTTCGCCCGCTGGAGCAACAGCGATCACAAACTCACGGACGCCCTGAATATCGGGAGACCTAGCTGTTAGAATTTCAACGTGGAAACCATCGATATAGGTAAGCCAAAATTCGATCGGCCAATAGAAACCCCTTCCTTCAGTTGTCCATCTGACGGTGCAAACCTGCGTCGGATCAATCAGTCGATTGGTGGGGATACGGACGTTCCACTCTAGTGCCAAAGCGCGGCCATGCTCACCTTGCCTAGCCCACCAAGGTAACTGTTGTTCGATGTGGTTTGTAATTAAACCGGCCGCCGCCAATGTAGGATCGTCTTCGCATCTGGCATGCAGATCGATCTTTCGAACTGCCTCCTTCAGCGTTAGCTTCGAGCTGTTCCCACCGAGATAGGCTTCTAGGATCGCGAGCACCGCTTCTGGGTACTGCGTGGGGATTGATACTTTACACATAAGCCTCTCCTTGCGTTTGCATCGCAAGAAGGCTCGACTAGATATTGCGGTAATTGCGCTCTTGATTGCGTAATCCGCCACATCTCGCTTTCGCGTTACCACCTTACCGAGCAATAGGCAGGTTGGTGAAGGATTAAACCTTCTCTTAATGCTTTTTAATGTTAGAAGATGATTGTCATTCTGTAAATAGATTACACCCGATTACTGCTCTATATGGCTTGCAATCAGAAATCGGCGATGGGATGAAAATATTTTACTAAAATATTGTTATATAGGCATAAATCATCATAACAGGGGATACTAGGAGGCTAGCTATCCACAATGCAATTTTGTCGCCGGCAATAAACATGTTTAAGATCATGCCTACTAAAAAGGTAATGGCAGCGATCGCGATGGTTTCTGGCCATCCCAATTTAAAACCTGCCAGCAACAGCCATGGATAGTAGGCAAAGTATGAAATTCCTCCAATGATATCAACTGCGAAGCCGGCGGCTTCGTTTGCACCCCGAAGTCCCCTTTGTCTTGCCCGCATCCAGCGAGCCACCTCATTCGCGGCAATTCTCCAAAAAATAGTAATTGGCACGATTCCCCAAATAAATTCCCAATCCATTCGAAATCCTTTATAAAACTCCAGCCTGTTGTTAAGCCTTAAAGATGCTCGCTCGATGATACGCTAGATACGCCTTCTGGGCATCATTGAAGGTGCCCACATCGCTCTCTCCAATTAGCTGCCAGCCTCTCCATACCTCATCCGGCATCTTGCTAGATTTCAGGATAGTGCCGTCATCAGCAAAGCTAATGTAGCCCTTGTCGAACAGGCGATCTATGTGTGGGGAGAGCAGCAAGCCGTTGCAGCCATCAAGCTTTTCA
>JAIOYN010000050.1 GCA_021741065.1 Sphingomonadaceae bacterium | reverse complement strand
CCTGGCTGACCAAAACGACCGGAAATTGGTGGGGGCGGGAACGCTACTCGGCAGCTGGTCATTCGTGCCCAATGGCAGTGAAGGCTATGCCAAGGCAGAGGTGACATTGGGCGGGATCAGCACCGATGGACTGTCGCAAAAGACGATGGAAGCAAAGAAAATGCAGGGGTTATACTGCGTAGGCGAGGCGGTGGACGTCACGGGTTGGCTCGGCGGATATAATTTCCAATGGGCGTGGGCCAGCGGCGTTGCGGCAGGAGAAGCCCTCTAGGGTTCCGACCTTAAGGCCGTTGCCCAAAGAAAAAGGGCGCCGAAATTGACGCCCTTTTCATTATGCCGCCTGTTTGGCGCGCGATGCTTTTTTCCGCTCATTCGGGTCAAGCAGGCGCTTGCGTAAGCGGATATTCTTTGGCGTGACCTCAACCATTTCATCATCATCGATATAGGCGATGGCTTGCTCAAGCGTCAGGCGCTTAGGCGGGGTGAGGCGGATGGCGTCGTCCTTACCAGTCGAACGGAAGTTCGTCAGCTGCTTGGACTTCATCGGATTGACTTCAAGGTCATCTGGCTTGGCATTTTCGCCGATGATCATGCCTTCATACAAGGCTTCACCTGGCGAGACCATAAGAATGCCACGCTCTTCCAATGGGCCAAGAGCGTAAGCAACGGCTTCGCCCGCGCCGTTGGAAATCAGCACGCCATTCTTGCGGCCTTCAATGGTGCCACGATGTGGGCCATATTTTTCAAACAGGCGGTTCATGATGCCTGTGCCGCGCGTGTCGGACAGGAATTCGCCATGATAGCCAATCAAGCCCCGTGATGGCGCGCTGAAGGTAATACGTGTCTTGCCGCCACCCGATGGACGCATGTCGGTAAGGTCACCCTTACGCACCGCCATTTTTTCAACGACCGTGCCCGAATATTCATCATCCACATCGATGACCACGGTTTCATAAGGCTCGGTCTTTTGGCCATTTTCGTCTTCACGGAACAGCACGCGTGGACGGCTGATGCCAAGCTCAAAGCCTTCACGGCGCATGGTTTCGATAAGGACGCCCAATTGAAGTTCGCCACGCCCAGCGACTTCGAAACTATCCTTGTCTTCCGCCTCAGTGATACGTACGGCAACGTTGCTTTCGGCTTCGCGCATCAGGCGGTCGCGGATCATGCGGCTGGTAACCTTGGTGCCTTCACGGCCAGCCATAGGGCTGTCATTCACCGAAAAGCGCATCGACAATGTTGGCGGATCAATTGGCTGCGCCTGAAGCGGTTCAGTCACTGTCGGTTCTGCAATCGTATCGGCCACGGTTGCGGTGGTTAAACCGGCGATGGAGATAATGTCGCCCGCCTTGGCTTCGTCCACCGGAACGCGCTCAAGCCCACGAAACGACATGATTTTGGAAGCCCTGCCGCTTTCGACGACCTTGCCGTCAGGGTTAAGCGCGTGGATCTGCTGGTTCACCTTCACGGTGCCTGACAATACCAGACCGGTAAGGATACGGCCAAGGAAGTTGTCGCGGTCAAGCAAGGTGACGAGCATTTTGAATTCGCCGTCCACATCTGCCTTTGGTTCTGGAACATGGCTGACGATGGTTTCAAACATCGGCGTGAGCGTGCCTTCACGCGCGCTGGGGTCTGTTGACGCATAGCCATTGCGACCCGAGGCATACAGCACAGGGAAATCGAGTTGCTCGTCCGTTGCATCGAGCGATACGAACAGGTCGAACACTTCGTCCAACACTTCCTGAATACGTTCGTCGGGGCGGTCCACCTTATTGACGACGACGATTGGTTTTAAGCCAAGTGCCAAAGCCTTGCCGGTAACGAACTTCGTCTGCGGCATGGCGCCTTCTGACGAATCGACGAGCAAGATAACGCCGTCGACCATCGACAAGATACGCTCAACCTCGCCGCCAAAGTCGGCGTGTCCCGGTGTGTCGACGATGTTAATGCGGATATCGTTCCATTCGACCGAGGTGCATTTGGCAAGAATGGTGATGCCGCGTTCTTTTTCGAGATCGTTCGAATCCATCGCGCGCTCTTCGATGCGCTGATTGTCGCGGAAGGTGCCCGACTGCCGAAACAATTGGTCAACAAGAGTGGTTTTACCGTGATCGACGTGCGCGATGATGGCGATGTTACGCAATGACATTTGGAAATGGGCCTTTTGGAAGGTCTTCATAGCGGCCGCATGCCGCCAGGTTCTCGCGGGCCATTAACGCAATATGCGCTGCAGCGCAACATCGCTGGTGTTGCAATACACGATTGCAACGGTCAAAGCGCTTGGATGTTCGTTCGTATCTTCGCTGATCGTTTTGTTATGCTGTTGCTCGCCACGATATTGTTGGCGAGCGTCTTGCCCGTTCGGGGCACGGCGGCTGAGGTCGCGTCATTGATTTCATTGGCGGCGATATTCCTTTTGTTCTTCCTGAATGGCGTGCGCTTGCCGCGACATGAAGTGATGAATGGTGTGCGCAATTGGCGGTTGCAGGGGGCGATTTTCTTTTTCGTATTTGGCGTGATGTCGGCCACTGGATTGGCGCTGTCATATGTGTTCGACAATATCCTGCCGCCGACACTTGCTGTGGGGTTGCTGTTTACCGGTGTTCTGCCTTCCACCGTGCAATCCGCTTCGGCCTATTGCGCCTTGGCTAAAGGGAATGTGGCGGCATCGGTTGTCGCGGCAGCTTTGGTCAATCTGACCGGCGTGGTGCTGTCGCCTGTGCTCTTGGCGGCGTTGGTACATGTGGGGGAGGCGAATATTTCAGGTGAAGCCGTTGGTCGTATTGCGCTCATCCTGCTTTTGCCGTTCACGCTTGGCCAAATTGCGCAGCGTTGGTGTAAACCATGGGTAGACCGGAATAAGGAGCTGGCGACGTGGACGGACCGCATATCGATTGCGATTGCGGTGTATGTGGCGTTTTCCGGTGCGGTTGTGGCTGGAATATGGAGCATCGTACGCGGTGACGAGCTTGCCTGGCTTGCGCTGGCGTTATCGGTCATGCTGCTTGTCGGTTTTGGTGGAGCGTGGGCCTTAAGTGGGGCGATGAGGCTACCGCGCGGCGACCGGATTACCATGCTGTTTTCGGGTGGGCAGAAAAGCATCGCCATCGGTGCGCCGCTTGCTGCAACGATATTTCCGCCCGCGATCGCGGGCATGGTCCTGCTGCCAACGCTCATCTACCATATGGCGCAGTTGATATTGTCTGCGCCATTGGCGACCCATTTGGCGACTGATAAATAACATATTTCTACATCGGCGCGCGATGCGGCAATCATAGGCTCCTAAGCGCTTCCGAAGGCCGCGCCGCCAAGATCGGGAGTGATCCGACGATACCCAACACAAAGGTCACACCAGCGCCCCCAACAAGCGTCAACGCTAGGATCGAATAATCCGGTGCAAAGCTGAAGTCGAATATCTCGACCACGACATAATAAGCCGCCAACATGCCGAGCAACAGCGACACCAGTCCAAGCACCACTGCCAATATACCATATTCCAACGCCTGCGCACCCAAGATTTGCCGCCTTGTGCTGCCTAGCATTTTCATGATGACGCTGTCGTAGATGCGCGACTGGCGCGCCGCGGCAATAGTGCCGACAAGCACGGCGATTCCGGCCAAAATGGCGATCGATGCCGCAGCAGCAATGGCCTGTGCCATTTGCGTTAGCAATATTGTGATCTGCGCCGTGACTTCACCCACCTCAATCAGCGACGAGGACGGGAATGCGGGCGGGATCGATTTGGCCAATATGCGCTCGGCTGGCTTGGACACGATCAACGTTGCCACCATGTTATGCGGCGCGGCATCAAGGCTTCCCTGCGAAAACACCATCACATAATTGAGGCCGAAATCATCCCATTTGACGGTGCGTAAGGACGCGATTTTGGCGGGAACTTCCACGCCAAGCAGGCTGATGGTCAAGCTATCACCCACCCGAACGCCCAAGCTTTCGGCGGCCTCCGCCTCAAGGCTGACCAAGGCAGGGCCTTTATAGTCCTCTGGCCACCAAGTGCCCGCGACAATCTCGCTGCCCTTAGGCAATACGCCGCTATAGGTTAGTCCGCGGTCGCCGTTCAGGATCCACGCGCCTTCGGGCAGTTCTTCCAATTGGTCCACGCGCTGACAGCCAAATTCAACAATGGTGCCGCGTAAGGCGGGGATCATGTTGATGGTGGCGTTGGGATCGGCGTCCTTCACCATTTGCGTGAACTTTGCCGCGCCGTCGCGCGGGATATCCAAGGCGAAGAAGCTTGGCGCGCGGTCAGGGACGCTGTTTTTGATTTCATTGTTGATGCTGGTTTGAATCGCCGCGAGGGTGACAAATAAGGTAAGGCCAAGGCCAAGCGCCACAACCAATGCCTGTGTCTGCGCGCCGGGGCGGTGCAGGTTGGCGAGCGCAAGGCGCGGCAGCGGTGCCTTTGGTCGTGGCAGCCGTAAAGCGATAAAACGCAGCAACCAAGCGATGCCGGTAAGCAGCAACAGCAGGCCAAAAGCCGCGCCAATAAAGGCGAACGAGAATAATGGCTCTCGCGCCGACAGCACTGCAAGTGCGATGATTGCGAGGATCGCAGAGATAACCCATGCCGCGCTGCGCCGGTCGATGCGTGCGTTGCCTTCGACAATCGCGCGGAACAGGCCCGCGGCAGGTACCGTGCGCGCACTGGCCAAAGGCGGCAGGGCAAAGGCAATGGCGATTAACAGGCCGTAGATAGCGCTGATGAACAAGGGTAGGGGATGTAGGTTGAAGCCCGGCGCGACGGGCAAAATGTTCCCAGCGACCCCGCCAATGACCATGGGCATGACACTTCCCACCGCGAGGCCAGCGATAATCGCACCTGCGGCCACGGTCAGGATTTGCAGCATATAAATGCGGAATATTGTTCCGCTGTCCGCACCAGTAACCTTCAATGTCGCAATGCTGGCGCGCTTGCTGGCGAGGTAGCTGCTCACGCCATTGCCGACGCCAATGCCCGCAATAACCAAGGCGGCAAGGCCGACCAAAGTCAGGAACTGGCCCATACGTTCAATGAAGCGTCTTGTGCCGGGCGCGCCGTTGGAGCGATCCGTGATGTCCCAACCTGCCGACGGGAACTGCGCTTCAAGTGTTTTTGCGACGGCGGCGGCGTCTTCGTTCGGAGCCAGCTTGATGCGGTATTTTGCCTCATACATGCTACCCGGTTGGATAAGACCTGTATCCGGCAAAGAGGTCATGTTGATGATAGCCACCGGACCAAGTGTGAAGCCTTCGCCTAAGCGGTCAGGCTCTTCAGCGATGATGCCCGCAACCTTAAATGTCGCTTCACCAAAACGGACAATGCCGCCGGTTTCGATATCGAGCCGTTCGGACAAGGTTTGCCCTATGTAAATTGTGCCCTTGGCCGGTGCCTTAACGTTGCCGCCATCGCGCAGGGTTAATACGCCATAATGCGGGTAGGCTCCATCGATAGCCTTCAACTCGGCGAGCAGGCTGTCGCTGCCAACTTGCGCGCCTATGGCCATTGCGCGCAACCGGATGGTTTCGGACACTATGCCGGCTTTGCGAATGGCGGCCATTTCGGCTGACGTTGCTTCGCGTTGCGCGATCCCGATTTCGACATCGCCGCCAAGGATTGTCTGGCCACGCTTTGACAGTTCATCGGCTATGCCCGCGGTCAGACTGCCAATCGCCGCAAGCGTTGCAACACCGAGGAACAGGCAAATCGCCAGCAACCGGAGCCCGCGGATGCGCGCGGACAGATCACGGCGCGAAATACGCCAAATGGCGGTGAGGGATAGGGTCAAGCCGCGCTCTCCACGACATGGCCGTCCTGCATGGAAATCACCCGGTCACATTTGCGCGCAAGTTCGGGGTCGTGGGTGATAATTAACAAGGTCGCACCTAATGCGGCGCGGCGGTCGAACAAGAGATCGATAATTGCCGTGCCTGTAGACCCATCCAAATTGCCTGTTGGTTCGTCGGCAAAGATAATCTTTGGCCCTGCGGCCATGGCGCGGGCTATGGCGACACGTTGTTGTTCGCCGCCCGACAATTGCGATGGATAATGTGTCAACCGATGGCCTAAGCCAACCGCCTCCAGCTCGCTTTGCGCGCGGCCAAATGGATCTTCCAGACCAGCCAGTTCCAAAGGGATCGCGACATTCTCCAGTGCGGTCATGGTCGGCAACAAGTGAAACGCCTGCAACACAATACCGATGCGCCCACGCCGTGCGCGGGCGAGTTCGTCTTCATCCAGCTTCGTGAAGTCCAGACCATCGACGAGGACAGTGCCGCCGCTGGCTTGTTCCAAGCCCGCCAGCACCGCCATAAGTGAGGACTTGCCTGATCCTGATGGCCCAAGCAACGCAACGCTGCTATCATAGGGTACATCAAGGTCTACGCCGCGTAAAATCGACACGGATGCGTTGTTGCTACCAAGGCTAAGGGTGACATTTGCCGCGCGGATTGCCATATCCGCTTTATGAGTGACCGAAGCGTGCAAGGAAAAATCCTTATGAGAAGTTTTTGGGTATATGGGGCGTTGTGTGTCGCAATCCAAGGGTTGTCGGGATGCGGGTCTAATCCTGTAGCAGAAAATAAGACCGAAACGCAGCAAACGGCAAAGGTCGCGCAATATGATCAATTGGTCGTTGCGTTCGGCGACAGCCTATACGCCGGATATCGCCTTGCGCCGAACGAAGGGCTTGCCCCGCAATTGCAGGCGGCATTGCAGGCAGATGGTATTAACGCTCGGGTGCACAATGCCGGCGTATCAGGGGATACCACAGCGGCCGGGAAAACGCGGCTGCCCTTTGTGCTCGATAATCTAGACCGGAAACCTGATCTGGTCGTGCTTGGCCTTGGCGGTAACGACATGCTGCGGGGGATCAAGCCTGCAGAAACCAAAGCGAACATGACTGCGATGATGGACGAGTTAAAACGTCGCGGCATTCCGGTGGTACTCACGGGCATGCTGGCCGCGCCAAATCTCGGTGCAGATTATGTAAATTCTTTTAACGGCATTTTTCCGGAGCTTGCCGACAAATATGATGCGTCGCTGTATCCCTTTTTCCTCGATGGTGTGGTGACGGACCCAGCCTTTATGCTGCCGGATAACATCCATCCCAATGCCAAGGGTGTGTCGCGGGTTGTCGAAGGATTATCGCCGCTGGTCGAAGCTGCTTTGAAGCAGCAAAATGACGCTGTATTAGAAAAATAATACAGCTGGGGACGGAAGTGCTTGAAATGGTCGGGCATGCGTTCCATCTGAATTCGTAGTCAATGACAGAGGGAATTTTGGCCATGTCGAGTGAAACTGCAACCATGACCGTGCAAGAGCTGAAGCTTACGCCGCCGGATCCTGTGCCGATTGTCACGCCGCAACAGGCGATGGGGTTGGTCCCCGTGACCGAAGAACAGCAAACGAAGCTGGCGCAGCGGGTGGATGCTTATGTCACTGACCTGATTGCGCAGGACGTTAACAGCCCTGAATTCGGCAAGCGCGTTGACCAGCTCACGAATATGGGTCGCAAGGAAATTATGGAGGCATCGGCGCAGTCGAACCGCTTTCTTGATAAACCCATCCGTCGCATGGATGCCGAGTCTGGCGTTGGGGCTGATTTGGCCGAATTGCGACGCGTTGTCGAAGATTTGGATCCTTCCAAAAAGGGCAATCTGATGACCAAGCAGAAGCTGTTTGGCATCATCCCCTTTGGTAATAAATTACGCAATTATTTCGACAGCTATCAAAGTTCGCAAACGCATATCAGCGCGATCCTCGGGCGGCTTGGCAACGGCAAAGACGAACTGTTGATGGACAATGCTGCCATCGATGTGGAGCGTCAAAATCTCTGGGTTGCCATGGGCAAGCTTGAGCAGATGATCGTCATGTCAAAGCAGTTGGATGCCAAGCTTGAGGAAAAATCTGCCGAGTTGGAATTATCCGACCCGGCCAAGTCGCGCGCGATTAAAGAAAGCGCGTTATTCTATGTACGCCAACGGACTCAGGATTTGTTGACCCAAATGGCTGTGACGGTGCAGGGTTATCTCGCGCTTGATCTTGTGAAGAAGAATAATGTCGAGTTGGTAAAAGGCGTTGACCGGGCATCGACCACCACGGTCGGGGCATTGCGGACGGCGGTGACAGTGGCACAGGCCATGACCAACCAAAAACTGGTATTGGACCAAATCACGTCGTTGAACACCACAACGGCGAATATCATCGACAGTACTGGCAAATTGCTACGCGACAATACCGGGCGTATCCATGAACAGGCGGCGGCATCGACCATCCCTCTGGAAACATTAAGCCGCGCGTTCCAAAATATCTATGACACGATGGATGCTATCGATACGTTCAAGCTGAAGGCGCTGGACAGCATGAAGCAGACATCGGACGCGCTTAAGAAAGAAGTCGAAAAGTCCAAGGGCTATATCGCCCGCGCGGAAGGTCAGGCGCAGGCGATGAAGGAAACCCAGGACAACGGTCTGCTCGCGGCTTTGGAGGGGTAAGCCGTGCAATATCTATCCATGAAAACATTGATCACATGAACAGCCCAGCATCAAACGCAAATGAGACGCTGAACGCGGCTGCGCGGTCGTTGCGTAATGTGCGGATGAAACCCATTGGTTCCAAATCGCAGGCGCTGCGCCGTGCGCATTTTTGGGGCAAGTTGAGTAAGGCTGTGGTGGCTGTAGGCGTGGTATTGATTGGCGCTGGTATAATCGGCGCGATTATCGATGGTATCGGTTTTTGGGGCGTGATGATCACCGGCATCGTCGGTGCGGCGGCGGCATATGTGTTGATGCGCTATCCAGAAATGCCCATGCCCACTGCAGAAAGCCTGCGGGTTACGGATTTGGCAACTTTGGCGGGCAAGACAGAAATCTGGTTGGAGGCGCAGCGTCCGGCGCTGCCAGCGCCAGCGGTAACGTTGATGCAGGATATCGGCTTGCGATTGGACCAGCTTGCGCCGCAATTGCAGACATTGGACGAAAACGACCCGGCGGCGCGCGAAGTGCGAAAGCTGGTGGGCGAACATCTGCCCGAACTTATTAATGGCTATAAGAAAATCCCAGACAGCCTGAAACATAAAGAGCATGCTGGGAAAACACCCTCGCAGCAACTTGTTGACGGATTGAAAACCATTGATCGCGAAATTGAGACCATGATAGGGCAAATCTCACGTGGAGAGCTGGATAAGCTTGCGGTCCGTGGGCGTTATCTCGAAATGCGCTACGATAACAAGGACACAAACGGGCAGGGCGGCTAAGCCAGCCGTCAGCCCACAAAAGCGCGTTCCAGCACATAAGTGCCGGGTTGCGACTGAGCGCCTTCGGTGAAACCAAGACTTTCCAACAGCGCCCCAGTTTCCTTAATCATCGCCATGCTGCCGCAGAGCATAACGCGGTCAAATTCGGGGTCGAGCGGATAATCGCCACTTTCAATTCTCTGCGTGATACGCCGATTTTCTCCTGTCCAAGTCGGACATTTGGTGACGGATGCGTCATAAATGAGCTTCTGCTTGGCTTCGTCTGCAACCAGCGGGTCATCCGCCATTTGCGATTTCAATGCATCGCGAAACGCCAGATCTTCGACCTGCCGCACCGTGTGCTGCACGGTTATCTTTTCATAACGCTCATAGGCTTCAGGATCACGAATGATCGACATCCACGGGGCCAATCCCGTTCCCGTTCCAATTAAATGGAGCCGCTTGCCGGGCAGCAATGCGTCAAGCGTAAGCGTGCCGGTTGGTTTGGCACCTAGAAGAATCTCATCGCCGGGTTGGATTTTGCACAACTGGCTGGTGAGAGGACCATCTGGAACAATGATGCTTAAAAATTCCAGCGATTCATCCCAAAATGGCGAAGCCATGGAATAGGCGCGCATCAACGGCTTACCATTGACCATGAGACCAATCATGACGAATTGACCGCTCACAAAGCGAAATGAGGCTGGCCGTGACACAGAAAAGGAGAACAGCCCCTTGTTCCAATGATGCGTGGTCAAAACCTTAACAGTCGAAAATGCCATTATTCACTCCATAATTCAGGGCGCTCTTTGACGGCAATGGAGCAATTTACAATAGGGACATTTCTTTTATCGTCAAAAGCCAGCCTTCTTTTTGGAATATGGCGGATAAAATGATTTGGGAGGGCTTGCCTGACAGGCTTTCTGGGGAACGCAACGGTCATCGTAATTCCGTTTGGCGGGGCATTATCGTTTGCGAACGGCTTATCATCCCCACCGCCCCGGCACATAACCGCTAGCCAGCTTCCATAACTCAATATACAGCAATGGCGAACCAAAGGCACCGGACGGGGTAATATGCTAACTACCTTCATTTCATGGACAAAACGCCATCCGAGATGGTCGGTGTTGATTGCGCTGGTGCTGCTTTTTACTGTGTACCGGATCGTTCGTCCGACGCCGCCTGACTATGAGTATGTCAGCGAGGCTGTCACGCGCGGAGACGTTATACGTAAGGTGTCGGCCAGCGGTAAAGTGCGCGCCCTGAACACAATCAAGGTGGGCGCTGAAGTTTCGGGGCAAATCACGAAGGTTTACGTCGATTTTAACTCGCGCGTACAGGCAGGGCAGGTGTTGGCCGAGATTGACCCGACCCGCGTTCGTGCGCGGGTGGAACAGTCCGAGGCGCAAGTTGCCGTGGCGCGCGCCAATCTTCAACAGACGTTAGCCAATGTGGCGCGTGCGCGGGCTGAGCTGGAAATTCAAGAGCGCGATTTTGATAGGCAAAAGGCGCTGGCGGAACGCGGATTTGTGTCAAAAGCCGGTCTTGATATCGCGCAAAGCAAGCTGAATAGCGCGCGCAACGCTTTGCAGGTCGCTTTGGCGCAAACGCAAAGCGGCGGTGCACAAATCCGGCAGGGTAATGCCGAGCTGTCTTCCGCAACGCTTGACCTAAACCGTACCGTTATCGTCGCGCCAGCGAGCGGGGTAATCATCAACAAATTGGTTGAACCCGGCACAACAGTTGCGGCAAGTTTTCAAACGCCGAATTTGTTCGAAATCGCCGCAGATACAGCGAAGATGCAGGTCGAGGCATCGGTTGATGAGGCTGATATCGGACAAATTCGCACGGGGCAAATGGTTAGCTTCACTGTCGATAGCTATCCCGATGATGTGTTCAAAGCTAAGGTCCGGCAAGTGCGGCAAGCACCCGTAGAGGCGCAGAATGTTGTCAGCTACCTCGTGATTATCGATGTCGATAATGTGAAGGGAAAGCTGTTGCCGGGCATGACCGCCAATGTCGAAATCATCACCGATGTCAGGACAAATGTCACACGGGTTCCGACCAACGCGATGCGGTTTCGACCGCGCTTGGTCGACCGGCCACAGCCTGCGGCAGAAAAGCCAGCGTCGGACACCACAAAAAAGGGCAATGCCCTGCCCAAAGTATATCTGGTTGGTGATGATCCTTATCGACCCGAACGACGAGCTATCCGCACAGGCTTGCAGGGCGAGGAATATACCGAGGTCGTTTCGGGACTGAAAAAGGGTGATAAGGTGCTAGTGCGCACAAAATCGCTAAAGCCAAAGAAAGAGACCGACGAAAGCGCGGATGAAGATGACAACGCCGCTTCTTGAAACGCATGATCTGGTCAAGGATTATGCTATTGGCGGCGAAATTGTCCACGCGGTCAACAATGTGTCGCTTTCTATTTCTCGCGGTGAATTTGTCGCGATTATGGGCGCAAGTGGGTCGGGCAAATCGACGTTTATGAACATGATCGGGTGCCTTGATATTCCCACATCAGGTACTTTGTTATTGGACGGGATTGATACCAAAACGCTGGATAGCGACGCGCTGGCGGAAATCCGGAACCGCAAGATCGGCTTCGTGTTTCAACAGTTCAATTTGCTCGCGCGGACCAGCGCGCTCGATAATGTTGCCGTACCGCTAATCTATGCCGGGATAGGCTATGCCGAGCGGCGCGCTCGCGCGCAGGACAGACTGGAGGCCATGGGCCTAGCCAATCGCCTACAGAATACGCCTGCGAAGCTTTCGGGTGGGCAGCAACAGCGTGTGGCCATTGCGCGGGCATTGGTCACAGACCCGCTGATGCTGCTGGCCGACGAGCCTACAGGCGCGCTCGACACCCAAACATCCTTGGACATTATGGGTATTTTCCAGAAGTTGAATGATGACGGTATAACGGTCGTGCTTGTGACGCACGAACCCGACATTGCCGAATATGCCGCGCGGCGGATTGTCTTTCGCGACGGACAGGTGATCGAGGACGAGGCGGTGAAGTCGCGCCGCAGGGCCAGTGCGGCATGAAAGAGTTGCTCGCGTCGCTTGCCGGGTGGGGCGTGAATGTCGCGATTGCGCTGACGGCGCTTCGTACCAATTTGATGCGCTCAATCCTGACCACTTTGGGCGTCATGATCGGTGTGTTTTCGGTAATATTGGCTGTTGCCGTAGGGAATGGCGCGCAGGTTTCAGTGTCGCAGCAAATTGCCACTCTGGGATCGAACATGGCCATCGTGGTGCCGCAACCCGACAGCGGGAGTGGTCCCCCACGCTCTACCGATCGCGGCAGATTGACCGAGCGGGAT
>JAIOYN010000049.1 GCA_021741065.1 Sphingomonadaceae bacterium | reverse complement strand
CACCGCTGGCGACCAATTGGCCGCCGACTTCAGCCGTGCCCGCATGGAATATTTTGGCGTCCGTGACATCGGCAAGGTTAATCACACCGCCTTTTTCCGGCAAAGCCGGATAGCCATTTGCCGCCATCACAATTGTTAACGCCGCTTGGCGCGAAAATGCCGGAGCGTCGGCTTGCGCCAGCGTGCCTGTCGCAACCGCCAGCATCAAAGCCGCCAAATCGCCTTCAAAACGGGTCATCAATACCTGACATTCGGGGTCACCAAAGCGGGCATTATACTCAATAAGCTTTGGCCCCTCCTCGGTGAGCATCAATCCTGCAAACAGGACGCCGGAATAAGGCATGTTGTTGGCCGCCATATAAGCCACGGTCGGACGAATAATGCGTTCCATGACTTGTGCCTGCAGTTCGTCGGTCAGCACAAAGGCGGGCGAATATGCGCCCATTCCGCCGGTATTGGGCCCCGTATCGCCATCGCCCACGCGCTTATGATCCTGCGCCGATCCAAAGGCGACAACATCACGGCCATCGGTCAACGCGAAAAAGCTCGCTTCTTCGCCGGTCATAAATTCTTCGATTACCACAGAAGCGCCCGCATCCCCAAAACCGCCGCCGAACATATCTTCTATTGCGGTCTCCGCCTCGGCGCGTGTTTCGGCGATGATGACGCCTTTGCCAGCCGCTAGCCCGTCCGCCTTGATCACATAAGGCGCATCGAACGCACCGAGGCCAGCGATCGCCGATGCCTTGCTATCGTGACGCGCATAGCCAGCGGTTGGAATGCCGGCCGCTGCGCACATATCTTTGGTAAAGCCTTTCGATCCTTCCAACTGCGCGGCTTTTTGGTTGGGGCCAAAGACCGGAATCCCGGCATCGCGCAAACTGTCGCCTAAGCCGCTGACCAATGGTGCTTCGGGTCCTACAACGACCAGTCCGATATCATGGCCTGCGCAAAAGGCGATGACCGCCGCATGATCGGCGAAATTGAGATCCACCAGCTCGGCGTCTTGCGCGATACCGGGATTGCCCGGCGCCGCAAAGAGTGTATCGCAATTTGGCGATTGCGCGAGCTTCCACGCCAGCGCATGTTCGCGACCGCCCGAACCGATGAGCAAGATATTCATGTCCGCAAATGACCCCTTTGAAACTGCCGACCCGCAAGTCGCTCGCCTGTTAGCCGAGGAGCGGCCCGGCGACAATGCCCAGGCGATGAGCGTGTCGGAACTGTCGCTTGCCCTGAAACGCACCGTTGAGGATCGTTTCGGCCATGTCCGCGTGCGCGGCGAGATTTCTGGGTATAAACGCGCGGCATCGGGGCATATCTATTTCTCCTTGAAAGATGATAATGCTCGGCTCGATGCGGTGATGTGGAAAGGCGGCGCGGCTCGCCTGCCCTTCGCGCCGGAGGACGGGCTTGAGGTTGTCGCGACAGGCAAGCTCACCACTTATGCGGGGCGTTCCAATTATCAGATCGTCGTCGATAGCCTTGAGGTAGCGGGCGAAGGCGCGATGATGCTGTTGTTTGAAAAGCTGAAAGCGCGGCTTGCGGCAGAGGGGCTGTTTGCGCCGGAACGTAAAAAGAAACTGCCGCCGCTGCCGCGCACTATCGGCGTGGTTACATCACCCACGGGCGCAGTCATCCGTGACATATTGCACCGGTTGGCCGACCGTTTCCCAACGCATGTCATCGTCTGGCCCGTATTGGTGCAAGGCGAAGGAGCGGCGGCACAAATATCGCGGGCCGTAAACGGATTTTCCGCCATGCCCCAAAATGGTCCGGCCACGCGCCCCGACCTTGTAATTGTCGCGCGCGGTGGCGGGTCCATTGAGGATCTATGGGCCTTTAACGATGAAGCCGTGGTCCGCGCGGTCGCCGATTGTACGATACCGATAATCTCGGCAGTCGGGCATGAAACCGATACTACCTTGTGCGACTTTGCGGCGGATTTGCGGGCGCCAACGCCGACCGCTGCCGCCGAAATCGCGGTTCCAGTACGCAACGACCTGTTGCAGCGCGTCGGGCAATTGGGCCTGCGCATGGCGAATAGTGTGCGCAAGCATGTGGACCTAGCGGCCGAACGGCTTGAGGCGCAACGCCGCCTGATGCCGCGTCTGTCCGACCTTGCCGCTCCACATCAGCAGCGCACCGATGATCTGGCTGAACGTCTGCGCCAGTCGCTGCGCACCCGCGTTGGCAAGGCGGAGATCGCATATTCAGGGCCCGCGATGATGCTCCACCCACGCCTTTTGACCCGGCGTGTTGAGCAAGGACAGCAACGGTTGGATGCCCTCACCCGGCTTGCTGGGAGCCTGCACCCCGAAGCCCCGCTGAAACGCGGTTTTGCCCGCGTGACCAATGCCAACGGCAAAACGATTATGTCGCGGGCCGCAGCGTTGACAGCGGGCGACGTGACCCTGCGGTTCGTCGATGGCGAAGTCAGCAGTGTTGTCGTTGGCGCTGCTCCGCCGCGATCCGCGACGCCCAAACCTACGCAGCCAACGGTTAATCAAGGCAATTTGTTCGACGGCTGACGCGACGCATTGCCCATTGCGCGTCGATGCGCCATAATGTGCCCATGCTGATGTCTTCGAAAAACAAAGTCGCGCGCCTGCATTATATGGCCAATAGCTTTCGTATACTCACCGCAGGCGACCATGTCGTGTGCGCGGTGACAGGCCAAGCCATTGCGTTGGAAGAGCTGCGTTATTGGAGCGTCGTCAAGCAGGAGCCTTATGTAAGCGCAGAGGCATCCACCCGCGCGGCATTGGCCAAAGGCTGAACACTTGCTGCGCACCAAACGGTTTTTGCGCGCAACCATTACGGCTTTCCTCAGTCTTGCCTGTGCGGCGCATCCGGTTTCTAGCCAACCGCAGATCCCGTCCCACATTAGCCCAGCCGAATTATGGCTGTCCGGCGCTGCGGTTCAAGGCGGGCTGGTCGTCGGCCGCGTACCCGAGGGCGCGCACAGCCTGTTTTTGGACGACATGCCGATAGTGGCACCATTAACAATACTTAAACAAAAAAGGCCGGGAACGACCCGGCCTTTGTTTTGTCTCGCAAAGTGCAAAAATTAATTGGGCGTTTCGAGATACGCGATCAGGTCTGCCCGCTTTTGTGCATCTGGCAGACCCGCGTAGATCATCTTCGTCTGCGGAATGACGCGCTGTGGCTTTTCCAGAAACTGGAACAATTTTTCCTTGGTCCAAACAAAGCCGGCGCCCGCATTTGCGGCAGAATATGTATATCCCGGTACTGTTCCAGCCGTGCGTCCAATAATGTTATTCAAGGATGGACCAATTTTGTTCACGCCAGCGTCGGTCACATGGCACATACGGCATTGCGCGAATACCAGCTTGCCGTTGGCGGCATTGCCGGTGAAGTTGGCAAATGTGGTGCCATCCAGCGTGCTGATGTCGGTTGCAGCAAGGGGGCCGGCAGGTGCGGTCGTTGCCGTCGCTTCTGCCTGTGCGGATGTATCGGCTTGGCCTTCCGAACCAGCCGAGCATGCGGCCAGCATTGCAGATAAAGCCAGCAGGCCAGCGATTGCTTTTATGTTGACCATAGATTCTCCTGTCGTGTCTTTATCGGCCTATTAGCCAATGTCTTGCTTCCTGAACAGGCTTGAAAGTTTAGCCCACAACGACTCCCATGGAAAGGCCATTATGCAGCACTATCCGTGCTTTTCCATATGCGCATTTTCCTCACCACTCTCCTTTAAAACCTTGTGCCTAAGGCGGTTTACGAAGAGGTAAATCAGCAACACCACTGGCAAGGTCACAGCGCCGACTATTATCTCGCTGCTTGACCCGCCTTTGGTCGCGGCCACGCCCTTGGTCATGTAGGCAATGAGCCCAACGAGATAATAAGCAGCCGCAATAACCGACAACCCCTCCACCAAGGTTTGTAGACGTAACTGAAGCTGCGTTGAGCGCTCCATCGACCGCATCAGAACAAGATTCTGTGCCTTTATCCGACTGTCAATGCGCACATCCAGCGTGTGCATGACGCCAGAGATCCGCTCGGCAATATCGCTAAGGCGTTTCCGGAATACAGAACAGGTCCGCGATGCCGGCACCAGCCGTCGTTCCGTAAAATCGGTCAGGCTTTGGAAATTCAATATCGGCTTTATATCCAGCGCGGCAAGCCTGTCCGCCGCGACTTCGGCATAAGCTGCCGTCGCACTGAGCCGGAAACCGGTTGCCGAACGAATGAGTTCAAGCTCGGACGAAATGGCAGCGAGATCATTGAGCAAGATTTCATCGTCTTCATCTGCCGAAGCAACGCGGCGGGCATGGTCCGACAAGCGATGCTCCAACTGGTCAAGCTGGGGGCCATATTGCTGCACCACCGGAAAACCCAGCAAGGCAAGATTTCGGTAGTTACCCAGTTCCTGAACCCGCTGAATGATGCGACCACGTTCGCCCTCTCCCACATCACCTGCGGTGATCAGCAATCGGCCATAGCCGTCGCCATGAATACTGAAATCGGACCAAAGCCGAATGCCGGCATTGATATCGCAACAGACCATTTCATCAGTCGAAATGCCGATTGCGGACAATTCAGCAGCAATGTTTTCTGCGCTGGGCACAACGCGTATTTGCGTCGCGCGCACAACGCCCCCCGGCCAATTCTCCAACCATTTAATATAATTATGCCGAACAGGTTCAGGTGTTTCTGGCGGAAAAATGAGGGTTAACGTGCTGGCTTCGGTGTGCCGTTCCCACAGGAAATGAATGCCGCCAAGCGTATGGCCCGAACCATGCCGCGGCGCGAGGGCCCAGTCATCAAAATCAGGCCGCGCGTTTATGAGCCAACGATCCTCCGCATTACGTTCATCAGCTTCGATGAGGCGAACAACCTGATAAATTTCGCTATGCGCAGCAACGGGGGCAAAACGACGCAACCGCATTTCATCAACAGCCCAGCGGCGCAGCGGATGCTCAGTAAAGCTCATAAGCGGATACTCTCACAAATTTGGCGAAAGTCCATAGGCTTGAACTATTATGTAAAATAAGAAAATGGCATGGCCGCCAGGCTCTGCTTGGCGTGCACGATTTTATAGCATACCCGATAGCGCAAGGCGTGCAGCTTCCACCGTCCGCGCGACGTCGTCTACGCTTGTATTCCAGCCGCAAACGCTGATCCGCATCACCCTCTCGCCGTTCCAACTGCCGCCGCTAAAAAAGGCTTCGCCGCTGGCATTGATAGACGCGATTACGGCGTCGCTAATATTGGCGCCATCTTTTGAATCAAAGCGTATTAAGCCCTGATTCATGGTCGGACGCGCGATGCCAGTGGCCCCCTCAAGCTCAGCGATACCATCATAGATATCCGCCGCATGATCGCAGCACCGTTCAATCATCGCAGCAAGGCCGTCACGGCCAAGCTCCATCAAAGCGGCCAATGCCGGAATGGCCCGGGCGCGGCGCGACCATTCTGGCGTAAAATCCATGGGGTCGCGCACCGGCCCGCCATTGGTCAGATAGGCAGCGGTCATCCGCATCGCGGCACTATGCGCACGGGCGTGGCGGGTGATAGCCATTCCACAGTCATAGGGCGTATTCAGCCATTTATGCCCGTCGGTGGCCCAACTGTCAGCAAGTTCCACCCCGGCAACCAAAGCGGACAGGCGTGGGCTAGCATTAGCCCAAAGTCCAAAGGCGCCATCTACATGCACCCACGCACCAGCCGCCTGGGCAATCGGACACAATGTCGCAAAATCGTCGCACGCACCAATGTTGAGATCACCTGCGTTGAGAATGACGATCGTCGGTGCATCGGGCGCTTCGGCAAGCGCGGCGCGCAGAACGTCCGGTGCCACCAGACCATGCCCGCCCCCACCCAAAGGCACAATACAATCGCTACCTAAACCCAAAAGGCGCAATGCTCTGGTCACCGAAGAATGGTGATGCGCATTGGCGAGCACGCGGATTTCAGGCGCGCCTTGAAGCCCCTTCGCCTCAACGTCCCAACCCTTTTGCTCCAGAACAGCATGACGCGCAGCAGCCAGCGCCGTCGCATGCGCCATCTGGCACCCGGTGACAAAGGCGTAGCTGGCATCCGCCGGTAACCGTAAAGCGTCGAGCAGGAAACGACCGGCAACCTCTTCGAGAACCGCACCAGCAGGGCTGGTGGAGGCAAGCACAGCGTTCTGATCCCATGCAGAGCACATAATGTCTGCCGCCAAAGCCGAAGGCAGCGCGCCGCCTTTCACCCACGCAAAAAAACGTCCGCCCGCGTTACCCGTCAGCCCCGGTTCAGCAGCCGCCGCAATTGCGCGCACCACATCATTGGCTGGCATTCCGCGCTCGGGAAACTGCGCGGGCAAAGGCAAGCGGATCTCGTCCGCTGTGCCGCGCGAGGCGACGGGTCGTGTGCCGAGTGAATTGAGAAAACGGCGGGCCTCTGCAAAAGCGATATCAAGAATGTCCATCACGTGATGGTAAAAGCTTTGTCAAAACGAGTCTATGTTGATGTCATTCGCGATTTGAACCGGACAGACATTTCGAGGGTTTTCAGGCCGTGAGCGGCAGCAAATGCGGTGCGCCCTCAAGCAACAACCGGCATAGTTGCCTGTCCGAAGGGAAACGAGCAGGCCGATAAATGGTTGAACCCTAGCAGGTCGTTTTGTCCATCCATTCGGTGGGCAAATCTGTTGCGTATCACACCATCGGCAGATAAGATGCACCGGACACTCTATGTTCCGGAGAGAGCATAATGACAAATGCCGCTATAGCGATGAATCGCTTTGGCCTCGGTGCAAGACCGTTTGCCAGCGCGCCAGCCAGCCCAACGAACTGGTTAAATTCCCAGATCGACAAATATGACCCGGCACTTTCGGCCTCTGCCAGCCAGCCAAGTCGGGCCAGCATTGCCGCAAGCTTTCGCGATTATCAGCTCGACCCCAAAGATCGCCAAGTTGCCGGAAAAGATGCCGCCGCGACAATGCCCGTCGACAGCATGACACAAATTGATCCTGCCAAAATTGAGAAAGTGGTCAACACGTTACGCCTTCAATATGTTGCCGCAGTAGATTCTCGAATTGACGCCGCGATTACCAGCGACACTGATTTTGCAGAGCGGTTAGTGCATTTTTGGTCGAACCATTTTGCAGTATCGATAGACAAGCTTCCAGTGCTTGCTCTGGCAGGGGATTATGAATTTACCGCTATCCGGCCACATATCATGCGGAAATTCTCGGATTTGCTTTTCGCTGCCGTCACCCATCCCGCGATGCTGCTCTATCTGGATCAGGCGCAATCAATTGGTCCAAATAGCCCGTTGGCGGCTCAGGTCGCGGCGCGACGCAACAGAAATTTAGGCCTGAACGAAAATCTGGCGCGGGAGATTTTGGAACTGCATACGCTCGGTGCACGCACCGTGTACGATCAAAATGATGTCACCGAATTTGCGCGGGCCCTGACGGGTTTTACAGTTGGGGGGATGGCGAAGGGCCCAGTCCAGCGTTTTTTGGCCCTGAATGGCAAGGATGGCGACAGCCAGTTTTTCGCGGCCATTCATGAACCGGGCGATCGCAATGTCATCGGCCGGCGTTACAGACAGAAAGGTGAAGCGCAAGCGCGGGCCATTTTAGCCGACATTGCCACACACCCCGCAACGGCAAAGCATATTGCGACAAAACTCGCGCAACATTTTGCTGCTGACGTTCCACCATCATCATTGGTTGCACGGCTCGAAAAAAGCTTTCTGGAAAGCGGCGGCGATTTGCCCAAGCTTTATCGCACGTTGATTGACTCGCCAGAAATGTGGTTAGCCAAGCAGGCCAAGTTCAAATCGCCGTGGGACTGGGTAATCTCTTCGCTCCGCGCGCTGAATGTCCGAGAACTTCCCAACAATAGACAAAGCGCAAACATGCTGGCGCAAATGGGGCAACCGATCTGGAAGCCTGGTTCGCCAGCAGGATTTAGCGACGTGACTGAAAACTGGGCTGGGGGTGCAGCGCTTATGCGACGTGTCGAGATTGCAAGCCGGATCGCCGAACGCAGCGCTAACCGTGTGGATGCCCGGACACTAGCGCCGCGCATCCTGTCCACGCAACTGGGCGCCATGACAGCCGAAAGCATCGCACGCGCCGAAAGTCCGTCCCAAGGGCTTGCACTGTTGTTGTTGTCACCTGAATTTTTGCGGAGATAATGCCATGCTGAACCGACGTTGTTTTGTGACTTCCGGTGCCTTGGGTTTGGGTGTTGCCGCTTTCCCAGGGGTCGGTTGGGCTGCGCCCGGCACGGACAAGAAATTCGTGTTCATCATCCAGCGCGGCGCGGCCGATGGATTGGCGACGTTGGCACCAACTGGAGATCTAGACTTTCTGCGTGCGCGGGGAGATTTGGCAGCGGATGCAGCAACAGGTGTAAAGCTTGACGATATGTTCACGCTGCATCCGGCCCTGACGGAAAGTGCGAAGCTGTTTGCGTTGAAGCAGGCCAGTTTTGCCCACGCAATTGCATCGGGTTATCGTGAAAGATCGCATTTTGATGCGCAGAACATTTTGGAATCCGGCGGGGATCGCCCATATGGTCGGGACGACGGTTGGCTCGGACGGCTTTTGACGCTGCTGCCCCGTGAAGGTGCCAAAGGTCTGGCGGTCGCACCCGCGGTCCCGCTTGCGTTGCGTGGACCGATCGCAGCAAACAGCTACGCGCCCTCGCGTATGCCTAACGCCAATTCAGATCTCATGACAAGGTTGACCAATCTATACGCAGAGGATGCACAACTTTCAGCTTTATGGAGCGGCGCACAAGCTGCCGAAGCCATGGCCGGCGCGCCTGCTGATCAGGCGCTGAGGGGCGGCAAAGCTCTAGGTCAGATGACGGCAGGGCTTATGAATGGTCCCAATGGTGCCCGCGTGGTGATGCTGGAAGCGAATGGCTGGGACACGCATTTTCAGCAAAAAGGGCGTTTAAATGCTGCGCTTGGCCAACTCGATGCGCTTGTTGGTTCACTCCGTGATACGCTCGGTAGTGAGTGGAGCAATACGCTGGTTATGGTCGCTACCGAATTTGGCAGGACCGTTGCTTTCAACGGTACAGGCGGCACTGATCATGGGACGGCCTCGGCGGCTATGCTGTTTGGTGGTTCTTTGACAAATGGTGGAAAGATCGTCGCTGATTGGCCAGGACTGAAGGTGTCACAGTTGTATGAAGGTCGTGATCTCAAGCCTACGACGCGGTTTGAACAATTTGCAAGCGATGCGCTGGCGCAGCACTTCAGTTTAGACCCTGTAAGGACCAGAAGGGCATTATTCCCCGACTTTGCTTAGGGTCGCGATGGTAAAAATTTCAAGTACGTAGGAAAACTAGTTCAATACGACATATGACATGCCCGCCCATAGGCACGAGGTCATTGATGATGCTGAGTCCGCAGCCATTGGCGCCGCAGCCGAGCCTCTCGGCACGGCTCCAGGCTCTCTGAAACGCGCAGCTTCGGGTTTAAAGATGTCCGTTGGGCTTTAACTAGAATATGCTTGGAGGCCCGAGCCGGAATCGAACCGGCGTGCAAGGATTTGCAGTCCTCTGCGTCACCACTCCGCCATCGGGCCCCTGAACAATAACTTGCCTGAACAGCAACGCCATTATGTGGTGAAGGCGGGCGTTTAGCGGCTTGGCCAATTCAATGCAACTGGCAATCTGACGCCTTGTGCCCCAGCCGCCACAAGCTGCGGAAAAAGTTGCTATTTGCAACCTGAAATAGGCCGTTTGTCTGAATCCCGCTTGGCGTAACGGGCAAGGCTGGCTAGAACCAGACTCAAAGGCTGTATTGTGTTTGCAATACAGCCGTGCCACATGGCCTGCAAGTTAATGGAAATATTCCGATGGAATCAGTGAATTTTGAAGAAATGCGGCGGTCCATGGTGGAAAGCCAGCTGCGTACAAGTGGTGTAACCGACTTATGGGTGCTGGCGGCGATGGGCAGTATCCCGCGTGAGGATTTTGTACCGCTCACCCACCGATCCACAGCCTATATGGACAGGTCAATCGCGCTAGACGATGGATCTGTACTCAACCCCGGCGTGTCTACCGCTTTGCTGCTACAGGCGGCGGATGTGCGTGCAGACGATCATGTTTTGTTGGTTGGCAAGCAGGATAGTTATGTTGCCGCGATACTGCGTACACGGGTCAAAGCTCTTGTTTCTGTCACGGCGGACAATGTTGTAGCGGCGCAATCTGCGGCTCCATATTCACTGATGATCATTGACGGCGCGGCCGAAGAGCTACCCGCCGCATTGGTTAATCTCGCTGCCGAAGGGGCGCGATTGGTGACCGGTATCGTCGAAGGTGTGGTAACGCGCCTGGCCAAGGGCTATGTTCACAAGGGGAAAATTGCGTTGAAATCTTTTGAGGATAGCGAGATTGCCCCGCTGCCGGCCTTTGCCCGCAAACCGGAGTTCGTGTTTTGAGCGCGCGCCGTCTGATCATGACTGCCTTGCTGGCGTCCACAGGATTGGCTGCGCCGGCCAACGCAGACACTTTGCGTGACGCCTTGGTGTCTGCGTATGAAACCAACCCCAATCTAACTGCAGCACGTCAGGGCCAGCGCGCAACCAACGAAGGGGTTCCTTTGGCTAAGGCCAATGGCCGTCCCGATATCACGGTGCAGCCAACCTATGTTGAAAATGTCCTGCAGGACAGCGGCGGATCCGTGGTTCAGGCCCGTGGCATCAACATTAACGGCACGATTTCGGCGCCCTTATATGCAGGGGGTGGCATTAAAAATGCGGTGCGCGCGGCAGAAAACCGGGTTGAGGCCGGCTTTGCCAATTTGCGTGGCACCGAAAGCGCCATCTTCTCGGCGGTGGTTGGCGCTTATATGGATGTTATTCGTGATGAATCGATTGTCGATTTGAACCGCGCGCAGGTTGGCGTTCTGTCGGTAAATCTGGATGCCACGCGTGACCGGTTTGAAATCGGTGACCTGACCCGCACCGATGTTGCGCAATCCGAAGCGCGGCTGGCGCTGGCGACTAGCAATCTGGAAACGGCGCGCGCCAATCTGATCCGTTCGAAAGAGGTTTATATCCAATTGGTCGGACGCGAACCCGGGCAGTTGGAGGCGCCGCCACCGCTGCCCAATTTGCCATTAACGCCGGACAGTGCGGTGACCGTAGCATTGGACAGCAATCCGGATTTGATTGCCGCGCGCGAAACGCGTGAGGCCGCCCGTTTTGACCGCCGCGCTGCAAATGCATCGCGCCTGCCAACAATAAGCGTCTTTACGTCCCCATCTTACGCCAACGCCTTGAATTCGATCTCATCGAATATTCCAGGCTTCGTAGCGGACAACAGCTCCTTAAATGCGCAAGCCGGCGTCCGCGCAACTTTGCCCTTGTATCAAGGTGGGCAGCCTGCCGCGCAAATTCGTCAAGCGCAGGCCCGGCTTGGCCAAGCGCAGGAACTGGAAATCGCCGCAGAGCGTGAAGTGATTGCCCAGACCCGCGCTTCTTACGCGAGCTGGCGAGCAGCGCTGGATGTCATCGCAGCATCCGAACGTGCCGTGTCGGCAAATGAATTGTCGCTTGAAGGGACGCGCGCCGAAAATGGCGTTGGCAACCGCACCATATTGGACATATTGAACGCCGAGCAAGAATTGCTGAACAGCAAGGTTCAACTCGTTGCCGCACGCCGCAATGCTTATGTTGCCGGTTTCACGTTGTTGGCCGCAATGGGCAAAGCCGAAGCGCGTGATTTGGGACTTGAAGGCGGCACATTATACGATGCTGTCGCGGATTATCAAAAGGTTGACGGCGCATGGAACGACTGGTCATCACAGCGGGATCCAGTGGCTAAATCGACCCGGACCGTTGACACGGCGGCGCAAAAGGCGGAGATAGAGCCAATTGTTGCCGACGGTAAAGTCCGGTAATTTACGCAAGGGCTGATGACATGGCTGACGGCCGGAACGAACCTTCGATGGATGAAATTTTGGCCTCGATCAAGCGCATCATCGCGGATGATGACCGCAGTCGTCCGGTCCCTAAGCGCGCGGCCAAGTCGGTTGTACCGGATGCCGCGCAAGACGAAGTCCTTGAGCTAACCGACACCGATCACAATGTGGGCGATGGCGACGTTTTGCTGGATGACAATAAGGCCCAGAGCCTACGCCACAGCTTTTCCGCGCTGCAGACCTTGGCCGAACCTGGCGCAGCACCGCAAATTGTCCGGTCAGGCGAAACCTCGCTTGAGGCGATGACGCGCGACTTGTTGCGGCCGATGCTGAAAGATTGGCTCGACACCCATTTGCCAGCCATCGTAGAAGCGATGGTCGAACGCGAAATCACCCGCATCACCAAAAAAAGGTAACGAACGCCATGCGCTTTTGGAGCCGTGATGTGGGTTTCCCGCCCATACTGACATCATTGGCGGCGCTTGTAACCAGCATGGCAACGCCACTGCAGGCGTCTAACCTATATGTTGCAACGGGCCGGCTCGTGGACGTCCAAGCTGGCACTGTACGCACCAATCAATGCATCAGCATCGCCAACGACAGGATAACAGCTGTCGCGCCCTGCGGCGCAACGCCACAGGGCGCAAAACGGCTGGATTGGACTGCGTTTACCGTTCTTCCCGGCTTGATTGACCTGCACACCCATTTGGCGGACGCAGGACAGAGCGCGGACCTTGCGCTGCCCATCAAAACATCACCTGCGGCAACGGCCTTGATCGGCGCGCATAATGCCCGGCTGACGTTAGAGGCTGGTTTCACTGCGGTCCGCGATGTCGGCACATATCGGGGGCTAACCGATATCGCCCTGCGTGATGCAATCAACGGCGGGCTTGTTCCCGGGCCACGCATGTTCGTTGCCGGTGCGTATATCACCCTGCCCAAGGGTGGCGGCGAATTGAATGGCGTTGTGCCCAATGAAGAATTGCCGGCCGACATGCGGCTTGGGATTGCCAGCACACCC
>JAIOYN010000048.1 GCA_021741065.1 Sphingomonadaceae bacterium | reverse complement strand
GCCATCGTCCCGTCGCTTTGCCAATGCGGCTGCGGTCGTGGCGACCGAGCTTGAGCCGCCTGCACTGCTTGCCCGCCTGCATGACATCGAAAGCCATTTCGGACGCGTCCGTCGAGGCCAAAGCTGGCGCGCGGGGGTGTTGGACCTCGACATACTCTTATGGTCCGGCGGCATGTGGGCCGGCAGCAAGCCTGAGCTTTCCATCCCACATCCAGGCCTGCGTTCGCGCAGTTTTGTCCTTACGCCTGCCGCCATGGTTGCCCCCGATTGGCGCGACCCGGTGTCGGGTCTTAACATTCGTCACCTGCAATCGCGATTTAACCGAGCAAAGGCGCTTGACCAGTCCCCCCACCACCATTAGGGGGAGCGCTCTCCTATAAACCCAAGTGGGTTCAGGTCGGGGGGCCCTTAGCTCAGTCGGTAGAGCAACTGACTTTTAATCAGTAGGTCGCTGGTTCGAACCCAGCAGGGCTCACCATATATTTCAATGACTTATATCACATCAAACCCTTTGTACCACCAGAGGATTTTTTCGTAGCAAGCCGATAGCAATTAAGCGGCTTTGGCCTGAACCTCTCCACCCTTGGGGCGGGAACGATTAAGGACATTGAGCAAATCGATCTCGTTGCCGGATCATTCAACAATACGCTAACCATCACACAGCAAACATTGTTGAATCTCTCCACCACCAGCAATCGCTTGATGGTGCTCGGCGATGGCGGGGACAAGGTGAATGCCGCGGGCTTCGCGGTTGGCTCTAATCAGATTGTGAACGGTATCACATACAAATCCTAAAGTAGTGGCTTGGCGGAGCTTTGGGTTCAGGATGGCGCGGATGTTGCGGGCATTACTCCACCGCAGGCAGGCTTCGTCGCGCCGGTAATTTCGTGCGCGGACCATGCGGTGCTTGCGGCCTAAGCGTGTCGACCTGCCCGACGCGGTAGAGGCAGGTCTGTTAACGAATTAGTTCCGGTCACTTGATAAGATAAAGTGGTTCAAGGGAACGGACCATGGCTATCAAGCTTATTGACTTGGAGATAGTATTTTTAGGATGCAGTCGACAAAACCTTGCGGATCATTTTCCTGAATGAAATGTCCACCCTTCAACATGCAATGCGGCTGACCCCTTGTGCCAGGAACGCGGCCAATGAACCTGCTCTCACCGCCGCGCGTCACGGGATCGCCATCGCTGAAGCAGCACAGGAACGGCTTGTCCCATTGATCAAACACTTGCCAGGCGCGCTTCTGATCGGGGATCGCGACATTATTCTCAAACGGAACGAAGGTCGGGAATATCCGCGCTCCGGCCTTGTAGCTGCTGTTGGGGAATGGCGCGTCATAAGCGGCAATCTCAGCAGCGCTGAGCGCGCGCTTTGCCCCAGCGTTGACGATTCTGCCGATTGGGAAGAACGGGCTCCATTGAGAAAAGGCTCGCCAAATGGCAAAAGCGCGTGGTGCCGGACCGCCCTCGGGCAAGCCGCCATTGGACAAGACGACGCTGGCAAAACGATCAGGCATGTCCGCGACAAGGCGCAGGCCGATTAGCGAGCCCCAATCCTGACAGACGAGCGTCATGTTATTCAGGTCAATCGCCTCGATCCATTGACGCATCCAGCCAACATGGCGGGCATAGCTATAGTCGGTTTTTTTGGTTGGCTTGTCCGATTTGCCGAAGCCAATAAGATCAGGCGCGACAACCCGAAAGCCTGCCGCAACGACCGGGCCGATCATATGGCGGTACAAATAGCTCCAGCTTGGCTCGCCATGCATCATCAGCACGACCGGCGCATCGCGCGGCCCTTCATCTACATAATGCACGCGCAAAGCTGTGCCGTCCGAGGGGTCGGCAATCTCCACATAATGCGGCGCAAAAGGAAAATCTTGGATATCGGCAAAGGCGCTATCGGGTGTGCGAAGGACTTTCAAAGGATAACCCCTTAAGATAAAATAAATTGACAGTTTAAGTGCCATATTATGAATTACAGGTCAAGAAGCTGGTCCAACCTTCTTCGTGTCAACCAGCCTAAACCCGATATGGTCGGTCCCTAGCCCGCGTTCCTGAAACTGACGCGCAGCGGGACGATAGCGTGCGCAATAATTGGCAGCGCAGAGATAGGATCCGCCTTTTATGACATTAACCGATTCGCTGGCGTCAGCGCGCGATCCAGGGGCGCTCGTCCATTCCCAGACATTACCGATCATATCATACAGACCAAATCCGTTCGGTTGGAAACAGCCCACAGGTGCTCGGCCGACATAGCCATCGGTGTTAAGATTTTTGATCGGAAAGACACCTTGATAATAATTTGCTTGCGGCCGCCCCTTCGCATCTACCGGCTCCGGCAGAGCCGCCGCGCCGCCGCGTGCGGCATATTCCCACTGTGCCTCGCTTGGCAATTCTTTCCCTACCCATTGCGCATAGGCCTCTGCATCTTGATAGGCGATGTGGACGACGGGTTCGTTGTCTCGACCAACGATGCTCTCATTCTGCCCAGAAGGATGCCGCCACCGTGCGCCGGGCACCCAACGCCACCAGCGCGGGTCAGCGTCCGACGGGATATTGAACACAGCAGAACCCGGGACCAGCATGTCTGGCGGTGAATCGGGGAGCTTAGGTGGATCATGTTCCGCTATGGTCTTGTAACCAGTCGCCTTCACGAAGGCCGCGAATTCGGCGTTGGTCACTTCATGAGCGTCGATCCAGAACCCCTTGACCGTGACTGTCTGCGGGGGACCTTCCTCGGAATAATGCGGATCGTCACCCATCACGAAGCTGCCGCCGGGCACCCAGACCATATCGTTGCCTGACAGGCCAGTGCAGATTTTATCGGGCGACTGGGATGCACCGCTGCAACCTGACAGCAGCACCAACCCGAGAGCAAACCCAAAGCGTTGCATCAATCCTCCGGCATGCCGGCCAAAGCATCGCTGAGCAAACGCCGCACGACAGCCTTGGCGTCCTCAAAAGGAAGTTCCTGATCATGCCTTAGCAGTCGCCACGTTTGGAAGCTCAATATGACATTGAGACCACGGGCACCCGCCACGTCGGCTTTTACCGCCACTGGCAAATGCACCTCAATGGTGTCAGATTCGAGCCGCAGCATCCTGCGATAGTCCTGCATCAAATAGGACGACTGGAAGCGTTTGAGATTGGCTGAAATCCGATAAGGTAGGATGGTTTCGAAAACCATGGCTCGCCGGTCAGCGATTACAAACAGCTTCTCCTGCCAAGTAGCGCCCGTTGGCGACTGGAGGATGATTGGCATCACCTGCGCCTCAATCACTTCTCCCATTTCGCGGTAAAGCTCATCCATATCGTCAAAGTGTCGGAAGACCGAGCGGAGCCCTACGCCTGCGACCTCCGCAACACGCGCGGCGCTGGGCGCGACATCGCCTTTACCGACAAGATCGACCATCGCAGCGACTATCTTTGAGCGACTAGACCGGCTGCGTTCGCGCCGGCCATCGGCCAGCGGCGTTTCCGAGTATGATGTCATTTTGTGTGATACGTTGGTCATGCCGACTTGTTTTGCGGCAAAAAGGGACTGGCGCAAGCGACAAAAGCGATTGCAAATATATTTTGGCACAATTAATGCCATAATATGAGACTGCGTTGTTGAGAGAGGATACAGATGAAAATGGCAAAAGTAGCACTTATTTCGGCGGCATCTGGCCTCCTGTTTTCCGCCGCACCGCTGATGGCGCAGGACAATGTGCGCGCAGCATGCATGCCGGACATCCGTAAATATTGCTCCGCAGAATTAGGGACATTTAGCCGCGAAAAGGTTCGCGACTGCCTTATCAAGAATATCAAAAAAACGTCGCCCGCCTGTCAAGCGGCAGCAAAGGCGCGGCGCGATGCTGAGCGCACCCAGAAGGCAGGCAGTTAGAGCCATGACATTATGGATGATCTGGGGCACGGCGTTGCTTGCGTATGGCCTATTTCGACTATGGTATGATAATTGGTCTGGCCCACTCAAACCTGCTGAAATTGATGCGTTTCTTGCGCAACTGGCAGGGCGTTTCGAGGGCACAGGAAATAGCCCTGACGTTTTGCGGACTTTCCTTGAAGCCGATGACGGCCGCGAGTTTGTCATGCTCAATCTGGTCAAAGCGCAGATGGAGCAGGTTGAGGACCCCAAAACGGGGCAAATGGTTCAAGGCTTCGATCTGCTCAAGCGCTATTCAAAACGCTTCATGACGGTGTTGTTACGCACTGGCGGCCATCCCGGCATGGTCGGACGCAAGGTCGGCGGATATATTGATGCGTGGAACACGGAGGCGGATCCCGACTGGACCATCTTTGGTCTGATGCGTTACCGCAGCCGCCGCGACATGATGAAGCTGGTGATGGATCCCACATTTATGGAGGGTCATCCAGACAAGCTGCTCGGTACGCTGGCGACTTTTTCTTTCCCAACCCAGCGGGTGATGTCTTTCTACCTAAGCCCTCGTGTGACAGTTGCGCTTATCTTGTCACTTGCAGCGGCTCTTGCACATCTGGCCGTCCTGACCGTCACCGGATGAACGGCTTCCTTCCGCCAAGTACAAATATCAACTATAGCGGTTCACGCTACTCCGCGTGGTTTTTGGCACTATATGGCATTGGCTGGATCGTGCCGGGGATCATCCACAGTTTCCTACCCGATGGAGGAGCTGGCACAATTGCAGGTCTTGATCTCAGCCACAACCCAACATTGATCTTTGGCATGTTTGCTTGGGCTGGCGCGACACAGATTGCACATGGCATAGTTACACTGGTGGTCGCGTTGCGTTACCGCGCACTCGTGCCGCTGTTTCTTTTTGTGTCTTTCATCGAGCGCCTGTTGCTAAGCTGGTCGGGCTGGATAAAGCATGTGCCCGTCAGCGGCCATCACCCGCCCGAACATTATGCCAGCCTAGTTTTACTACCCGTGATTTTGCTATTTCTGTCGCTGTCCATTCGGCGGTCACGGTTAACCGAGCCGGAGATTTCTGCATGAGAAAATGGATATGGATCGGGGTACTGGCGCTGTTGATCGGCGCAGGCTATTTGGGTTTTCAGCAGTATAAAATCTATCTGCCCGGCATGATTGGCGAATGGCGCGAACCCATTGCCGAAAACCGTCCTATCAATTGGGCGCACGGTCCTGCGGTGGCACCCTCGGGCAAACGTCCGACTAATGTCATCCTGATTGTCGTCGATGATCTAGGGGTGAACGACATTTCGCTATATGACGGCGGCGTTGCTGGTGGAGCGGTGCCGACCCCCAATATCGATTCAATTGGCAAACAGGGCGTTAGCTTTGCCAATGGCTATGCCGCCAACGCCACCTGCTCGCCTTCACGCGCGGCCTTGATGACAGGGCGCTATCCGACCCGGTTCGGTTTTGAATTCACCGCTATTCCAGCTGCTTTTGTTTCAAGCCTGGCGCATACCGACAGCACGTCGCCTTATCCAACCATCTATCATAAAGAACTGAACCACGACCTGCCCGCTTATGCTGATATGGGGGTGCCCAATGCAGAAATCATGTTGCCCGAGGTGCTGAAAGCCAAGGGTTATCATAATATCCACATCGGCAAATGGCATTTGGGTGAGGCCAAGCCATTGCGGCCAACATCACAGGGTTTTGACGAAAGTCTTGGCATGCGTTCCGGCGGGGATTTGTTCATGCACGAAGATGACCCTCAGGTCGTTAACGCAAAGCTGCCATGGGATCCAATAGACCGCTTTTTGTGGGCAAATCTTCCATATGCCGTTTATTGGGGGAACAGTCAGCGCTTTCGCCCCAAAGGCCACCTTACCGACTATTTCACCGACAATGCATTGGCCGCGATTGAGGCAAATAAGAACCGGCCCTTCTTTATGTATCTCGCTTATAATGCGCCGCACACCCCGTTGCAGGCGCTGAAATCCGATTATGATGCCCTGCCGCAGATTAAGGATCATACCCAGCGCGTCTATGGCGCGATGATGCGCCAACTCGACCGGCGGATTGGGGATGTACTGCAAAAGTTAAAGGACACTGGGCTTGATGAGAATACGCTTGTTATCTTCACAAGCGACAATGGTGGCGCGTGGTATACGGGTATAAAGGACCACAACACACCCTATCGTGGGTATAAAGGCACCTTCTTCGAAGGCGGCATTCGCGTGCCGATGCTAATGCGCTGGCCGAGCAGAATCGCCCCGGGGACTGTTCGCAACGATGTGGCCCAGCATCTGGATATGTTTGCAACGATTGCTGCGGCAACCGGCGCAAGGCTGCCCAATGATCGCAAGATGGACAGCTTCAACCTGCTTGGCGTTGGGCCAAAACGCGACATCACCTTCTGGCGTTCGGGGCATTACCGCGTTGTCCGCGCGGGTGACTGGAAATTGCAGATTGCCAAACGTCCCGACAAAGTGTGGCTGTTCAACCTCGCCATCGATCCTACTGAGCGAGTCAATTTGGCCGCTAAAGACCCGGCGCGCGTGGCGGAACTGCGCAAGTTGATTGAGGCACACAACGCCGGATTGCCCAAGCCGCTCTGGCCTGGCTTGCTTGAAGGCGCGATTCGGATCGACGTTCCACTCAATGCGACGTGGCGCAAGGATCAGGAATATGTCTATTGGGCGAACTGACCGCGCAGTATTGCTCGTGTCATTTCGTTAGCTATCGCCGCAGAATTCCTCTCCAACCACTTTTTCACCGCTGATTTTCTCACCGAGCAATATCATTTCCCTATGTGCTCTTTACCGACCAATGTTGCGCGGCAACTTCGAAAAACTGTTTGGAAAAATTGTAACATTAGGTTCAACATTTGTCGACTGAACTGCTGCTTTCCGATCGCACCCCATCCAGATAGGTCTCATGACGAATAGGTTCGGACATTATAATCATATGCTTTTGGTGCCATGCGCTAAAGTGGGGATATTCGCGCATGGAAGAATGTCTTGTTTGCCCGATGCAATGACGCCCGACTATGAGGGTCATAGAAAGAGAAAAAACTATGACTAAAACACTGACGCATCTTGAACGCCTTGAGGCTGAAGCCATCCATATAATGCGGGAGGTTATTGCTGACGCGGAAAAGCCGGTAATGTTATATAGCGTAGGTAAAGACAGCGCAGTGATGCTGCATTTGGCGCGTAAGGCATTTTATCCCGCACCCCCGCCATTTCCGTTGATGCATATAGACACCACATGGAAGTTCAAGGCGATGTATGCATTGCGCGAGAAGGCTGCGCGCGATGCCGGTATGGAATTATTGGTCCACCAAAACCCCGAGGCGATCGCGCGCGGCATCAACCCATTCGATCACGGGTCACTGCATACCGATATGTGGAAAACCGAGGGGCTAAAACAAGCGCTCGACCAATATGGTTTCGACGTTGCCTTTGGCGGAGCACGGCGTGATGAAGAAAAGAGCCGAGCTAAGGAACGCATTTTTTCGTTCCGCACCGCTACGCATGGCTGGGACCCGAAGAACCAGAGGCCCGAGTTATGGAACCTATACAATACGCGCAAAGCGAAAGCAGAGAGCATCAGGGTCTTTCCAATCTCCAACTGGACCGAACTCGATATCTGGCAATATATCCATCTTGAGAATATCGAGATTGTGCCTTTGTATTTCAGCGCGCCGCGCCCCTCTGTGGTCCGCGACGGGGTGTTGCTGATGGTTGATGACGAACGCTTCCCGTTAAAAGACGGCGAGGTTCCGGTTGAACGTTCCATCCGTTTCCGGACGCTGGGATGCTACCCACTGACGGGCGCGGTCGAAAGCCATGCCACAACCTTACCCGAGATTATCCAGGAAATGCTGCTGACCAACACCTCAGAACGGCAGGGGCGCGCCATCGACCATGATCAGGCCGCCAGCATGGAGAAGAAGAAGCAGGAGGGATACTTCTGATGTCGCATGTGAAAACCAACAATGTCATTTACAAAACCGATGACCTTATTGCTTCAGACATTGACGCCTATCTGAATGTCCACCAGCATAAGTCGCTGTTGCGGTTTATAACCTGCGGTTCGGTCGATGACGGTAAATCGACGCTTATCGGTCGATTACTTTACGATTCCAAAATGATTTTTGAAGATCAGCTTGCGACTTTGCAATCCGATTCCAAACGGATGGGAACGCAGGGCGAAGACATCGACTTTGCGCTGCTTGTAGACGGCCTTGCAGCCGAGCGAGAGCAAGGCATCACGATCGACGTCGCCTACCGGTTTTTCGCCACGGAGAAACGGAAATTCATCGTCGCTGATTGCCCGGGCCATGAACAATACACACGGAATATGGTAACCGGCGCGTCAACCGCGGACCTTGCGGTGATCCTGATCGACGCGCGTAAAGGCGTTCTGGTCCAGACAAGGCGCCATAGCTATCTCGTTAAACTATTGGGCATAAGAAACATTGTCCTTGCCGTTAACAAGATGGACCTGATCGACTATGATCAGGCGACATATGACGCAATCGTCACCGAATACAACGCATTTGCAACAAGCATTGGGATAAACGATTTTACCGCCATGCCGATTTCCGGCTTCAAAGGCGATAACATCACGGAGCGTTCCGTCCAAATGCCATGGTATACGGGTCAGCCGCTAATCGCGCATTTGGAGACCGTCGCGCTTGATAATGTCGCGGACCAGGCCAAGCCATTGCGTATGCCGGTTCAATGGGTCAACCGGCCCAATCTCGATTTTCGAGGGTTTTCCGGCCTGATCGCCACGGGCATCGTGCGTCCGGGCGATGCCATTCGCGAGCTACCGTCAGGTAAGACTTCAACGATCAGCAAGATTGTCACGCTTGACGGCGAACTCAGCGAAGCCGTTGCCGGCCAATCGGTTACGCTGTGTTTTGCAGACGAAATCGACTGTTCGCGCGGCGACGTGATTGCCGCTGCAGACAATCCACCTGAAGTGTCCGACCAGTTTGAAAGCACCATTGTTTGGACGGCGGACGATCCTTTGATTCCAGGGCGGGCTTATTGGCTGAAGCTTGGGACGCAAACGGTATCGGCCACCGTGCAATCGCCCAAATTTACCGTCAATGTAAACAATATGGAGCATATGGCGGCCAAAACGTTGGAACTGAATGCCATCGGGGTCGCTGAAATACTAACGGACAAACCTATTGTGTTCGAACCATATACGAACAACCATGTTTTGGGCGGATTTATTCTGATCGATAAGATCACTAATGCCACCGTCGCCGCTGGCATGTTGCACTTTTCCTTGCGTCGCGCACAAAATGTCCATTGGCAAGCCACCGACATTGGCCGCGAAGCACATGCCGCACTCAAAAACCAAAAGCCCAAAATACTTTGGTTCACGGGTCTTTCTGGTTCAGGCAAATCGACGATTGCCAATGAAGTGGAAAAGACACTCCATTTGCTGAACCGGCATACATTTTTGCTCGATGGCGACAATATCCGCCACGGCCTTAATAAGGATTTGGGCTTTACCGAAACCGACCGGATTGAAAACATTCGCCGGGTGGGCGAAGTTGCAAAGCTGATGGCAGATGCGGGTCTCATTGTTCTGACAGCGTTTATTTCGCCATTCCGCGCGGAACGCGATATGGTGCGCGCGATGATGCCGAAGGGTGAGTTTGTCGAGATATTCGTCGACACGCCACTTGCGGTCGCCGAAGCGCGCGATGTAAAGGGGCTTTATAAAAAGGCCCGTGCCGGACAGTTAAAGAATTTTACAGGAATCGACAGTCCCTATGAACCACCCGAAAAGCCCGATATCCGGGTGAACACGGTCGAAATGAGCGCTGCCGAAGCCGCTGAACATATCGTTCGCAAGCTGATGCCATTAAAATGAGCATTATAGCCGACGATAGCGCATTGGCAGCGCATTTGGCAGAAACCGCTGGAAAATTGCTTTTGCAAGTGCGCGAAAGCGGACTGCTGTCATTGCGGGCACTTGGTAAGGCTGGGGACCAAACCGCCAACCAGTTTTTGGTTCATGCCATTGCCGAACAACGTCCTGACGACGGATTGTTGTCGGAAGAAAGCAAGGATACCGAAGCACGCCTGTCAAAATCGCGAGTGTGGATCATTGATCCAGTTGATGGCACGCGCGAATATGGCGAAGGCCGGACCGATTGGGCTGTCCACGTTGCGCTTGCCATACATGGCGCGCCCGTAATTGGCGCCGTCGCACTTCCCGGATTGGGCGTGGTTCTAAGAAGCGATCAGCCAACCGAAATCCCGCCTGCCCCAGCAAAACTGCGCATGGTGGTCAGCCGCACTAGGCCCGCGGCAGAAGCCATGGCGGTGGCAAACGCTTTAGGCGCTGAATGCATCCCGATGGGTTCTGCAGGCGCGAAAGCAATGGCGGTTGTGCGCGGTGAAGCGGACATTTACCTGCACAATGGCGGCCAGTATGAATGGGACAATTGCGCACCTGCAGCTGTTGCTGCCGCCTTTGGCCTGCACGTCAGCCGTATCGATGGTAGCCCTTTAGTCTATAATCAGGCGGATACATATATCCCCGACCTGCTCATTTGCAGAAAAGAGCATGCCCAGAGTGTGCTGGAGGCGCTCATGGCGGCTACGTCGACGACCTGAGGCATCCAACAGGATTTTCTTAGAACAATCCAGGCACCTCACGTTGCGCGGTGCTGGCGTTTGTTGGCGCAGGCAAAACACGACGTTCATTTCGTGAATTTGTGCTCTGGGCGCTTTGGGCGAGCGCGATTGGCGTGCAACTACGTCCTGCTAGGAAATCCAGCGCCGTGCGAAGCGATGCCTCTTGTGGGTCGCCTAATGGCCGGGTGATATCGTCTGCCGCCGCACAAGTGGAGCGCATGGTACCCGCAAGGCCAGAGAAATAATCACCCTGCCCAGCCGCATTCTCTTTCGTAAAAGCAACAACGCGAATTCGGTCATCGCAGGCGGTCAAATCAAGCCCGATCTGCCCGACGGGCTTACCGAAACTGTTGCTGCCAATCAAAGCGGCGTTGGCTCCGAGAAACGGCGCGATGCTCGCCGCCACCAACTCGCTGGCAGACGCCGTGGCGTTGGTGGAGATGAAGGCGATCTTCACGGGTGACACAGATTGTGACTGCGGCGCAAAGCGACGCGTTTCATTTTGCGATGACTTGGAGGCGCGGAAACGCGTGACTGAGAAAATGTCGCTGCTAGATCGATTGCCGCCAAGCAAGTCGCCCATCAACTCCGCTGTGGAGACCAGCCCGCCGCCATTATAGCGGAAATCGATAACAAAGTTTGTGACTCCCTGCGCGCGGAAATCCGAAAACGCTGTCCGCAGTTGATCGTTAGCGGTAGAAATGAATGTGCGCATGTTGATGTATCCAACGCGCTGACCACCGCCATTGTCGATGATCTTTACCCCATAACGCGATGACAGCGGCCTAACATCATATTCCGCTTTGGCCACGGTTACATTGCGCGTACCCGTTGAGTCAGTAATCCGGAAGACACGGCTAGTCCCAACGGTATTCGGACCTAAAGCGCTAGATACCCCGGCAGAGCCCTGTGTCGTCAATATATCAGCTACCGAACGGATATTTGAAGAATCGGTTCCTATTCCGACAATTTCCGTGCCACGGTCAATGCCAGTGGCAAGCGCTGGCGCGCCCTCAAAGGCTTCTATTACGAATAAGCGTGCACCTTGATACGAAAAACGCACACCAAATCCGGCTGTCGCGCCTGACGAGAAGTAGGCGTTTTCCTCTTGAATAGAAGTAACGTAGGTAAAGAACCGGTCACGCCCCTGACTACGTGCAGTCGCGGTTAAGGCGTCAATATAGGCGCCGACTGAACTGTAAGCCGATGGGTCAAGCGAAGTTGGCAGCGTTTCTGGAAACAAATACCATTCATTCAGCACGGACCCTGCAAAATTCTGTCTATTGAGCAAGCTACAAGTCGAAGTGGGCGGAGGCGGTGGAGGTGGGGGTGGAGGCGTAACACTGGTGGGTGGAACGGTGACTGTACCGCCACCTGAACCACTTCCGCCGCCGCCACATGCCGAAACGCCTGCAGCCAGTATAAGTATGATGCTGTTTAACGCACGTTTTTTCATAGCCTGCTCCTATTGTGCTTACACCATCCCAATGCCACATAGGTGCACGGGTAATTATCCATTCACAAGTAACATTTCTGTCTCAAACCTTCGAATAACGGCTATTTCTTGTAAATTCTTTTGGCGCTTTACCTTGCGAAACAGCGTGGAGCATCTCATCCAGAAACGTTCCTTGTCTGATAGCCGCGATTATTTACCCTCGATTTATTTGTATCCAAGGGGCGGGCCAGGTAACTGTGGCATTCCGCCCTTTGATTCCGTGTTTGCAAAGCGCCAACTGCGTGGCGTATTTTCACTGACCAACTAGGTAAAGACCCGTGTGGACATGAGCAAGATACTTGTCCGCTATCGGTGTGCTATTTTCGCCTTGGTCAGCGGCCTATTACAACATTTGTTATCGACAAAAACGATTAGTCATTGCAAAAAGCGTTGCTAGACTAAATCAAGAAAATCGTGTTGAGGCACGTCTGTCCAAATCAACCTCTCTTCAACTAAAAGGGTAATTCACATGGGTATCATTGGTTCAAGCCTTAAGCCATTCACCGCGCAATCATATAAAGCGGGCAAGTTTGTCGAAGTGTCGGACACCGACGTTAAGGGCAAATGGGCCGTATTTTTCTTCTATCCAGCCGACTGGACCTTCGTCTGCCCTACCGAACTGGAAGATCTCGCCAACCAATATGCAGACCTGCAAGGCATGGGCGTAGAGGTCTATTCGGTATCGACCGACACGCATTTCAGCCACAAGGCATGGCATGATGGTTCGCCAGCGATCGGCAAGATTAACTTCCACATGCTTGGCGACCAGAACCATGTGATCAGCAACAATTTCGGTGTGTTGCGCGAAGGCCAAGGCCTTGCAGACCGTGCGACCTTTGTCGTCGATCCAGACGGTGTCATCCAGGTTATGGAAATCACCTGCGAAG
>JAIOYN010000047.1 GCA_021741065.1 Sphingomonadaceae bacterium | reverse complement strand
AGCTCGCGGCCCAATTGACGACGTTCAGAAGGTGGTGACGGTCGCCTGAAAGCTGCCGCTGCGGCGATCACCGTATTCGTTTCGGTATATCAGAAATAATTCAAAGCTCATGTCACCCTCTTAGCCACTTCAGAATATCAAAAGCAGGGTCAGATCTCTGCAAACGCTGCGAAGCTTTGCATCACCACATCCGTTGGACGACAGCGATCAAGCTGCGAATTAGTCACACCCAAGATACGCTCAGCTTCCGCCGTTAACGCAACCAAAGGTTTTGCCCACTCGTCAAATTCGTCATCATCATCCCAACGATTGACCGCGTAATAGTGAATTATCTCACCCTTCTTTGGTGTCAGTGCGCTCGTCTCAAGCCTTATGATTAAGTCACGCTTCAAGCGACGAGTGCCTGCAAGATACAATTCCAAGCCACCCTGCATATATAGTTCAAACAGACTGTCGTGGAGCCGCTTTTGGCTGTGGATTAGCTTGTCGTTCATCGTGCAATTGCCTGCGCAGCTTTGCGAAATGCGACCTCATCATTCTGAGCGCCATAAACATATCCGCGTAATGCTCGTTGCTGATCAGTTGGTGATAGCTCAGCTTGTTGTTTCTGCAACGATTGTCCTGATCGCTCCTGTGAACGGTCCTGTGCAGGATTTTGGGAAGTTGGGGTATCAGCAGTGCTTAGCTCTTGCTTAGGCTGCTTCTGGGCTTTCTGAGGAGCAGGCTTTGGTGGCTTTGGTTTGCTGCTTGAGCGACACTGTTTCGCAAGCGCCGTGTTTCTCTCAGCTAATCTGCCAGACAGTTCCCCTGCCACAGACAGAAACAGGTCAATGTCCTGCTTGATCGTCTTGCTCTCTTCCTCTGACGATAGCTGCACCACCATAGCAATCCACCGTTTCAATTCTTCTCGTGCGTCCATATTTTACACTCCTTGATGAGTGTATTTATCACTAAGTATCATATGTTTGGTAAGGATCAGGCTAGGATCATAGCTCCAACGGCAGCATGATCGTCATCTCAATAAGGAGATGTAACGATGACTATGAATATCCTGAAAAGCCTTTCGCTGTCGGTTCTCCCGACAACACAACGGATGAGCCCCGAGCAGCACCGACGGAACAAACTCATCACTAAACTTGCTGAGCAAAAGTTGATTGCTGAAGCTGATCGTGAAGGAATTCTGCCGAACATTATGCATCGTCGTTGGGTGACAACAGACGGTGGTTCTAAGGCACTTGTTGATGTGCCTAAACGCATCAAGCGTTGGTGGTTTCAGGATGGGGTAGGTAACTGTCTGCTTGCGATAAGGTATGGCAACAAGGTGCTTGAACTAGAGAAGGGCAAGGGCGCTATCATTGTCGGGAAACCCGACCAGCTTATCCCGACAATCGAAAAGATCATTGCTGCTATCAATGCAGGTGAGTTGGATGCTTTGCTTTCAGAAATGGGGCTAACGCGCCCGATCAGGAAAGTGCAAAAGTAATGTGTGGGTCGTGTTGCCCGACAACGTGAATATTTCGCGGATTTATAGCATCAGCGAAACTGACGCTGCGGCTTATCTGCCTGTAATTTCACATAAAACATGATCGGGTAAACACGACCAACATATTGAAAATATGGTATTTTTCTAATATATACTATACAACAAACTATACAACTATGTGATAAAAACACTGGTTTTGCAAGGTTTGTGCATTATTCGTAATGCGGGGGTCGTAGGTTCGAATCCTATAGGCGGCACCATATGTTACCTATAAGTAACAGATTAATATAAATATTATGACTTATCTCTAAATAATATCCACCTAATTATACATCTTAGGTTGCAGCAATCGTAACCGGAGCCAGAGGCCATACGCATCTGAGTTAGCCCGGGGGGCGTAATCGTATGCGTTGTCTGTTGCCAGAACATTTGACACTGATGTACGAATGTTTAGTTCTTCTGCAACAGCACAGAATTTAAGTGCTTTAGACCAAACACACCTTGGTTAAGGTGCGCTAGCGCAAAGCTGAACGACTACATTTGGGCCGGGAGCGGAAAGTCCGCTTTTCGTGCAGCAGGTTACACGGGTTACACGAAACTGTACAAAAATCCGAAAGAAGATAAGCATCATTGCTAAGCGCCAGTTCCTCCCATGGGTTGGTGTGTGCAGTGAAGGCTGAGGCCCACCTGTGCCAACTCCTCCCTTCACCACTAGCTCAGTTCTAAAGGAAAAACCCTAGTGTGATTTGAGGGCGGCACCTCAGCAGCGTTCGATCTAATCAATCGCATATCAGATTGACCCGCACGCCCTGCTATCATAATAATGTGTTTGTAGCAGTTGGTGCTCTTTCGGGGTGGCGGAATGAATATAAAAATGGGCCTGAAACGTACGGCGATAGTGGTTGCGATCTTTTGGGTTGTTGGCTGGTCCTTTGTTGCTTGGAAAGGCAATCAAGAAATCGACTCCGCGATGGCGGAAATCGCTAAACTTGATAAGGAAAACGACCAATTCAATAAACAACATCCTGAGGGCTTCGCCCACCCTTTCTACTCCGACAGGCACATATACTGGGGGCAGATGTCCACCAGAGGCAGCGACAAAGTTTGGTATGCCATAACTATCGGGCTATTTGGCCCCATTGCGTTGTTGTTATTGTCGCCGTTTGGTTGGTTCATTTATCGCGGGTTCAAACCGAAGCTGCCTCCGCAGTCTGACTGACATTCTGCGTTTGATGCCAACTGTCCGTCGTCAGAACATTTAGCACTGATGGGTGCGTAGATTAACCGATCTCAATCAATGGGTCTAAAAATTCGTCACTCTGCGGGAACATAGGGGTCGCGATCACTCGTGGCCGGAAAACCACCCAGTTGTCGTCGTTCAGAAGGTGGTGACGGTCGCCTGAAAGCTGCCGCAGCGGCGATCACCGGATTCGTTTCGGTATAATGGCCGAAATTGGGCCGGGAGTGGACTGTCCGTATTTTCTGATAGATCAGCAAAAGCGGACTAATCTAAAACTCCTGCATTCGTCATTACAAAGCGCTGCGCCGAACTGCCATCCGTCAAAACGAAGGTCTAAATGGCCGATTGGCAAAAATCTCTCTGTAGGTTCAAAAACGTAGACAGGCTATCGCATGTCAGACGCTATCAACGTCCAGAAAGCATATGGGATAACTCTAGGACGACTGTGGCAGTTATTGCATGAAACCCAAATTAGCGCCGTTAAACCGCCCAATGTTGGGCGAGATGCTTGGTAATTCGCTAGGCGCAACGCCGAACCACGTGGCCAGTGTTGCAGCATATTGATCCACTGAGATTGTTGGTAGCAAACGGCCAACGCCGACTTGGTCCGGACTTCTAACGGAGATTTGTGGAGCAACACCGTAATAGCGGCCGCCGTTGACCGCGCCACCCATGATGAAGTGATGTGCGCCCCAGCCGTGGTCAGATCCATCACCATTGGACTGCAGCGTGCGGCCAAAATCGGAGGCCGTGAACGTGGTCACTTTGTCAGCGACACCTAATTCCACGGTAGCGCGATAAAAAGCGTCCATTGCGAAGTCGACACGGTCCATCAGCGTTGCGTGCCCCACAATCAAATTGTCGTGATGGTCAAAGCCGCCCAAGTTTACCATGAACACTTGGCGCTTTACGCCCAGTGCTTGGCGAGCAGCTATTAATCGGGCCACAATTTGAAGCTGGTCAGCTAAAGTGTTGGTGCCGGACACTGGCCGGAATGACGTGGCAAGGGATGTCGGCTGGAGCGCCGCATTAACAACAGTTTCGGCGTCAATGGAGCGGCGTGTCACCCTATTATATTCAGCTTCAAACATATTGTTGCTCGACTGTGTCAACAACGTCCGAAGGGCGTTGCTGCCCGCCGTAGAGCCAAATAACGGGCTCTTTAGACCGCCGATGGAAGTTGCCCCTGTTGACGAAATTTGATAGGTAATCGCGTCTTTCCCAGCCAAAAACACCGCATTGCCCGCAGCCGAAATACAGGTGAAGAGTGAATTGGTGTTGCTGGATAAGGCAAGGTCCCCCATACGGCCACCCCAACCGTCTGTGGAACCTTCGGGCCTAGACGACTGCCATGTCGATTGTTGGTCATTATGCGAAAACAGCTTCGCAGGACGGGGGTTTGCGACCAAATTGCTGCTTTGATATTGGGCCAAAGTTAATGGTGCAATAAGCGGGCCAACATTTAGCAATGGTGCAATTTTGCCTGCATCAAATAAAGCTTTCATGCGGGTCATTTGCGGTGCGAGCGCATATTGCACATTATTGGTTAGCACTTGGCCGTTGGCGGGTGTGAGGGCCGTTGCTGCGAGAGAGGAACGCGCTAAGGTAATGCCACCTGCCGTTTGTCCAGGGCCGCCACCGCGAATGGCGCTATACAAGTCGTAATTTGCCGAGTCATAGGGAATCAATGTGCTATTATGGTCGTTGCCACCGTTAAAAAATACGCAGACCAACGCGCGATAATCATTACCTGCACTGAAAGCGGCAGCCTCCCCCATGCCTGCAAGCCCCATGGCCCATGACCCCGCTGTCCCAGCCACGGCCAATTGTTTAGAACGGCGAAGGAAAGCGCGCCGTGACAAATCTTCCATTTTGCTAATATGCACGATCCGCTCCCTATTTTTGGACGAGATAATCGGGTGAAGCAAACACAAGAAGTGTCGCCAGATACACGCGTCGTTCCTTGTCTGCCAACGCACTGGTGTCCGTGACGGTCGTCGCGTCGAGGGCAGTCTTGATAGTCGCTTTGGTGGTGTCGGAGAGCTGGTTTCCGGACAGTAACAAGGACAGCCTATTCAGTAGGGCCGTAGTGTCGGAAACGATAGCGAGCTCACGCGTATAAGCCGCTTTGACGTCATTGTTCAGGCCGTTGGCTGATCCGATGGCTGAAGCCATGAAGTTGATATAGCCAGCAACACTGACTTCGGTAACGATTTGGAATTCAGGTGCAACAAGCGCGTTGGTTGCGATGGCGGTGTTCGCAGGGACATAACCGGGGCGGTAAAAGTTGAATACGGATGGCGCACGCAAGGGGCTTTGCCCCAGGCTGGTGGCAGGATTGGACAGATTTGCGATGATCCAGTTACCTGATCGCGATGTGGCACCGAAACTTCGGGCCCATTGCGTAAAGCGCAGCACTGGCTCGCGTACTTTGCCAAAGGTCGGCGACGTCAACCCGGCCGCATTTGTTGCTTCATCATCCAACAAAATAGCCTTGAACACCGCGCGCAGATCACCGCGAACCCCCGAACCATTATTGTTAAATATCTTGGCAACACGATCAACATAGCCAGCGCTAGGATTGCTGGTCACCAGACGCTGAATCATTTGCTTGGAAAAAAACGGACCGACATTGGGATGGTTGAATAGCGTGTCCAACGCCAGCTTCATGGATGTGGGTGCATCGGTGTTGGCCGGAATAGTGGTGCCCAAAAATGTCTTTTCCAGCGGAGAATGTTCGCTGCTGGTCTGCGGCCTTGACCATCTGGTCGGGTCGCTTGTCATTGGCCTGATTACAGATTCTAACGGTGCGACTAATGTTGATGGCACACGGACAGAAGGTGTTCTGACCAAATTCGCATAATCGTAACTATAACCGGTAAATACGCGCGCTATGTTGGACACATCGGAACTGGTATATGTTTCGATGGGCTGACCAGTGGCACCAGTCTTTCTGGTGCCGTCATTGTTAAGCTCATTCAAACCAATGGTGAAAAGCTGCATGACTTCACGCGCATAATTTTCGTCGGGCACGCGACCCGTCCGCGCATCTTCTTTTTTGTTATCGAGCGTGCTCAGGTAAACGCCCATTGCGGGGTTGAGCGTTACATCTTCCAGTAACTGACGGAAATTACCCAGAGCATGGCGGTTGAGAACGTCCCAGTAAGCCGCCATAGCATTCGACCGCCATGTGATTTCGATGCCGTTGGTGGATACGACAAAAAATTGGGAAAGCGCGTAGGCCAATCTTTTGCGAACGGGGTCGGGGCTAGTGATCAACTGGTTCCAGACCATGTAATCAGCCAAAGAATCTCGTTGATAAAATTCATCGGCCGTCACCTGATCATAACCGCGCGATGAAAGCCAGGCGACACCTGTTTGGCTAATCGGAATGTCCATCTGCTTATCGAGCCAGGCCACATATCCCACAGATCGGATATCCGCGATTTCGGCTTCAGTCGCCGCAAGACTGGCCTTCAAAATGAAACGGGCCGCTTCGGCATCTGTCGCAGGCTTAGCGACTTGCACCGTTGGTGCAAAAATAGAGGTATTTGAATTGCCGTCAGCGCCTCCACCACCACATGCGGCTACCGCCAATGATGCAGCGGGAATAGCAAAAATGGCGGGCGATTTTTCCCCGGCAATTCCCTGCGATGCAGCGAAAGTATCATCGGAGACATCAGATTTTGTTGGCCCTTCAAGAGCCGCGCATTCAGCTTGCGTCATTACACTTCCCCCCAACCAGAAAGGCCAATTCCAAGTGTTGGAAAGACCGTGGTTCCCACCGCCGTTGTCACACCAGTGTAATCATGTAACACTCACCCATGGTTAGACTTGTTTATACCTTTTCCAATTCCGAACAATTAATTTTTTTGTTGCGATGGGTGGAGTAGGAGATTAGTCAGCGACATGGTACCAAGCGTTATTTAGGCTCAAAACATGGTCAACGGGCGCTTCACAATCCCAATTTTTGTAATTTTATCGCTCGCGGGCTTTTGTTCGGTTGCGCACGCCAATGTTTTTGAACGCAGCCAAAATGGCAATCTTGTCGAAATATCTCAGCCCGTATGGCGGACGGACCAGCCGCCGACTGGTGGGGGTCGGTATACACCCAAGGCAAAGCCCGCATCGGACTCTGCCCGATCACAAAATGTCGTGCGGCAGCATATTCAGGACACGGCAACACGGTTTGGGGTTGACCGCAATTTGGTCGACGCCGTCGCGTGGCAGGAGTCACGATATAATTCGCACGCCATTTCCACGGCCGGGGCAATAGGAGTGATGCAACTTATGCCGGGCACTGCGCGACAATTGGGTGTCCGTAACCCACATGATGTGGAGCAGAATGTGGTCGGTGGGACTGCCTATCTGCGCCAGCAGCTTGAACGCTTTGGCAATAACGTGCCGCTCGCCTTGGCCGCATATAATGCTGGACCGGGCGCAGTGATAAAATATGGTGGCATCCCGCCTTACCGCGAAACACAAAATTACGTCCGCCAAATAATGCAACGTTTGTCGACAACGTCGACTTATCGCGCAGGATATTGAGGTTAATGATGACATATACAATCTCCCGTTTCCTCACCTTAGTTGCGCTGGCCTTTGCTCTACCCAAAACGGCGATGGCGCAGGTGGCTAATGTCGATCCGCAGGGTTCAGGGCCAATCGTCAATGCGCTTGGCTGGATACAAGGAACACTGCTTGGCAATGTCGCAACGACAGCAGCCGTGATCGCCGTCGCGGTTGTGGGCCTGATGATGCTGACTGGACGCATGAATTGGCGCTTTGGTGCGACCGTCATTATTGGTTGCTTCATTCTTTTTGGCGCAACTGCGATTGTCTCGGGAATTCGTATCGCCGCAGTTGGCAGCTAAGGCATGACCCCGCTAAACCGCACGCCGATATTCCGGGCACTAACACAGCCGCAGATGTTTGCCGGCGTTACCTATAGCTATTTTGTCATAAATCTTGTCGTCACGACCGAGATTTTCCTGATCACGCGTTCATTTTGGGCGATCCCAGCTGCGGCTATCATCCATGCTATCGGCTATATGGCCTGTTTACGGGAACCCCGGATTTTCGACCTCTGGATTACGAAAATAAGCCGATGCGGCCGCACCCGCACTTATGACCTTTGGCGCTGCAACAGTTATAGGCCTTAGCACATGAAAACGGTCGCCCAAAAAACAGCAGCTTTGGACCCATGCGCTGGGGACCGTCTGCCTTATGCTGGGCATTTGGACGACCATACGGTGATGACCCGCAGCGGCGACTTGATCCAGATGATCCAGGTCGACGGCGTCGCCTTTGAAACTGCTGATAGCGAAACGCTGAATCATATGGCGGCAGTGCGCGATGTTGTGATGCGTGGCATCGCAAACTCTAACCTGATGCTGTATTGCCACGTCATTCGTCGTCAGGTGACTGCCGAGCTATCGGGCGCACAACCAGAGGGTTTTGTCCGTGACCTAGACGATGCGTGGCAGCAGCAATTACGCGGCAGAAGGCTCTACATTAACGACATAGTGCTGATGCTGGTCCGTCGGCCAGCCCAGGGAAAGATTGGCTTTTTTGACCGCCTCACCAAATGGGGCAATGGTACACGCAACAGCGCGGAACGGTTGGCTGATCAAGCGCGTGAACTTCGTGAATTGGAGGCGGCACGCACTAACCTGCTCTCCTCGTTGATGCGCTATGGCCCGCGCCTGCTGGGCCGCTATCGCGGCGCGGGTGGCGTCTGTTCCGAACCGCTTGAGATATTGTCGGCGATGTATAATGGCGAAATGCAGCCTGTGCTTGAACCCACGGGCGACGCTGGCCACTATCTGCCCTATAAGCGGATCAGCTTTGGCCTCGATGCTCTGGAATTGAAAGGCGCTAGCGCCAACACATCGCGTTTTGGTGCCATCGTTTCCATCAAGGATTATCCTGCTTATACCGCACCCGGTATGCTCGATAATCTGCTGCGCCTGCCGCATGAGCTGACCATGACGGAGAGCTTTGCCTTCATCGATCGCCAAATTGCGGACGAACGCATCGGACTTGCGCTTCGCCGGTTGCGCGCAGCGTCAGACGAAACCACAACCCTGCGCCAAGGCCTTTTGGGTGCAAAGGATGATCTCACGGGGGGCGCTGCGGCTTATGGTGAGCACCATCTGACTGTTCATGTCCGCGCGATGACCTTGGCCTCACTCGATGCGGCCGTCGCTGATGTGCAAGCATCGCTCGCCGATATTGGCGCTGTTGCCGTGCGTGAGGATCTCAATCTTGAAAGCGCCTTTTGGGGGCAGTTTCCAGGTAATGCGGATTATATTGCGCGCAAGGCTTTGGTGTCGACGGCCAATTTGTCCGGCCTCATTTCGCTTCACGGGTTCCCGATTGGCGCACCTGCTGGTGGACCATGGGGTGAACCTATCACGGTCCTCGAAACCACATCAAGTACGCCCTATTTCTTTAACTTGCACAGCGGCGATTTGGGTAATTTCACACTTATTGGGCCATCGGGGTCGGGCAAAACGGTGGTGCTCAATTTCCTGATTGCCCAGGCGCAGAAATTTTATCCCCGCACATTTTTCTTTGACAAGGATCGCGGTGCCGAGATTTTTATTCGCGCCATTGGTGGTCATTATGATGTCTTGCGGCCCGGAACGCCAACCGGATTTAACCCACTTCAACTGCCCGAGAATGCCATAAATCAGGCATTTTTACGGCAATGGCTGTCACAGATTTTAACGCCTGCGGGCGGGCAACTTACCGCCGATGAAAACGCGATTATCGTAAGTGCGGTTGATGCCAATTTTGGCCAGCCCCCCGAGCATCGCCAATTGCGGTATTTGGTGGAGCTGCTGGCTGGTGGCGCACGTCCCATACGGGGCGACCTCGCATCGCGGCTTGCGCCTTGGTATGGTGCAGGTGAACATGCATGGTTGTTCGATAACCCGGCAGACCTGTTGAACCTGGATACAAGAACCGCCGGCTTTGACATGACGGCATTGCTTGACAACCCCGCCTTGCGGACGCCCGCGATGATGTATTTGTTCCACCGCGTCGATGAACGCTTGGACGGCAGTCCGTCGATGATTGTTATCGACGAAGGGTGGAAGGCACTGGATGACGACGTCTTTGTCCACCGGCTGAAGGATTGGATGAAGACCATTCGCAAACGCAATGGGGTGGTAGGTTTTGCCACCCAAAGCGCAAGTGACGCGATTGAAAGCAAGATTGCCGCAACCATCATTGAGCAATCCGCCACGCAATTGTTCATGAGTAATCCTAAGGCACAAGCATCCGATTATTGCGGTGGTTTCGGCCTGACCGCGCATGAGCTGGATCTCGTGCGCTCTTTGCCCGAGCATTTGCGCTGCGTTTTAATCAAACAAGGCGGAAACAGCGTGGTTGCGCGTCTCGACATGGGCAATATGCCAGATGCAATCACCGTGTTGTCGGGCCGCGAAAGCAGCGTTCGCAAACTGGACGAGCTGCGTCGCGTGCATGGTGATGCGCCGTCCGAATGGATGCCGCTATTGTTGCAGGACGTGCAGGAAGGGGCATTGGTCCCGCGGCCAGCTGCAACGACGGGAATGCATAGCTGATGGCAAGTTGCGTTACCATCAACCCTGCGGCAGGTTCGGCGGAAACGATGGTAAACGCCGTCGATTGTTACATCCAATCGACCGTGCAAGCGGGCTATGCAAATTTGCTGGGCCAAGGCAGCATGTTTAGTGTTGCGCTTACGATTGCGTTGACGATTTACGTCGCGATCATAGGCTACCGGCTGATATTTGGTCGTTCCTCGCTTAGCGTTGGCGAGATGATGCCGCGTATGATCATGATTGGCGCGGTGCTGGCGCTGACCAGTAATTGGGCAACATATCAGGTTCTGGTCTATGACGTGCTGACCGATGGGCCGCAGGAAATCGTGCGCGCCATTAACCCTGATGATGGCAATGTGCGCGGCATTACCGAACGTGTTGATATGCTATCTGGCCGCATGGTTGACCTTGCCGATGCTTGGACGGAGTTTGATGCTCGGCCGGATCAGATGCTGCCAACAAACCCAATAACGACTGAAACCGCAACACTTCCTGTGACAGCGAACAATATCACCGCTTTTGTTGCGCCAAAGGATTCTCTGGGTCCTAATATGCTATTGTTGAGTGCGCTTTTCCTCGTGCTGGCATCGGCAGGTGTTTTGGTCGTGGCAAAAATCATCTTGGGCGTGTTGTTGCTCCTTGGTCCCGTCTTTGCAGTGCTGGGTTTATTCCCCTCTACGCGCGGCTTGGCGATCGGCTGGGGCCGTGCGGCGGTCATGATGGCGTTGGTGCCTATCATGACGATGATCACATCAGCAGGCGCTGTGGCGGCGCTTGAGCCGATATTGACGCAAATGTATGTGTCGGCGGGCCGGGGTGATTTTTCATTGCGCGCTGCTTTGACGATATTGGTCATCGTGCTCATCATGGTTGCGGTGGCGGTGCAGCTATTCCGCATTGGCCGCACGATTGTCAGCGGCTGGACCTTGCCCTTTGGACAACATCGCGCAGTAGATAATCTGGTTTCCGCAGCCGCCGCCAATGACCCGCTGCCGTCCAGCAATGTCGTGTATAATGAACGCATGCAGTCGTTGGTCGGCGCTATTGAGCGTTCCGCCGCCGCAACCGCAAATATGGGCCCGGGCAACCCGCGCAGCATATTGTTGCCGCAGCCCGCATATGCGGATGCCAATCAAGCAGGACAGCCGAACAATTATTCCGACCGGCGCACTTCGCGGGGCCCCGTCAATGCGGTCCGCGCGCCGATTAAAGCCATCAGGAACGTTGCATGACCCGACATTATCATTGGCTCGCTTTTATCACCATGGCGATTGGAGTCGCTATCATGCAGCCGATGGCAGCATCAGCGCAGGTTGCGCCAAATATCCGTTATGTGGATTATAACCCTGATGCCATCATTCGTCTGACCGGCCATACTGGCTATCAGATGATGCTTGAATTTGAACCGGGTGAACTGATTGAAACTGTTGGCATTGGTGACTCCTCTGGCTGGCAGGTGACCCCGAATGGTGCAGGAACGGTCATGTTCCTGAAGCCCGTAGGCGTGCCGCCTGCGACCAATCTCTCGATCATCACCAACTTGCGGCGCTATAATCTTGAACTGCTAGCCAAATCCGGCCTGCGTGTGCCGCAGAGCCAGATTATTTATGCAGTGCGTTTCCGTTACCCTCAGAAAGTCATGGCCACCGACGCGATGGCAACGCCGTCACCTTTGATTGCGACACCGCCTGAATTGTGGAACCGCGCCTATAGCTATGACGGCGCAAAGGCCAATGTGCCCGAACAAGTATTTGACGATGGCAAATCGACCTATTTCCGCTTTGCGGCTGGTTCGGCGGCGCCTGCAATTTTTAGCATCACGCCAGATGCCGGCGAGAGCATCGTCAACTTCGCTGTGCGCGGTCCTTACACCGTTGTGGAACAAATCGCGCCGCAATTTGTGCTGCGTCATGGGAAAGAAGTCACCATCATCTTTAACGATGCTTATGCCGTGCCGACGCCCGGCGCAGATGCCCCCAAGCCACGTGCGCCAGTGAAAAAATGCGGACTTTTTGGTTGCAAATCCATGGAGGCAAAGCCGTGAGCATATTTAAATCGGGCAATATGGACCCGCGCAGCGCCCTAGATCCGGATACGCTTGAAGACGCGAACCAAAAGATTTTGTCGCCGGTGGCCATGCCAAATGGCCTATCGCCGGGAATGAAATTGGGCGTGCTGGGCATCGGCTTGCTTGCCATATTAACCTTTAGCAGCTTGGCCAACAGCCGGAATGCCGCAAACCAAATTGCAGCAAAGCCGGCCGCCGCGGCGTCGGTACAGGCCATTCCTGCAGGCGGTCTTGTGCCGCCAGCAACTTTGCGTCCTGGGCCACCGGAATTGCCGCCGCCAGTCCTCGTCCCGCCACCTGTTAATAACCCAAGCGGCACAGCATTGGGCATCGTTGGACCGGTAGCGGTTGGCCCGAACCGCCTTCAATCGCCAGGCATCGTCGTGGATGCCACAAAAGGTGGCGTCGCCCTGGTGCCGCCCACACCCGGTCTCGCAGGTGTAAAAAACGAAGACTTGAGCGCAGAAGATAGATTTTCCGACCGCGTTGCAGCTGGTGAAAACGCGCCGGCACGCGCAGTACGGATCGCCAATACCGGCTATATAGTGCCGCAGGGCGCAATCATCGCTGGCGTTCTTGAAACCGCCATAAACTCCGATCTGCCCGGATATGTTC
>JAIOYN010000046.1 GCA_021741065.1 Sphingomonadaceae bacterium | reverse complement strand
CGCAACCCGATCTTCGCTGGTAAACTCCACCCCGCAGCTCTCAATGCATTTACGCGGCGGCGCTGACCCCATACGCGCAATAACTCGGTCGCATTTGACCTTTGCTTCGCCGTCTGGTGTATCATATGTTATAAACCCAGGCTCAACCAGAGTGGGCGTTGTTCCCGTCCGCACAATCACCCGACCGGAATCGCGCGCAGCGAGCAAGGCTTTGATATTGGCATCTTTGGCGGTGGTGAATTCTGCGTTCCGGTTTACAATCGTCACCGTGTTGCGCTGTTCAGGATCCGCCGCAAGACCCAGGGCATTCTCTATACCTGCGTCACCCGCGCCGATCACGGCGATATGTTCGTCTATGTACGCGCCGGGATCATCAAGTGTGTATTGAATATGCGGTAAACCGCCGCCATCGCAACGCATTAAGTTTGGGTTCCCCTGCGTCCCAATGGCAAGGATGACGGTTTCCGCTTCGATGACGGCACCATCGGTCAACTGCAAATTGAAGCTGCCCCGCTCTCCTTCGATCGCTTTGACCTCTGAATGGTACCGGACGTTTACCTTGTGGTCGCCGGTTTGGCTGTCCCAAGTATCTAATATAAATTCACGCTTTCCAGCACCAAAATCCACATCGGACCGCAGGATCAGTTGGCTGGGCGTCGCCATGACATGCTTGCCCTTTTGATACTTATATATCGTGTCGGACAGGTGATCGGTTTTTTCAAGCAACACATGGGTCAGACCTAAGACCGCCGCGCGCGATGCAGCACTCAGTCCAGCGGGGCCCGACCCAATGATTGCAACGCGATACTTTGTTGACATGCCCTCATTCCCACATTGCGATCAAACCGAAAAATCCGGGCGCAAGATGGCAAGAATGACCAACCTGACTTTTGACCCCCGACATGTTACCACGCTTTACCAACTCTTACAGATTGTGCTACACTCTTTTTTGTTATTTTAACCGAGATCCCCATGACTGACACAGCTGAAGTATCAAAAATTCCAAGATTGCTCCTTTTCGGCGCGCTTGCCGTGTTTGTGATTGCCATTATAATTGGGGTATCACGCAACTTGGGCAGTGAAGACAGCCCCACTACCGCCTCGGCGCTTAAGGACATTAGCGCTAACGCCGCTGGACCAGAAGCTGTGATAGCGGCGCTTGAAGAAAGAACGCGCAAAGATCCGGCAGATGTGGAAGCATGGCAGTTGCTCGGATGGTCTTACTTCGAAAATGGTAGATATCTGGATTCGGCCAATGCTTATGGTAAGGCCACAAAACTTGAACCGGCTCGCGCAGTGTATTGGTCCTCGCTTGGCGAGTCCTTGGTGATGGCCGACGAGAGCGACCCGATGCCAAAAGCAGCCAAAGCCGCATTTGATAAAGCGATAATACTTGACCCAAAAGATCCGCGATCTCGCTATTTTCTGGCCGTCAGTAAAGATTTGGATGGCGATCATACGGGCGCAATCAATGATTGGCTGGCGTTATTGAAGGACACCCCGAAGGACGCGCCTTGGGAGACTGACCTGATTCGCACGATCGAGCAAGTTGGGAAAATCAACAAGATTGATGTTACAAAAAGCTTAGCAAGCGCTCAAGAAAAACGGACGGGCGACTTATCCGCAACCCTAAAAAGCATTGCAGCAGCCCCGATACCTGGACCCAGTAAAGCGGACATGGCGAAGGCCGCCAAGCTGCCACCTGGCCAACAACAGCAAATGGTAACGTCCATGGTCGAGGGGCTGGAGACCAAGCTTGCGAAAAATCCAAAAAACGTAGACGGTTGGATCATGCTGATGCGTAGCCGCATGACATTGGGCGAAACGGCGAAGGCAAAGGCGGCACTGACAAAGTCGGTGGCGGCAAATCCAGGATCGCAAAAAAGGCTAATGGAAGCAGCGCAAACACTGGGTGTTCCGGGCACTTAAGTTCAGCAGAAAGCGTTAACGCCCTTTGGCTTTGCGCCTGACATTTAGCTATTGCACCATAGGTCGAAGTGTTCGCAGCAACTAGACTGGGAGAGATTTTCCTGCCCTCGCTGCTGACGCCGTTGGCGATGACATCGCCAGTTGGTCAATCGAAGCCATTTGTTTGCGAGGAATGATGCCGATTTAAACTTCGCTTTACACGCGAGGCACGGCTCAGTAAAAAGGATAGATGCAGTAGTCCACGCGTTGAGGCGGATGCTTTAACGATTGCTTGAGAGTGAAATATTTATATTTTGGCGAATATTTCTTTCGGCGATCTTAATTGTATGCGCAAATTCTGCTGCGCTAGCCGCAAATGAAGCGGCTGGCCTAGAAACGCTATCGGGAGAAAAATGCGAACTTAAGGGAGTGGCTCAACAGTCGCCCAGCAGTGTGTTTGTCGATGACCGGCAGTTACTATGTGGTGGGTTGGCAGTCGGCAGGTTTGCGCGCCTTTTGTTTCCCGAGAATAGCACAGATACCGGCAGGCAACGGCTCGAGCGCGCCTTCAACGCAGCAAAGAGTGAACTGCTGCTCAATACCCAATTGAACTGCGAAGCAGAGCGATATTTGCCGCGTGACGGTATATTTGTTCTCGCCCTGCCGTGCAGAAGTTCAACTGATGGTTGGCCGATCTTATTGCTCGCGCAGATCAGCGGCGGAACGCTGAACATCGTTCAAGGTCCTGCGTCAGCTTATCCGGCCCTATTGGCAGCACTCGGCCTGCAGTATGATGCAAACCGAACCCTTCTAGCCGCAGAAGTCCGAGCTCTGTGGTCGGCCCCGATAGTCATCGGAAGCGAAGTCGACCAGGCATTGATTAGTGAGCTGTGGTCGGATGCCAGGCTTGCAAACAGCCGCTTTGCTTATGCCGAAGCCGAACAGGGCTTGCGCAGGGCGCTTGATGTTCAAATTCGCATTTTTGGCGAAGATGACGTTGTAACCAACGCGCTTTTTCTCGATATGGCGATAATAGTTGCAAACCTTGGTCGATTTGACGAGTCAGATGGCCTGCTGCGCCGCGCAGCCCCGATCATAGAACGGTCGCCAAGCCCCGCCGAGCGAGCCCGCCTTGCAACGTATAGGGCCAACATATCAGCGTTGCGCGGCGATTATATCGCGGCCCGTTCGGAAGCCAGCGATGCAGTCGCGCAGTGGCGCGCAATATCCGACGTGCGCCCTGTTACCGACGATACAGCCTTGGCTCGAGGGGAAATGGCCATGGCCTTGAACCTAGAGGCCTTTGTGTTGATGCGCAGCGGTGACACAACCAGCGCTAATGTGCTTGCAAGCCAGGCGTTACTGGCGCTGGCAACCGCGCCTGCAACGCCGGTTTGGTGGCGCGCTGATATAATGGGTGTGCTTGGCGAAACCAGCCTGTCAGATGGTCGACTGGCAGCCGCCGAAACTTACTTCAACACTGCTATCAGGATCCGCAAGGATGCGTTTGGTGAAGGCGCCGGCACCCTGCGATTGCGCACGGCGCTGGCGCGCGCCTACCAAGCAGAGAACATGAATACAAACGCCATCATCGCTTATCGGGAAGCGCTTACCCTCGCCCGCGGTCTGCCGCGCGACAGTTTACCGTTCACCGATGAAGACTTGATGCCGCTGGCAGCGGCAGTCGTCAATTATAGCGCAGATATTGCCGACGAAAAGCAACGTCAGGGTTTGTTTACCGAAGTTTTTGACGCCTTTCAACTTGCCCGCAAGCCAGGCCGCGACCGCACAGTTGCTTTAACGGCCATGCGGCTCTCGTCAGGCTCCGCCGAATTGTCAGCCTTATTGCGGCGCGTCGAGGACTATAATCGTGAGATGGCCCGGTTTCAAAGCGAACTGGCCCAGCAGCAGGCGCTTGCAGCCGATGACCGTAATCCCGAAACAGAAGACGCGCTCATTGCGCAGATCGCCAGCCAAGCGCCCCGCATTGCAGCAACGCGCGCAGAAATCGCTACGCGATTTCCCGACTATCAAGCTCTAAAAGAAGAAAATTTGCCACGGATTGACGATGTTCGCTCCCGGCTGGAAGACAATGAAGCGGTCATTACCTTCCTGCTGGGCAGGGAAAAATCTTTTGTGCAGCTCATCAGGCGCGATGGAACGATCGTAGCGGAAGTGTCTGCTGGCGCAGCCGATATCGCCGCAAGTGTAAAAAGCTTGCGCCGCGGCCTTGAAATAGAGGGAAGATCGGTTGCTGATTTCGACCTTGATACCGCGCATCAACTCTTTTCCCAATTGCTTGGTCCGATCGTCTCCAAGCTTGGCGGAATACAGCGTCTGATTATCGTGCCATCGGGTGCGCTGGCGAGCCTGCCATTCGGTCTACTTGTCACTGAGCCAGCAAAAAGCAAAAACTATAGCAACGCGGCTTGGCTTTCCCGCCAATATGCTATCACCAACAGCCCTTCAATCTCCAGCTTCATCGCACTCCGCTCCACGCGGCTTGTCGGCAAGCCACGCAACCTTCTGCTAGCTGTAGCCAACCCGCTGCTCGCTCCCCCGCCAAGTAAGGGGCCAATAGGTTCAAAGGCGACACGTGCAGGGTTTGCCGGCCTGTTAAGCAGCTGCCGCAAGGATGCCCCTGCGTCACCCGAAACACTTCGCATGCTGACATCATTGCCCGAAACCGCTAGCGAGGTTGCAGCAGTAGCGGCAGCCCTAAAAGCACCTGACGCAGAATTTATGCTCGCTGAGAATGCTACCGAAGCCAATCTGCGCAGCAAGTCCCTTTCCGACTATCGCATTTTGTATTTCGCCACCCATGGTGTGTTGCCTGGCGAATTGAAGTGTGAATCCGAACCGGGGCTTGTGCTCACACCACCTGATACAATTGCTACAACGCGTTCAACTGATGGCTTGCTTGACGCCAGCGAAATCGCCGCACTGGAACTTCGCGCCGACCTCGTAGTGCTGTCAGCCTGCAATACCGCCTCGGACGGCGGCGGAAAACTTGGCGGCGAGACCCTGTCGGGGCTAGCCGAAGCCTTTTTCCATGCCGGCGCCCGCAGTTTGTTAGTCAGTCATTGGCAGGTGCCATCGGCGGCGACTGCGCGTTTGATGATCGATGTCTTTAAGACTGTCGGAGCCAACCCAGAGCTTTCGATAGATAAAGCCCTTGCTCAAGCGCAACTTAAGGCAATAGCAAATCCGGCAACGGCTCACCCCTTCTTCTGGGCGGCCTTTGTGTTGATCGGCGATGGTGCATCATCTCCGCTTAACGAGAGAGTGGCGGCATGAATTGCAAGGCGCTCGCTGTGGGGCTTGCGCTCGTCCTTGCCTGGCCCGCCCTTGCAACGCCGATGATCGTCGTTGAAGCGCGCGGTGGCGGCCTAAAGCCCGGGATGCGCATCGATAGCGCGCGATCGGTTAAGCTCGTCGAGGGCGAAAAGATAGTTCTAGTCGCGCCGGATGGCCGGATGTCCACATTGCGTGGCCCCTATTCTGGTCCAGCAGTCCGAAACGCTGGATCGGTTCAGAACCCACGCACGGCTTTGGCTGCACTCATCGCCACCCGCAACGACCGTGCCAGCTCCGTCGGGGCAGTTCGGTCCGGAGCGAGTGCCGCGCCATTGCCAGAGCCTTGGCTTATCGACATCTCGCGCGGCGGCGACCGTTGCATAAAAGAAGGCGAAAAGCCGGTATGGTGGCGTCCGGAGAGCCTTACCGAACAGGCCTTTTCAGTATTTCCCGTTGATCGCTCATGGCGCGCCGATTATGTATGGAAGGCATCTGCAGATCGCATGACGCCCCCAGATATTGTTGGGCTTGACGATTTAAAAACCTTCATAGTCCGTGCCGGCGGCCAGGAATATCCCCTCCGTATCAACATGATACCGCGTGATATCGACGATCCTCTGGTGATCAGCGCCTGGATGCTGGAAAAGGCTTGCGTTCAGCAAGCTGATTCATATCTGATGGCTATTGGCAAAGATCTTGCCGATAGCGCAACGTCGCTGGGCGATGGCGAGCCACAGACCGGGGCATTACAAAAATGAGCCGCGCAACTCGGCAGGTCTTGGTCGCGATCGTAATTGCATTTGTCGCCGCGTTTCTCAGCGGCAGCAGCGTCAAATTCATCGCGCCGCTGGCAAATCTGGAAACAAAGCTCGCTGATATTCGTGTCGCAGCGATGCAGCCAGCGATGCCGCCATCTTCGGATGTAGTAGTCATCGCCATCGACGAGGCGACGCTGGCCGCATTTTCGTATCGATCGCCCGTTGATCGGGGCCTTGTTGCCGATTTGATCGAACAACTTGAAGACAAGGGCGCAGCTGCCATCGGGGTAGACATCATCGTCGATCAACCGACCGAACCCGCAAAGGATGAACGACTTCGCAAGGTCATCCGCGCCACAAGCACGCCGCTGGTATTCAGCTTCAGTTCGGCCCCTAATGTCGTCAACGCTGATCAGCTTGCCTATATGGAGGCGTTTATTCCGCAAGATAAGCGTGCCGAGGCAAACCTGCTGACCGATCCCTTTGACGGGCTGGTCCGCCGCATCAACCCCGGCGGCACTGTCATTAATGGCCAGCGCGTTGACACCCCTCAGCATCCAGCTGGGTTTGTGAGAAAATTGGCCGGTATGGGCGGTGCAAAAGCGCCTCTGGTTCCAGTCGACATCGCTTGGCGTGCGCAGCCAGATGCCGAAAACACGCCTTTCCCAACTTTTTCGGCTACTTATCTGCCGTTTTTGCCGCCTGAACTGATCAAGGGTAAAATCGTGTTAATCGGCGCAGTGCTGTCGATCACAGATCGCCACCGTACCCCGCTATCCATAATTGACGATGGCGATCGGGGCAACATGCCAGGCGTTATGGTTCAGGCCCACGGCATCACACAGATTTTAGAAGGACGGAGTCCGCCCACGGTACCTGAGTCATGGACCATTGGCCTATTGGCGCTTTTCGCCATAATTGGTACCGGATTAAGCCTGTTGCGAATGGGTATCGTCTTCAATGTCGGTATCAGCGTCGTCATCACCATTATATATTGGGTCGGCGCAATTTTGGGCTTTGGCAAAGGCCTGCCAATGTTGCCGCTGTTCGGACCGACGCTGTCGCTATTCCTCGCTTTGTGGATGATGGACCTCATTATTGGACGCGGCGAACGCAAGCAGCGCGAATTTATTCAGAGCACATTTTCACGCTATGTCTCGCCGGCAGTGGTCGACCAGTTGATCGCAGATCCGAGCGCGGTGCAAGTGTCGGGTTCCAAGCGGGACGCAACGTTCATCTTCACCGATATCGCCGGATTCACCACATTGTCTGAAAAATTGCAGGCCGAAGAACTCTCTGAAGTTTTAAACAGATATCTCGACGGCGCTTGCGAGATCATCCTGAAACATTCCGGCACAATCGACAAATTCATCGGCGATGCCATTATGGCGATCTTCAATGCTCCGATACCGCAGGCCGACCATGCCGCGCGAGGAATTCGTTGCGCACTTGAACTGGATGCTTATGCCGAGGCCTTCCGAAAGGACTGCAACGCCCGAGATATCCCTCTTGGTGTCACCCGCATCGGTGTCCATAGCGGCCTGTCCATCATCGGTAACTTTGGCTCGCAATCGCGCATGGATTTCACCGCGCTAGGCGACACGGTAAACACCGCCGCGCGGACTGAAGGCGTCAATAAATATTTCGGCACGCGCATCTGTTGCACTCAACAGGTCGTCGACCAATGCCCCGATCTCGAATTCCGACCGATTGGCGACATTGTACTTAAAGGCAAGGTGCAGGCAACGCGCCTATATACCCCTGTAGCCGCTACCGATGCGCCAGAGTTGATTGCAGGTTATCGCCGGGCCTATGCCTTGCTTGAAGCCAGCGATCCAGATGCTGTCGATTGTCTGGCGACCCTTTCCAAGGATTTTCCGGAAGACCCCGTCATCCGTTTCCATCAGGATCGGATTGCAAACGGGCTGCTTTCCTCACGTGTGGTGATGGATGACAAATAAACTCCGAGCTTTGGCATATGTTATGCCTGTATTATACGTTGCACCGTCCTTGATGGCGATGCACGCTACGCCTGTTTCCGCCCAAATCACTCGGCCACCGCCACAGGCGGATATTTCGCGCCAGCGGGTCCAACCGCTGCCTCTCCCAGACACGCCCTTGCAATTGCGCATTCAGAACCCTGAAAAGGCAAGCGTTCCAAGAGCAGTGGATGAAATCGAGTTTTCGATATCCCGCATCAAGGTAACTGGTGCGACGCATTTCCCGGAAGAGCGCTGGCGCGCAATTTTTGCCGCGCTTGAAGGCCAGAAAATCGTTTTGAGCGACCTACGTGAGGCCGCGAATAAACTTGAAAATCTCTATCGCGCCGACGGCTTTTTTCTGACCCGCGTTTTCATCGCTCCGCAAGAGGTGCGCGACGGCACCCTTGAAGTACAGGTAGTCGAAGGGTTCTTAGCCAACGCTTTTGTCCAAGCACCTAATGATCCCAGCCGGAAGCTGACCCAGGCAATGATCACCCCAGTGCTTGACCAGCGCCCGGTGCGCTTCCTTGATCTTGAGCAAAGGCTGCTCTTGCTAAATGATATACCAGGCATGGCCGTGACAAGCGTGCTGCGTCCCGGGGGCGCACTGGGCAGTAGCGATATCTTGCTCACAACCGTCAGGCCGCCAAGAACTGCCTTTGCCGCGGTCGATAATTCAGGTGCCGACGTCGTGGGGCCAATCAATTATTCGCTTGGCACAACAATGATTCAGCCCTTTGGCAGGCCCGGGGCGCTTGACCTGTCGCTGGCAATGTCCGGGGAAGGTTTTAGAGAACTGCAAGCATTAAGCGGGCGATATGCAACACCGCTTGACATTAATGGTGTGGTGGGCAGCATCGGCGCGCTTGTAGCCCACGCCGCACCGGGCGGGCCAATTCGTGATCTTGATGTACAAAGTATATCGGGCTCGCTGAGCGCAAGCTTGCGCGTACCATTGCTTCGGTCCCGAGCTAACTCCATCTATCTTGATGCTGGGATGACGGTGAACCGCAGCTTCGTCAAGGCGTTGGGCACAGAGATTAACGACGACCGGAGCACGGTTGCCAGCCTTGGCCTGCAATGGCGACAGATAGGCTGGCTGGCTGGCGACATGACATTTGGCGTTAACCTATTCCATGGCCTTGACCTGTTAGATGCGAACAATGCCGACGCGCCCTTGCCGTCGGTTCTAGGGTTCAATCCGCATTTTTTGCGGATGACCTATCAATTCCAGCGCAATCAGCCAATCCGTGGCCCGATCGGCGCGCGCATGACATTGCAAGGCCAGTATACCACCAGCCGTCTGCTCTCGGGGGAGCAAATCTCCTTTGGCGGGAGCGGCATCGGGCGCGGCTATGATCCATCATCGGTGACCGGCGAGCGCGGCGTTGGAGTAATTGGTGAACTGCATGTATCGCTTCCGAGCGCGCAGTTGCCCAACCTCATTGAGGGCGCCCAAGTCTATGCATTCGCCGACTGGGCGCGAACCACGGCGCTCGCTTATGAGGCAACGCCCAAACAAAGCGCGACCATTTCCTCCCTCGGGATTGGAGCGCGGTTCACGCTATTGCGCCAGTTGTCGGTCGACACGCGGTTCTCGTCAGCGCGCCGCGCGCTAACGGACGGCGTCGAAGGTGGCGGCCGCTTCACGCTCAGCGCAATTTTGCAGTTTTGAAAGACGATGTCATGACCAGCGCAAAAATTCGATCCGCCCATCATGGTAGAACAGGCCGTCAGACTATCCGCCAGCTGTCTTTTCGAGCGACGCTGGCCTTAGCGGTTGGCATGCCTGCCCTCGCCGCCGCCAATGCGCAGGGGACGCCAGCAACCTCCAATACGCAGGAGGTGCCGTTCACGGTCGCAGGGGGAAGCGCCACATTCGCTAGCAGCGGGAACAGTGGAACGGTTACACAGACCACCCGCCGAGCAGTACTCGACTGGTCACGCATCCTTTTGCAAGCCGGCGAGACCTTAAACTTTGTCCAACCTGATAGCCAGTCGATCACGCTTAACCGAAGCAGCGGGTCCGCAGCGTTCCAAATTGACGGCACTATAAATGCGAATGGCCAAGTCTGGCTTCTCAACCCCAATGGCACAGTCATAGGCGCCACAGGCCGCGTGAATGCCGCCGGCTTTCTTGCTACCACGGCTGTTATCGATGCTGACGCCTTCATGGACAGCACCGGGCGTTTTGTTTTTTCTGGCGCAACCGAAGCGGCCATTACCAATTATGGCCAGATCAACGTGCCATCGGGATATGCCGTGCTTGCTGGCAGGAATGTCGCGAACATCAGTTCCAGTGCCACCAACGAAGCGCTCATAAGCGCCCGTTTGGGCAAGGTCGCCTTAGGTGGAGGCCGAGACTTTACCATTGACTTTGCCGGTAATGGACTGGTGTCATTCCTGGTGGCCGACCCGGCGAGTGCCACCGTTAGCAATTTCTCAAACAGTGTCTCAAATAGTGGTAGAATTTTAGCCGATGGCGGCACGATCCTGATGACGATCCGCAGCGCTGTAGACATTATAGGCAATGTCATCAATAACAATGGCATCGTGCAGGCGCAGACCGTCAACAACAATGGTGGCGTGATAACCCTCGATGCAGGCCCGAGAGGACAGATATTTGTCGACAGCTCTTCCTCCGGCAACACCTCCGTCGGCGGTGTTATCGATGCCACCGGTGCTGGCGGTGTAAATGGCGGTAATATTACCCTTGTCGCTGATGCTCTCTACATTGGCGCAGCCAGCAAGATAGATGTTAGCGGCGAAAGTGGCGGCACTATAAATCTGGTGTTACCGGTTAACAGCGTGTCAGCCACTGACAGCGTGCCACCCAACCAAAATGTCAGGACGGAACTTAACATTGCATCAGGCGCGCAGTTGCTGGCGAATGCCGGAACCAATGGCACCGGAGGCAAGATAAATCTGCGCGGTGACCTAGCCAACTCGCAATCCCTGATGCGAATTTCGGGAATTTTGCAGGCCGATGGCGGGACAAGTGGCGGCGACGGCGGAACTATTGATATTCAGGCTTACAGGCTCGAGCAAAGAATGGAGGCATCTGCCCGCGCTAAAGCCGCCAGCGGTCTGGCCGGTAACATCAACATAACCTCGGCATCGATCGATGTCCTCGGCATGACGCCACTGTCTCTCGGCGACGATACAGTTGCGGCTAACGTACCCCTTGGCTTCAGTTTCAACTATAATGGTCAAGATTATAACAGTGTCGATGTTTCATCGAACGGTTTCCTGACATTTGGCAATTTATCTGCGTTGAATAGCGACAATCCTTCCTATTGCTGCTTCGGATTGCCACTCGATGATGCCGGAGCGCCGCGTAACTCGGTATTTGCGTTGTGGAATGACCTCATCGATCTGACCAACCCCTATTACACGACCATAGTCCTCCCCGACGGCAGTAAACGCTTTATCCTAGGATATTATGGCACGAGAGAATTTTATAATAGTAGCAGTAATAGTTTCGAAATTGTTCTCGATCAAAATGGCCGAATTCAGTTTAACTACGGTGACATCAAAATTCTAAATCACTCTGTAACGGCGGGCGTCACTAGGACAGGACCCACGGAGTTCACGGAGCTGTTTCGTGGCACGCGAGACGCCACCACAGGCCTGCTCGATACAAGCCTGCTCGCAGGTTTTGCCAACAAGTCATTCGAATACAATAATGGCGCATTTCAGTTGCTGAGTTCGGTTCCGATGGTTCCGAAGGGCAATACTAAAATTCTGGCATCTCAGGTCGAAACATGGCTCCATAGCGGAACAAATGTAACGCTACGCGCGCAGAACCAAACGTCCACAACTACTGGTGGAACTACAACAGCTGGTGGAACCGCAACAACTGGTACAACCCCAACAACTGGCACATCCACAGCGGTTGATGGAGATGTGACGATCTATGCGTTCAACAACAAAAGCACCGGCCCTCTTACAAAATTGTCGCTTGGCGCCACCGGCGATGTGGTAATCGCAAGCGGAGTTAACATCACGGCGCAATCAGGCCTGTCCGTCGCGTTACAATCCGACAGCAATCAGAATGGCTCTGGCAGCGTCAAACTTGCCGGGACTATCGACACCGGCGAAACGGCTCAGGCTGGAAATGCTGCATCCATCCTTATCAATGGCAACGTCAAACTTGGGGGCAATAGTGCCCTCGTTTCAAAGGGCTCCGTTGTCGTAACAGGTGGCATCAGCCGCGGCGCAGGCGGATCCACACCCATCAATCTAAGGGTAAACGCTGCAGATCTGAACGTCGGATCCATCGATCTTGGCCAAACGGGTCAACTTGATCTAACGCTGGCTGGGACACTCGGCAGGGAAAGCAGGATCAACGGCGCCATAGTCGCGGCATCGCTGACCAAGTCAGGCATTGGTCAGCTGGGCTTGTTTGGCGATAATGTTGGCTTGGGCGCAATCACCTTCAGGGATGGGACATTGATGGTAGCCCCAACCGGCAACCTCGGAAACGGCCTCCTGACTTTGGGCGATAGCAACGGCAATGGTGAAACGATCTTGCGCTTGGCCGCGCCACAAGACATCGAGATTTTGCAGCCAATTTCGCTGGCCGGAAATTCTCGAATTGAAGCGGTGGGCCGCCTGACGATGCTTGGGGCGATCAATGGCAACCACGGCCTCACCATAACAGGCGATAGCGATATCATCCTCAACGCCGCGATCGGAGGATCGTCCAGACTAGCGACATTTAAAAGCTATTCGGCCAAAACTTTGACACTTGGCCCCCTCGCCACAATCGCAACCGTCGGCGACATAAAGATTGGCGGCGCGAGACGGTTCGTTAACTCTGCCACCGATATTTCACCGCTAAAACCCGGAACACGCTGGTTGATCGGGAGTGGCAATACCAATCCCTTCGGCGGTGACACGCCGGATGTCATCGGCGGGTTACTGCACGATTTTCGTGTGTATGGCCTAAGTCAGGAGCAGGCGCTGGGAAGTGTGCCGCTGCCGATGCTGCCAAGCGGCAATGGGCTCGCTTATAGTCTGCAGCCTTCGCTGTCCTTGTCGGTCGCCGGTGGCATTACCAAAACCTATGACGGCTCAACCGCAATTCCGAACGGCCCTATTGCATTCGTTGGCAATGGGCTTCTTGCCAACGATCGGTTCACGGTCAGCAACGTCACCGGAAGCTTCGCCAGTGCAGATGCTGGAACCCATGCAATTTCATTCCCTGGCCTCGTCATCACCACGACAGACAGCAGCGGCAAACTCGTTTTTGGATACCGGTTCGACACAAGCCAAATCACCGGCAGCATCACGCCGGCAACGCTGGCGATCATCGCCGATGCGTTGAGCATCGTGTATGGCACCGCAATCCCAGCGCTGACCTTTACAAGCCGCGGCTTTGTCGGCACCGACAGTGCTAGCCTGCTCACCGGCAGCCTC
>JAIOYN010000045.1 GCA_021741065.1 Sphingomonadaceae bacterium | reverse complement strand
CTGCGCGGGCAACCGATACCCGTGAAACTGCGCGCCCGGATGAGCATCCATGACCGCGGCTAATTGTGCATTGGGGGACACCGCCTTATGGGTCGAAAGATTGCTAAAAGCGCGCTCCTCCCAACGGTCCAACTGCGGCTTGAACAAATAGATTGCGCCCGTTGTCGCTAGCACGAGAACAAGTGGCATGACGAACAAAGAGGCATAAAAATGCCAGCGCCAGATTGTGCGGGAGAATGATGTGTTTTCCATTCTATCAATTCCCAAATACGGTTTTGAGATTGACCGCTCTGCCTTGGTGGGTAGGCGCAACTATGAACGCTAAGCACGCCGTAGTGGCGCGCAAAATGGGTAAAAGTTTCATGATATTTTCCTAAATCTAAACGAGAAATAGGCTGCCAAGCAGCCCTTTGGTTTAGAACTAAGAAGGTGGTCCGATGGCCGGCGGTGGCGGCGCGGCTAAGCCAGCGCCAACCGATACTTCACGCTTGGCAAAAACAGGCGCCGCCAGCGCCACAGGTGCCATGGCATTTTGCAAAGCCGTCGCAGGAAAATCCACGGTTATTGCTGCCCCAGCAAAAGCACAAGGTTGGTGCTCAATCGCTTTGCCTTTTGATGGATCTTCCTTGTGCAGCTTGCCCGATTTATCCATCCAGACGGTTTGAGTATCCATGCCCGCGCAGATGGTGAGCGCAAAACCACGTTCCGATGACGGCATATAGCCGGACGGAATGATGACACGCATCGCCAGCGCCATCAGAATAAATATAGCGGCAAATTTCCGTAGAGGCGACGAAGCGAGACTCACCTGCGCCCTATAGGCCCGCAGATAAGGCTTCACAAGAGAGGCTAGCCTTTCCACTCGCGGCGTTCTTCCGCGACGCGCAGGACGTCATACGCCGCTTGGCCTGCCTGAAAAGCCTTGGCCGCGTCGGCATTGCCGGGGTTCACATCTGGATGCGTTTCCTTGGCAATTTTGCGCCACGCCTTTTTCGCATCCTCAAAAGTGGAATCGCTTTCGAGACCTAAAATATCAAGCGCATGCATTTCATCACGACTGCGGCTGCCGTCGCCGGATCCTGCCCAACCATAATGCGCGGATTCCTTATAGCCTGAAGAATCGCGGCGTTCATTAGCCTCGCGCTCGTTGGCTTCTTCCTTGGTCAGTCCCTCAAAATAGTCATAACCGCGATTATACTCGCCCGCATGCTCTTCACAGAACATCCAGCGTTCGGGATTGTTAGGCGATTTTGGCGCCGGGCAGTTTCCAGCCTTATTGCAGCCATATCGATCGCACAGGCGCACTTGCTGTGCCTCGCTGCTACTTCCGTAGCCACGCCAGCGAGGAAAACCCCAGTCATTTCGTCGTGTCGTTCGCACCATGCCGCCGACTTAGCGGCGGCATGCGCATTTTGCTAGCGGCGCAAACGCAATTTATGCGCCGGACAGCGCGCCACTCCCCATCGGGTTACCGAAGAATGTTGCAAATAGCAGCCCTGCAGCGATGCCAGATATGACGAGCGCAAGAACGACATAGATGAGTATGATGACCACCGTAAAACCGGCAACTTTTTCCTTTGGAACGCCGAGTATCGGATGAAGGCCGAGATAAATCAGATAAACGCCATAAACAATCGCAGCAAAGCTCAGCAATGCCCCCAAATAGGGTATCCAGCTCACCAACGCCACGACAGCACTTGGGGTACCGGCGTAGATCATCAACTTCATGGCCTGCACTTTGTCCGACGAGCCATTAAAGCTGGGCGACACCAGCTTAATGATAACTGCCATCACAAACAGCATGGCAAGTGACAGAATTAAATCAACGACTGCCATGCCCGTTATGGTCATAAGGTCCATTGGGATAGCACTGCCAAGTCCCATCATGTCGGCGGCTGAAATACCCAATAGCCCGGTAAACAATATGGTAGAAACCAAAGGTAACAGCGCCAACGGCAGTGCATAACCCGTGAACAGTCCCCCAATCGTAGCGGGTTCCGACGCAATGACATGCCATTCATCAGATGGTTTCAAGATGATATTCTTGGCGCGTTGCACAATCGACATTGACTTAGCCCTCCAGAATTGGCTTGTCATGAAACAGAACATATTGATGCCGATATGTAAACATTGACGTTCGCGTCAATTTAAGGGGGAATTATGGTAATCTTGTCCAGAGTTTTAGTCGCCATCATCGGTCTAGTTTCGTTGCTCGGCGTTGGTCAGCATTGGTTTGACCTTGACGCGGTAGCGGTAGAGCGCGGCATGCAAGCCGTTGGTGATATTGGTCGTGCAAATTTGCGCGCAGACGTTGGCGGACTGTTCCTCGCGATCTCAGGTCTGACGCTATTTGCTGCAGTGCGGCAGCACCAAGGTGCTATCCTCGCTGCTATGGTTTTGTTGGGGGCGACATTGTTTGGGCGCTTCCTCAGCATCGCAATCGACGGATTTAGCGCAGCTGTCGCACCGCCTATGGTTGTCGAAGCGATACTCATCGCCATATTGCTATTTGCCTACCGCGCATGGGGTAAAAAGCCAGAGGGTCTGTAAGCCGGGTTCTGTCCTCCGCTTCGGGAAACCGAAGCGGATGTGCGACCATTCATCTAGGCGACGCATTGCTGCGGCACTCATGCAACCAACCCGGGCGACTGGCAGGAGGATGCCATATGCCGCCCCTATTCGGTTTTGCTCCCGGTGGGGTTTGCCTTGCCATTTCTGTCACCAGAAACGCGGTGCGCTCTTACCGCACCGTTTCGACCTGGCCGCATCGAAATGCGGTGGACTATTTTCTGTGGCACTTTCCCTAAAATTGCTTTCGCCGGACGTTATCCGGCACCGTTCCTCGCTGGAGCCCGGACTTTCCTCCCCTTAGCAGTTACCCACTAAGCGGCGGTCGCCCGACCCTCTGGCGCCCGTCAGATAACAGAACTGCCCTCAACCGCCAAGAGCAAGCTGAACAGGATCGCGCGGCACTCCCCATCGATTACGCCGTCGATGTTTGCGGGTCGGAACCGACGCTGGAAGGCAACCGTCGCGGCGCGGCCGTCGGCTATGCCATAGCCATAACGTTCCAGTGCTAAAAGAAAGGCAGCGTCGGGCCAACCAGGATCAACTAGATTTGCACTTGGGCGCTGTATGGCAAGGCCCAGCTTAGCAAGCCGTTCCCAATCGAACAGCTCGCCCGGATCTTCTTTGCGGGCCGGTGCAACATCGCTGTGTCCAACAACATTGCGCGGTTCAATCCCATAGGTCCGGACCAATTCCGCCACCAATCGGGTCACGGTGTCCATTTGCGCCTCAGGAAACGGGCGATACCCAAATTCGTGCCCCGGATTGACGATCTCAATACCAATGCTGGCGCTGTTGCAATCGGTTACGCCGCGCCAATAGGATAATCCCGCATGTTGGGCGCGTTGTTCTTCGCGTACCATATGCACCAGTTGCCCATCTTCATCGACCACATAATGCGCGGAAACCTTGGATGCTGGGTTCGCCAGCCAGTCAATGGCCGCCGCGCCGGACTGCATACCAGTATAGTGCAGAACGAGCATATTGATGGGCAGGCTGCGCTCGCCGAAATTGGGTGATGGGTTCCAGATCATTGTCATAACTGAACCATAGGTAAGTCGGGGGCGACGCGCAATATCAGGCCCGCACACTCTTTACGCTGCGTTCCGCATGCGCGGCCCTCTCTAAATTTAAATGCGGATAACGGCACCAATAACCAAATGTGCATCATCGGGTTCTGCCAATTGCAATATGCCACCATCCTGAACTGCCAGCCTATGCGCCATCCACGCCGCCGCTGTCCGCGTATCCACAGCCACGGGGTCAAGCTGACCCGTCAGAGCCTCTCGAATAGCGGAATCCATGAGGATTTGGGGACCGCTCGCCCGCACAACAATTTCCTGCTCACCGGCGCGCGCCTCAGCGCCGACGAACAATGTCCCGCCACGCACCAAGGCGTCATTGGCCAACAAAACGAGATTCAAAAGTATTTTCACGGCCCGTTTCGGCATCATCTGCGCCGGCACGGCCCACTCAAGGACCGTCCGTCCACTCGCGGTCACCATTGGCTCAATGACCAATTTTGCATCGTTTGGATCAACGTCCGCACCAAATCCACCAGCGGCACCAAAGGCTAAACGGAAAAACTTCAATTTGTCGGCGGCGGATTTTGCGCTCTCCGCCAACAAATCCATACAGCGTTGCCGCATTTCAGGATCATGCTCATCCGCCAAGAGCTCAATGCCATTATTCATCGCGCCAACGGGGCTTAACAGGTCATGGCAAAGACGCGAGCAAAGCAAGCTAGCAAAATCGATTTGGGGCTCGGACATTACAAAAAATTCCTGAAAGAATCTGCCGTGTTGGGCCGCTCATGGACCGACTTGGCGGGTGTTTCAACCCTCCTTCATTAATACCACGGGGGTAAATCCGGTCACCTGAGCGCCTACCACCACGGGCTGCCATGCGGTGATCGCACCAGCGGCAATGATCAGCCAAATATGCTTATCAGGCGCCGCTTGCGCGATGTCGGTTGGTGATGGCTCGGCCATTCCATTGGGGTGCGAATGGAAAAAACCCAACACAGGAATTCCGCCACTTCGCACGTCCTTAGCTGCTGAGAACAATGCGGCCGGATCGATTTCAAAATGCCTTGTAGGATCGGCCGCAACATTCTGCGCCAGTTCCACAGCGGAGACGCGATCTGCCTCCCCCCGTAATATGCCACAGCATTCATGGTCCCCGGCCATTTCAGCCCAGTGTAGAAGTTGTCGCCAGTCGCTGCTTGATAAATGCAAAGCCATCACCCATGTCTATGCGATGTCGGGGGAAAATACTACATTTACGGGCGTTTTAGGTGCCGGGCGGCTGGATAGTGCGCTTGCCGCGGCCTTGCCCCAATTTTCGCGCGCACGCATTCAGGCTTTGATCGCGGATGCCGCGCTGCGTATCAATGGTCAGGTCTTTGGCGACGCTGGCAGCAAGAAAATGTCGGGACAGGCATTTGAACTTAACGTCCCTGCCCCAATACCCGACAAAGCAATGGCACAGAACATTGCGCTGGATGTGGTATTTGAAGATGATCATTTGATTATCGTCAATAAGCCTGCCGGGCTCGTCGTGCATCCTGCGGCGGGCCATAGCGACGGAACCCTTGTCAACGCGCTGCTGCATCATTGCAAAGGCAAGCTATCCGGCATTGGCGGGGTGCAACGCCCCGGAATAGTCCATCGCATTGACAAGGACACGTCGGGGCTTCTGGTTGTCGCCAAAAGCGATGCGGCGCATGAGGGGCTCGCAAAGCTTTTCGCCGCGCATGATATTGAACGCAAATATATCGCGATTGTAAGCGGTATTCCCGCGCCACCTGCAGGCACCGTCCGCACACAAATTGGCCGGTCCACCACAAACCGAAAGAAAATGGCGGTGCTGCCCGAATCAAAGGGTCGGCATGCGGTCACGCATTACCGGATGGTGGAGGCTTTCGCCAAAACAGCGATGGTCGAATGCACGCTGGAAACGGGGCGCACCCATCAAGTTCGTGTGCACATGGCGCATATCGGCCATCCGCTGATAGGCGATAGCGTCTATTCTAATCGACAAAACCACTATAAAATTGGTCCAAATCAAGCCAAATTCGAACGCCAAGCATTGCACGCCGCCTCTTTGGGGTTTATTCATCCCATTACCGGCGGAACTTTACGGTTTGAATGCGGTATACCAGAAGACATGCAGCTTCTGTTAAGCAAGCTTCAGTTATAAAAGTTTCGAAGGGAACGCTTGACCATCGGGTGCTTGATGAGGCCCGGAGGAAGGCACAATGAAAGAGGAAAACATGTCTGTTAAAAAGAATGTTCCGGCTACGATACCTGCCCTTGGGGGGGACGCGAGCCTTAATCGTTACCTAAGCGAAATTCGGAAATTTCCGATACTCAAGCCCGAGCAAGAATATATGCTCGCCAAGCGCTTGCAAGAACATGGCGACACCAAAGCAGCTGAACAGCTGGTTACATCGCATCTCCGCCTCGTATCGAAAATCGCAATGGGCTATCGCGGCTACGGCCTGCCGGTGTCCGAGCTGATTTCCGAAGGAAATATCGGATTGATGCAGGGCGTAAAGAAATTTGACCCCGATCGTGGTTTCCGACTTGCGACTTACGCGATGTGGTGGATCCGCGCCTCAATGCAGGAATTTATCCTGCGCAGCTGGAGCTTGGTGAAAATCGGCACCACTGCCGCGCAGAAGAAGCTTTTCTTCAATCTACGCCGGATGAAAAACAATCTTCAAGCTTTTGAAGACGGCGACCTGAATCAGGAAGCGTTGCAGAAAATCGCAACCGACCTCGGCGTTTCCGAAGAAGAAGTGAACAATATGAACCGCCGCATGGCGATGGGCGGCGATACATCGCTCAACGTGCCCATGCGCGAAGATGGCGATGGCCAGTGGCAAGACTGGTTGGTCGACGACACGCCGTTGCAGGACGAGCGCGTTGCCGACGCACAAGAAGGCGACATGCGCCATGCCCTGCTTTCCGAAGCTATGGGCAGTTTGAATGAGCGTGAGAAGCATATTTTGACTCAGCGCCGCTTGATTGAAGAGCCGCAGACATTGGAAGAGCTCAGCCAGACCTATAGCGTCAGCCGAGAGCGTGTGCGCCAGATCGAAGTGCGTGCGTTTGAAAAACTGCAAAAGGCAATGTTACGCATTGCTGGCGAGAAACGGCTACTTCTCGCTTGATAAAGCGGGTCAGCAGCTATTTGTAAAAATAGATGACGGGCGGAAAGCACTGCGCTAGTTTTTGACAATGACAAAAACCAAGCGTTCGCTTTCCGCCCGTTTATTGCGTTCCAGCTTTAAGGGCGCCGTCTACTTCATTGGCGGCACAGTCGCGCTCACGGCCGTCTATGCCGTAGTCCCCGTACCAACGACATTGACGATGTTGTTCGACAGTAATGGGGCCAAGCGCGATTGGACGCCCCTTTCCGACATTTCACCGAACCTTGTGCGCGCTGTTATCGCCGCCGAGGATGGTAAATATTGCAGCCATGACGGCTTTGACCGCGAAGCTATCGAAAAGGCGCTGACCCGCAACATGGAGGGCGGCCGTATGCGTGGTGGCTCGACCATAAGCCAGCAAACGGCGAAGAATGTGTTCCTATGGCAGGGATCGGGCTGGATGCGTTATGTGCGCAAAGTGCCCGAGGTATATTTCACGTTCCTGATTGAGAAAATTTGGGGCAAGCGCCGGATCATGGAAGTGTATCTAAATATCGCAGAGACCGGCATCGGTACCTATGGCGCAGAGGCCGGCGCACAGCGTTATTACAATAAATCGGCCAAGAACTTGTCACGAATAGAGGCGGCGCGCTTGCCCGCCATCTTACCCTTGCCTAAAAAGCGCCCGGTCAACGGCGCAGGCGGCTTTACCCGCCGCTATGGCAACAGCATCTCCGCGCGCATCCGTGTTGTCAAACGCGACGGCCTGGACGCTTGCATCTACACATAAAAAAGGGCGGAGCCGAAGCCCCGCCCTGTTTTTCGGTTCGGCTTGAGGTGGCTTAGAAGCTAACCTTCACGCCAACGCGGATGCCGTAGAGCGACTGACGTGTCACAAGGTTCACGTTAGGGTTGCGGACGCCCGAATAACGATACTGAACACATGCACCGGTAGGAGAAGATGCAGCTACGCCAGTGCCAGGGGTCGTACCCGTTGGCGTCGCCGTAGACAAACATTGAACAGTGGCCACACCCGCGTTGTAGGCAAATGGAACCTGACGCAAAGCACCCCAGTCGCTATCGATAATGTTCAGCACGTTTTCCACGTCTGCAAATAACTTAATCTTGGCGCCACCAACGAATAATGGAAGCTCTTGGCTTACATTTAAGTCGATCTTGAAGAAATCGGGTGAAGTCTGGCTGTTCTTAGGCAAAATCTTGCCGCGGAATTTCTCCAAGCCGAACTGTGTAACCAAGGTGTTGAAATTGGTTTCGTCCGCAGCAGAACCAAAGGATACGCGCGTGTCGCCAACAGTCGGGACGTAAAGCAACGGGTTTCCGCTTGTACCAACCGTGCCAAACACTGGTGACCGCCCTGAAACTGCGTCGATCAACGTTATGCTATACGGGCGACCCGAGCGATACTCGCCAAACAGGTTGAAACGCGTATCATTGTCGCCAAACAATTGGGTTTTAAAGCCAATATTAAACTTCCATTGATCGCTTATTTCGTAGATCGAGCGGCCGTAGGATGCGCCATTGCTCCCAATCGACGCGTTGTTGCCGTAAAGCGAGCCGGCTGTTGCCGAAGTGATAGCGTTAACGTCTTTCACATCCGATTTGGTGAAACTGCCGCCGATGTCGAGACCAAAATCCCAGCTTTTGTTCAAACGGATCACACCAATAACAGAACGACCACGTTTATCATTGGTCATTACTAGGTCTTGATTGGTACCAGTCTCTCCAGCCAGGATATTAAACCGTGGACGGCCATCCGGTAGCGTTCCGATTGCAACTGAACGGATGTCAGTAAAGGTGTAACCTTGGAGGATGTTGCCATAAAGCATATTTGCACCAAACAACCATCCGTCACCCAATGGACCAAGATCAGCGTCATAGTCGAGGGAGAGTGTCGTACGAAGCTGGCTGGCAAGTTTCAGATCCGGATCAACTGCGTTGACAGGAGCAGCCGCCAAAGAGGCCGTATTGGTTGCTAGAAAATTGGTTACGCTGGAATCGAAGCTACCAAAGTCCACGTTTGTCAACGCGTCGTTACAGATTGTTGCTGCGCCAGCAACCGTGGTTGGAACGTCACATCCATTCGCGGTCGTGTTGCGTTGGATGTTAATCTGGTTGGTAAGCTGCCCAGTGTTTGAGAAGCTGTTCGACAGAAAAACGTTCGGCGAACCACCGGCAAAAACACCCACGCCGCCGCGGACAATAAGACGCTCGGTTGCATTCCAAGCAAAACCGAAGCGCGGTTGGAGTACGCCCTTACCTGCAAATGTTTCGCGGTTGGAAAAGCCATGGCGGGTTACAAAGTTTGTATTCAACGCCGGACGATCGTCACTTCCCATGAGGTCATAACGCGCGCCGATCGTCACTGTCAAATCATCGGTCACCTGCCAATCGTCTTGAATGCCGAAAGTGTAGGTTTGCGCGGCGAAGTTAGCAGCGGCATCGACTGGGCTAAGACTAGGGACCGCATTTTGCAGCGTTAAAGAGTTCGCACGACGAGCCTGAAAATCGGCAACCGAGTCAAAATAATACACACCAAGACTGTTGGGCACGAACAGGTTGAACGTACTGATATCAGTATAGCCAGCCAAAAGTTTAAAGCTATGATCGCCTGCCTCCAAAGTTGCTTTGAATTCAACGCCAAGGTTTTCGGTGTTCAATTCGTTGGAATGACGGAATTGATCAGGGCCAAAGAGGATTCGCGGAACACCTGTGGTACAGGCTGTCAAGCTTCCCACCGATGTGGCATCCGCACAAACCGATATCTGGCCGATGGTCTTCGCACCAAAGGGAATTTGGCCCCGGTTATAGTCGGAATAGCGAGCGCGCAATTCTGTCGAAAAACGGTCCGACCAATTCGAATTTAGCTGAACAACGCCGCTGTTAACTTCTTCGGTCAGTTGATAGCCTGTCGAAAACAAGCCGATGCTTGGACCGGTGGTACTGGTTGAGGTGTTGCGCTGGAAGCTGTTGTTGCCAACGCTGCGGATATAAGTAACCGAGGCGCGGTGGTCGTCGGTCACGTTCCAGTCTAACTTCACTGCCAATTTTTCATCGGTTTCGTCGGCATTGCGGATCACGCCAAGCGTATCGTAGCTGTAAACAGACTTCGCAACTGAACTTACTTGGTCAATTTGAGCCTGAGTTAGGCCCGGAATTGGCGCTGCAAAGCCCTGACCAGCAGGACCACTGTCGAAGGGTATCGATTCATCAGTGCGCTCATAGGCCGCCATAAAGTAAAGCTTATCCTTGACGATCGGGCCAGAAAGGATACCGCCATACTGTTTTGACTTAAGCGATAAGTTAACATCAACGCCGCGCGTATTATCGCCAGTTAGGCTATCGTCCGTATGCGTATAAAAGGCGCCGCCACGGAACTTGTTGCCGCCCGAGCGCAATACGACATTAATAGAACCACCCTGAAAATTGCCCTCAGTAATGTCAAAGGGCGCGACCTTTACCGAGAATTGCTCAATCGCATCAAGCGGCACAGGACCACGATTGGTAGGCAAGCCGCCATTGTTAAGGCCAAAATCATCACCGAATCCAACCCCGTCCACCGAAAAACGGTTCAAGCGACCGTTATTACCCGCGATTTCAATCGTACGGCTGTTTGTAAGATCAATTGTCGCGAATGGGTCGCGTCGCGCAAGATCACGAACGTCACGATTGATCGACGCTACACCTTCAATGTCTTCACGGTTAAGTGCGGTAATCGGTCCGGTCGAAGTGTCGATGGCGCCGCGCAATGCAGACGCCGTCACGACGATTTCTTGCTGCGCTTGCAGAACCACTGGAAGACGGAAGCTTTGGCCTGCGTTCAAGTTGAGATCAGTTACCTGAGCGCCTTCATATCCAGCAGCTTCAACGCTGACGGTGAATGGGCCGCCAATACGTAAGCCACTTGCGCTGAAATTGCCTGCGCTATCGGTCGTGCTGGTCGATGTCGTGCCTGATGGTTCGTGCACTATCGTTACCGTTGCGCCGGCAACCGGACCGGTGTTGCTTTCAACTGAACCCCGAACAGATGCAGTGGTCTCCTGCGCAAAGGCAGGCGTTGCGAAAACTGTAGCTACCGACAACGCTGCGGCGCTAGCGGCCAAATAAAAACGAACTTGCATGGATACACCCCTTCAAAGAAACTGGCTCTGACAATTCTGCGTTCCCCGCACAAAAAGTGCGAATCACGCGACCGAAATAGACCTTGCCTTCCCCTTGGGACTGGTAAATGTCAGTAAAATGACAGTCAGACCCGCAGATTGAGCGCCTTTAGCCGGGAGTGAGGCACAAGCATAGTTTAGCGTTGTGCCAAATTGTGCACAGCAGCATTTTTGTCTATTTTAACGGCAAATGTGGCAGCTTTGCCACAGTAACCTTGGGTGGATTAAGCGGCGTCTTCTTTGCTCGCCTTGGCCGATTTGGCATATACCAAAACGGGGGTCTTACGACCTTCAACCACATCCTTGTCGACCACAACCTCGTCGACGCCGTCATAGCTCGGCAAGTCGAACATGGTATCGAGCAAAATCGCCTCAAGAATGGACCGTAGACCGCGCGCACCAGTTTTGCGTTCAATCGCCTTTTTAGCAACGGCTTCCAACGCGTCATCGGTGAAGCTGAGGCCAACCTCTTCCATCTCAAACAGCTTGCGATATTGCTTCACCAGCGCGTTCTTTGGCTCCGACAGGATTTTCACCAAAGCCGCGATATCGAGATCTTCCAGTGTCGCGGTTACCGGCAAGCGTCCAACGAATTCCGGGATAAGACCGAACTTCAAAAGATCTTCAGGCTCGATCTGCTTGAGGATTTCACCCGTGCGGCGCTCGTCCGGGTCGGCGACATGCGCGCCAAAGCCAATCGACTTGCCCTCAAGGCGGTTTGAAATGATCTTTTCAAGCCCAGCAAATGCACCACCGCAGATAAACAGTATGTTCGTCGTATCCACCTGCAGAAACTCCTGCTGCGGATGTTTGCGACCGCCCTGTGGCGGAACACTGGCCGTTGTGCCTTCCATGAGCTTCAGCAACGCCTGCTGCACGCCCTCCCCGCTCACGTCGCGGGTGATGGAGGGGTTTTCGGCCTTGCGGCTGATCTTGTCGATTTCGTCGATATACACGATGCCGCGTTGCGCCTTTTCGACATTATAGTCGGATGCCTGCAGCAGCTTGAGGATGATATTCTCGACATCTTCGCCGACATAGCCGGCCTCCGTCAATGTCGTCGCGTCTGCCATGGTGAACGGCACGTCAAACGTCTTGGCGAGTGTCTGAGCCAACAATGTCTTACCGCAACCCGTGGGGCCGACGAGCAGGATGTTGGACTTCGCAAGCTCAACATCTGCACCCTTTGCGCCATGGTTCAACCGTTTGTAATGGTTGTGCACGGCAACCGATAACACGCGCTTTGCCTGCGGCTGACCAATGACATAGTCGTCCAATACTTCGCAGATTTCCTGGGGCGTTGGCACTTCGCCCTCTTTACGGCCGTTCAACGCGCCTTTTGTCTCTTCGCGAATGATATCATTGCAAAGTTCCACACATTCATCACAGATGAAAACCGTGGGGCCAGCGATTAGCTTGCGCACTTCATGCTGCGATTTTCCGCAGAAGGAGCAATAAAGCGTGCTTTTTGTATCTGAACCGCTCAACTTCGTCATAATATGTCCTGCTTGCACGCCAATTTCAAACCCACCTTATTAAATCGACATCCTAAAGATGCCTTCCGATTTGGCAATAGCCCAATAAGGACTATGCCATCACGGCAAATCTACGAAAACTATCGACCAAAAAGTCAGCCTGCGTCGGCTTCAGCATTCGCCGGACGCTTATCGAATACCTCATCCACAAGGCCAAATGCCTTTGCTTCTTCTGCCTCCAAGAAGGTATCACGGTCCATCGCCTTTTCGATATCCTTCAATGGCTTGCCAGTATATTTGGCATAAAGATCGTTCATACGCTTGCGAATACGTAAGATTTCATTTGCCTGAATCTGGATATCCGATGCCATACCGCGTGCACCACCGGAAGGCTGGTGCACCATGATACGCGAATTGGTCAAAGCGACGCGCATGCCCGGTTCGCCCGCCGCAAGCAGAAAACTGCCCATAGACGCCGCCTGCCCGATGCAAACAGTGCCGACTTTAGGACGGATATATTGCATCGTGTCGTGGATCGCCATGCCCGCAGTGACCACTCCACCTGGCGAGTTAATGTACATCCAAATGTCTCTCTTCGGATTGTCCGATTCGAGAAACAAGAGCTGCGCGGTGATGACAGAGGCCATATTGTCCTCCACTTCGCCCGTCACGAAAATGATCCGCTCGCGCAAAAGCCGCGAAAAAATATCCCAGCTACGCTCCCCACGGTTCGATTGCTCAATAACGACAGGAACAAGTGCTTGGACGGGATCAAAAGGAACGTGCATGAAATACCTCTAAGAATTTATGTTTATGCGTCTCCGCCTACATCGGCGTGGGCAAGCAAAGTTTCAAGCACGAAAACGGTTTAGTTTGGCGATGAATTTTGGCTCCGAGGCAGGAACGGCGGCCCAGCAATCCAAAAATTCTATTATTTTTCTATTTCTAGAGCATTAATAGATACTTACAATTGCGGCCGCAAATATATCCAACATACACAAACGGCCGCCTCACGCGTCTGCTGGCAACGACTGCTATCGCCCTTTTAGATAAAAAAAAGGGAGACGCATCGCATCCCCCTTTTTGTTTGTATGTATATCGCAGCGATTATTTCTTAGGCGCAGCCTTTTTGGCCGGTGCCTTTTTCGCAGGCGCGGGCTCAGCATCCTTTCTAGGGGCAGCCTTCTTTGCCGCTGGCTTGGCTTCCTTGGCAGGCGCTTCGCCCTCTGCGGCAGCCTTTTTTGCAGGCGCCTTTTTCTTGGCGGCAGGCTTTGCATCCGGTTCCGCTTCAATCGCTGCTTCCAGAACGTCCTTGGTTACAGCCTTGTCCGTC
>JAIOYN010000044.1 GCA_021741065.1 Sphingomonadaceae bacterium | reverse complement strand
CGCGCATAGCCATAGCTTGTCAGCACGTCGATCATCGCCCGCGATACCCGCGCCGCAACCTCCGCTTGGGGCGGAAGGCGGTCGCGATACCCTTCGGGCAGCAAATCAGGTGGAATATTCATGCGCACTCTTTACGCGAAAACTTCTCGCGGGGAAGCCCCGCTTAAAACTTCAGCGCCTTCACGGTTTTCACACCGGGAAGCGTGCCAAGCTGTTTAAGGACAGCTTCTGGAATCGCCGCGTCCATTGATAGCAACAAAACTGCCTCGCCACCCGCACTGCGACGGCCGAGATGGAATGTACCGATGTTCAATCCGGCCTCACCCAAGGTCGTGCCAACGCGGCCGATGAAACCGGGCGCATCTTCGTTGACGATGTAGAGCATGTTACCTTCCAGCTCAGCCTCAAGGCTGATACCGAAAATCTCGACAAGCCGCGCTTCGCTGTTGGCGAACAAGGTGCCTGCAACCGAACGCGGGCCTTGCGCCGTGTTGACGGTGACACGCACCAATGTGTGATAGGCGCCAGCCTTGTCATGGCGGACTTCGCGAATGTCAAAGCCACGCTCTTTGGCTAAGAACGGCGCATTGACCATGTTCACCGCGTCGGAAAAACGCCGCATGAAACCGGCAAGAACCGCAGCCGTAATCGGCTTGATATTCAGTTCCGCCGCCGCGCCCTCAACCTCAATCGCAATATTGTCGAGATTGTCATGCGCCAATTGGCCGACCAGCGAACCCAATTTTAGGGCAAGGGTCGTATACGGCTTCAATTTCGGCGCTTCTTCAGCAGACAGGCTTGGCATGTTCAGCGCATTTGTCACGCCGCCATTGACCAGATAATCCGCCATTTGTTCTGCCACCTGAAGCGCAACATTGACCTGCGCCTCATTGGTCGACGCACCCAGATGCGGGGTGCAAATGAAGTTTAGCGTACCAAACAGGGGCGATTCTTTCGCGGGCTCGGTCGCAAAAACGTCCAAAGCTGCCCCGGCGACTTGGCCGCTGTCCAATGCCTCTTTCAGCGCCTCTTCGTCGATCAACCCGCCACGTGCACAGTTGATGATGCGGACACCCTTTTTGGTCTTCGCAAGGTTTTCTCGCGATAGGACGTTGCGTGTCTGGTCGGTCAGCGGCGTGTGCAAAGTGATGAAGTCTGCCTTGGCCAGTAAGGTATCAAGGTCAGCCTTTTCAACGCCCATTTCAATCGCGCGATCGGCGGTGAGGAACGGGTCAAAGGCGACGACCTTCATCCGCAATCCAAGCGCGCGGCTTGCGACGATGGAACCGATGTTCCCGGCGCCGATCAGGCCAAGCGTCTTGCCGGTAACCTCAACACCCATGAAATCATTTTTCGGCCAGTGGCCTGCTTGCGTTTGCGCATTCGCCTCTGGCAATTGGCGCGCGAGCGCGAACATCAAGGCGATGGCGTGTTCGGCAGTTGTGATCGAGTTACCGAAAGGCGTGTTCATGACAACAACACCCTTGGCCGACGCATAAGGTATATCGACATTGTCGACGCCGATTCCAGCACGGCCAATAACCTTCAGGTTTGTTGCAGCGTCCAATATCTGTTTCGTCACCTTCGTCGATGACCGAATGGCCAGGCCATCATAATCGCCGATCATCGCGGCAAGTTCATCGGGCGTTTTGTCGGTGATGACATCCACATCACAACCGCGTTCAGCGAAAATCTTGGCGGCGTTGGGGTCCATTTTATCGGAGATGAGTACGCGTGGTTTGGTCATTGCTTTGTCCTTTTGAGTCGTCGCCCCAGCCAAGGCTGGGGCCTATCTCGCCTGTTGGTTACAAACGAGAGGCGTAATGGGCGCCAGCCTATGCTGGCGCGACGGGGTTATGCTTTGGCGCTGTGGTAAGCCCAATCGAGCCATGGCCCGAGCGCTTGGATATCGGCGGTATCAACGGTCGCGCCGCACCAGATGCGCAGGCCCGGCGGGGCGTCACGATATCCGGCGATGTCATAAGCCGCATCCTCTGCCTCAAGCAAAGACGCCATTTTCTTGATCATCGCTTCGTCTGCACCCTTGACGGTCAAGCACACGGAGGTTTTCGACCGGATAGCAGGGTCAGTTGCAAGAAACCCAAGATAATCACTTGCCGCAACAATGTCGTCCAGCGCCGCTGCATTGGCGTTGCTGCGCGCCATCAGGCCCTGCAATCCGCCAACGGTCTTTGCCCATTCCAGCGCAAAGATCACGTCCTCGACGGCAAGCATCGATGGCGTATTGATCGTTTCACCCTTGAAGATACCTTCGGCAAGCGCGCCTTTCGACATCAAGCGGAATACTTTCGGCAGCGGCCAAGATGGGGTGTAGCTTTCCAACCGCTCTACGGCACGAGGGCCGAGAATGAGCACGCCATGCGCGCCTTCGCCGCCCAACACCTTCTGCCAGCTAAAAGTTGTCACATCGAGCTTATCCCAAGGCATATCATAGGCAAATACGGCCGAGGTTGCATCGTTGAAGGTCAGGCCTTCCCGGTCATCGGCGATCCAGTCGCCATTGGGAACACGCGCGCCAGATGTCGTGCCATTCCATGTGAAGACCACGTCATGGGTGAAATCGACCGCGCTCAAATCCGGAATTTCGCCATAAGGCGCGTTCATGACATGGGCGTTCAGCTTCAATTGCTTGTTCACATCGGTGACCCAGCCTTCGCCAAAGCTTTCCCACGCCATCATCGTGACGGGGCGCGCGCCCAGCATGGTCCACATCGCCATTTCAATCGCGCCGGTGTCGGAACCGGGGACAATGCCAATGCGATGGGTATCGGGTACCTGAAGCACTTCGCGCATCAAATCGATAGCCAATTGCAGGCGTGACTTGCCGATTTTCGCGCGATGCGAACGACCAAGCGATTCGGTTTTAAGTTTTTCGGGGCTCCAGCCTGGCGGTTTCACGCAGGGACCGGAAGAAAAGAACGGTCGCGCCGGTTTAACGGCGGGGGGTACTATAGTCATGTAAGCGTCTCCTTGCAGAGAGCAGCGCGGCGTTGGGACCGCGTGGCCCGGAGCGGCGTTTAGGCGCAGCCCCGGTTTTGTCAATGACTATCGTAAAATGATATCAGTAACCCGCCTTGCGAAACAAAACTTCGCCACGGCGGCTCACATATAATTTTTCTAAGGTTACAGGGTGGAAATAGGCTTCCACACGGTCACCTTCGGGGGTGGTGCCATAAACTTCATAGCAGCCGCCATCGACTTTCGATTTGCGAACTGTCCAGCCATCTTTGGTCAACTTGTCGGTCAGTGCCTTTTGGCTTTTCCATCCGGATTCGGGACCTGATTTGCAGGTGATTGCGCCAGTTGCCGATGCAGGTACCGATGCAAAGGCGATAGCAGCCACAGCGGCGAGTGAAAGAGATGTCGATAAACGCATAATCATGCTCCTTTTAAATTGGGTCTGCGTAAGAAGAAATATCGCGCCGCAACGAGAAGCACGAGTGGAATGAAGTGTATGAGAGCTGGTCCTAAATTATTGTGGATGAATATCCAATGGACAAGAACAAGAACAGCGGCGGGGTATACAAAGCGCTGAAGACGTTTCCAGCCAGCCTTGAGCGCGCGCATGGACGCATCATTGCTGGTCACCGCCAAGGGCACAAAGAACAGCATCGCGGCCCAACCAGTCCAGATACCCAGCGCCCAAAATTCGGCGAGCATATCGTCAAGGTTCCCCATATCGATGATGTAGAAAATAAGATGCAAAATGGCATAGCCAAAGGCCGCAACGCCCAATGCCCGGCGGCGCTGAATGAGCCAGCTCAACCATGGCCGCGGTCCAATCAACGATAACAAGGGGCTAAGCACCATCGCGGCGATCATGAAGCGGGCCGACCATTCACCCGTTGGATGCAGCATATCCATCGCGATTACATCGCCAAAAACATAAGGGCGCATCATTAATATAGCGGGCAAGCACAAAAGTGCCCAGAATGTCGGCTTCTTATTAAGAATGATTCGCAACATGCATCCGCGATAATCGCCTGCCGTGCGCTATGCAACGCGCAAATTGCAACAGCGACCATCATATTTGTATGCGATTATGGCATGTTAGTTCATTTTTTGGCTGCGCAGTCGATTTTATGCGTTAATACGCTTCCATGTCGTTGGTCTACTTTCAAAGATTTCTACTGATCGTTGCCGTCTTTGCGCTCGCGGCCTGCGGTGGACGGGAAAAACTGCAGTCCCCGCGATCGAGCGACAATATGACGTCACAAAACGCCCGCCAATGCCTGGCGGGTCTCAAGTCCAAATCAGTGCGCTTTGCAGGGCTGCCTAGCAAAAGTTTCAACGGCGGATGCCGCATGATCGACACTATCAAGCTGATGGACTTTGGCACGCCGACAACAAATTTGGGGGCGATGACCTGTCCGCTTGCGTCAAACTTCACCGATTGGGCGCGTTTCGCCGTGGCGCCTGCGGCCAAGCAATATCTAGGCAGCGAGGTTGTGAAGATTGAGACCATGGGCACATTCAATTGCCGCTCTATCGCCGGCAGCCGCTCGGGCAAATTGTCTGAGCATGCATTTGCAAATGCCGTTGATGTGTCCGCCTTTGTCCTGCGCGATGGACGGCGCGTCTCGGTGCTCAACGGTTGGCGCGGATCACCCGAAGAACGGGCATTTTTACGCCGCTTACATCAATCCGCCTGCAAACGCTTTGGCACCGTTCTTGGCCCCGAATATAACGCGGCGCATGCAAATCATTTTCATTTCGACATGGCCAAATCGACGAGCAACGGCGCCGCTTATTGCCGATAAAGGTGGCGAAAGCGATGTATGCTCCCTACATGCAGGGTAATGACAGACACAAAAATTAACGATCGCCGCTTTTATAAAGCACAACAAGAAGCAGATTTTGCTGAACAGCAACTTTCCACCCCACAAACGCAAAGCAAGTCCTACAGGCTGGCCTTTCAGGATACCGATTTTCTCCTGCGCGAAGACCTGCGCCCTGTTCGTTTCCAGCTCGAATTGCTCAAAACCGAAATGTTGCTCGACGAAGCGAATATCGGATCCATGTTGGTCATCTATGGCTCCGCACGTATTCCAGAGCCTGAGGCTGCGGACGCAATGCTCGCCGCTGCCGAAGGGGAGCGCGCAACGATCATCGCCGAGCGGATGAAGGAAAAATCCCGCTTTTACGAACAAGCGCGCCATTTGGCCCAATTGGCCGGAAAAGCGAATGTCACCGATGAAGAAGGCCGTCGCCACTTTGTTGTCTGTTCAGGCGGTGGCCCATCGATCATGGAAGCCGCCAATCGCGGCGCGCATGATGTCGGCGCTGAATCAGTTGGCTTGAACATCGTGCTGCCACATGAGCAAGCCCCGAACCTGTTCGTGACACCCCGATTAAGCTTCCAATTCCATTATTTTGCCTTGCGCAAAATGCACTTTCTGCTGCGCGCGCGCGCGGTCGCAGTGTTCCCCGGCGGCTTTGGCACATTTGATGAATTTTTTGAGCTGCTGACGCTGGTGCAAACCGGCAAGATCAAGAAGATGCCGATTCTGTTGTTCGGGCGTGAATTTTGGAACCGCGTCGTGAATTTTGAAGAGCTTATGCTCGAGGGCGTTATCAGCCCACCTGATCTGGATTTATTCCAGTTCGTAGAGACCGCAGAGGAGGCATGGAATGCCATCTGCGATTTCTACGAAGTGTCACATTGAACTAACCGGATTACTTCGCCGGAGCTGCGGCAGCGGCTGGTGCGGCAGCATCACCTGCTGGCGCTGCGGCAGCGTCACCCGTTGCGGCATCGGCTGCTGCGTCAGCGGCGGGCGCTTCCGCCGCAGGAGGCGTTGGCAATGGCAAGTTTGAACCTTGCGCGTTCATATACAAAATCAAGTTCGCGCGCTCTTCCGGATTGCCCAGACCAGCAAAAGTCATCTTTGTGCCCGGCGCATATTTTTTGGGGTTGGCCAACCATTTGTCCATGCCTTCCCAATCCCAGTTACCTGGAACGCTTTTCAACGCATCGGAATACGCAAAGCCAGGGACATGGCCGTGCGGCTTACCCATTGACGCCCAGAGATTCGGGCCAATGCCATTAGCGCCACCTTGGTTAATCGTGTGACAAGCAGCGCATTTTTTGAACACAGCTTCGCCCTTGGCAATATCTGCGGTGGCAAGCAATGTCGCAATAGGCACAGCAGCAGCGGCACCCGCTTCGCCCGTCGCCTCAGCCACAACAGCAAAACCCTCTTTCTCGGGCGCTTCTGGATGGAAATACATGCCTGTGACGATGCTTAGTCCAAGCGCGACGATGCCGCCTGCCAAAACCCAGCCAGCAATTGTGTTACTACGATCATCCATTGTTTATCAGCCTTGAAAGTGCGTTAAAACACCGGCGCAGAATGACGGCCGGTTTCACGGGCCCCTCTAATAGCGAGTGCTACGCCGTGCAAGTGTCCAAATCCACACTTGCTCGATAAGTCTGCCTATCCTAACGCCTTCCCAGCATGAACAGTTATCCCGCACCCGCACTGGCAATCGTCAAAGACATGACGCTTGCTGCCCATGAAAATCCTGCGAAAGCAATTGCCTTTCAAGGTGCGCCGGGCGCGAACTCGCATTTGGCGGCGTTGGAATATGACGCTGATTGCCTACCTCTGCCCTGTTTTTCGTTCGAAGACGCCATCGATGCGGTCAAGGACGGAACAGCCGCATGCGCGATTATACCCATCGAAAATTCGCTGCATGGCCGCGTGGCCGACATTCACTTTCTGCTGCCGGAATCGGGCCTAAGCATCATTGCCGAACATTTTATGTCGATCCGCCATTGCCTCATGGCCAAATCAGCAGATGCCACGCTCAAAACCGCAATGAGCCATCCGCAAGCGCTGGGCCAATGCCGGCATTTTTTACGCGCCAATGGCATTATCCCTGTGGCTTATGCGGATACCGCGGCGGCGGCGGCGTTTGTCGCTGCTAATGACGACCCGTCGGCTGCGGCCATTGCCCCCCCGATTGCCGCAGACCTTTATGGTCTCGTCGCGATTAACGACGCTGTACAAGATGATGACAGCAACACCACCCGCTTCGTCGTCCTTTCACGCGCCCCTGCCGACCGAAGCAGCCTGACGGGCACATTAATGACCACGCTGATTTTTGAGGTGAAGAATATCCCCGCCGCTCTATACAAGGCGATGGGCGGCTTTGCGACCAACGGCGTCAACATGACGAAGCTGGAAAGCTATCAAAACGGCGCAAGCTTTGCCGCAACCGAATTCTTCGCCGATATCGAAGGCGCACCGGGCGACCCAGCCGTCGATCGGGCACTGGAGGAGCTCCGCTTCCACTGCAACTCCGTCCGCTTGCTCGGAACCTATATGCAAACCCGCGAACGGGGTTGAGGCTGGCGCGAATTGCGCGTCGCCTGTTGCCTGATACGTATCACGCCACCTGGTCATCCAAACCGTCCCAGGCCGGACCCAAAAGCGTTTTGAGGCGTTAGCCAATCCCCCCATAAAGGATTTATACATGGCTGATCTATCAAACATTAAAGAACATGCAGACGTAATCGGCGCGGACGGCGTCCATGTTGGCACCGTTGACGGCGTTGAAGGCAACCGCATCAAGCTAACCAAGTCAGATTCAGGACAAGGTGGCCATGAAGGGCATCATCATTATATTGACGGCGGGCTGGTCGCCACGGCTGACGACAAAACCGTCCGCTTGTCGGCCAATGCCGACGTTGCCGTCACCTTTGAACAAGAAGAAGACGCCAAAAGCTAAGCGCGTCGGGCGGCAAATCTAGCCTCGAGCCTAGTGCGCCGCCCCCCAGCTTAAACCAGTGCCAATTTCAATGCCCAAAGGAACCGATAGCCTCACCAACGGTTCGGCGGCATTGGCCATGACGCTGCGGATGATGTCGCTGGCAGCAGCAACGTCCGCCTCTGGCAATTCGAACACCAGTTCGTCATGCACCTGCAGCAGCATTTTGACATGGCCAAGCCCGGCGGCATCCAACGCTGGCCCCATACGCACCATCGCGCGCTTGATAATGTCGGCGCTCGTGCCTTGGATCGGCGCATTGATCGCGGCGCGTTCGCTGCCCTGCCGTTCGGCTTGATTGGGCGACGTGATGCGCGGGAACCATGTTTTGCGGCCAAAAAGGGTGGTCGAATGACCGCATTCGCGGACCGTGGCCATCGTTTCCTGAATATAATTGGAAATGCCGGGGAAGCGTTTGAAATAAGCGTCGATGAGCGCCTGTGCCTCTTCTGGAGAGGATTCCAGACGCTTTGAAAGGCCCCAGCGCGAAATGCCATAGAGGATCGAGAAGTTGATCGTCTTGGCGCGCCCTCTTGTATCGCGGTTGACCTCGCCAAACAGCTCAAGCGCCGTGCGGGCGTGGATGTCCTCACCCTTTTCAAAGGCGTCCCGCAAGGGTTCGACATCGGCAAAATGCGCCGCCAAACGCAGTTCGATCTGGCTATAGTCCGCGGACAAAATGACGTTGCCGGCTTCTGCGACAAATGCGTCCCTGATCTGACGTCCCGTCTCGGTGCGGATCGGGATATTCTGCAAATTGGGGTCCGTCGATGACAAACGACCCGTCTGCGCGCCAACAAGGCTGTAGCTTGTGTGCACGCGGCCGGTTTTGGGGTCAATCTGCTGTTGCAGGCTATCGGTATAAGTCGATTTCAGCTTCGCCAATTGCCGCCAGTCGAGCACTTTGCGCGCGATCTGTATGCCTTGCCCTGCCAGGTCCTCCAACACAGTCACATCGGTGGAATATTGCCCGGACTTGCCTTTTTTGCCGCCCTTATAGCCCATTTTTCCAAACAGGATTTCGCCCAATTGCTGCGGACTGCCAATGGCGAAGGGTTGCCCCGCAAGGTCATGAATTTCCTTTTCAAGCAATTCCATTTGCGCGGCGAATTCGGACGACAGCCGCGCCAGCGCGGCGCGGTCAACCTTGATGCCCAAGCATTCCATTTTAGAGAGCACAGGCACCAATGGGCGGTCTACAAGTTCATAGACGCTGGTCGCTTTTTCGGGGCTCAGGCGCAATTTCAAATGGTGCCACAATCGCAGCGTCACATCGGCGTCCTCAGCGGCATAACGAGTCGCGTCGGACAGCGGCACGGCGGCAAAACCAATCTGGCTCTTGCCCGTGCCGGTCACGCTTTTGTAGGAAATGCATTCATGGCCCAAATGTGTCTTGGAAAGTTCATCCATGCCATGTGCCTGACGCCCGGCGTCGAGCGCAAAGCTCATCACCATAGTGTCATCATAAGGCGTGATATCGACATTGTGCCGCGCCAGCACAGACATGTCATATTTCAAATTTTGGCCGATTTTTAAGACTTCTGGATCGCACAGCAGCGGGCGTAGCTTTTCTAGCGCCGCCGCCATCGGAATTTGCGTCGGCCGTTCGGCGAACATATCGGTGCCGCCATGCGCCAAAGGCACATAGCACGCTTCGCCCGGCGCGACCGCAAGGCTTAGCCCCACAAGGTTCGCACTTGCCGCCTGCAAGCTGTCAGTTTCAGTGTCAAAACCAAGCGTGCCGGTTTCATGTGCGCGGGCAATCCAATGCTCCAGCCGAGCGATATCAGTGACGCACTCATAACTGGATGTATCAATTTTCGGCATTGGCGCAGGGGCGGCGGACGCCCCTGTTACTGGCGCGCGTTCGGCGCCATCACCTGCATTCATCGCCTTTGGGTTACCTGCAATCGCCTTGTTAGCGGCGGCGGTGTCAGCGACATGGCCAATACGCTTCAATAGCGAATTAAACCCATGATGCTGCAGAAATTCCGCCAAAGGTTCTTCGGGAATAGCGCCCAAAACCATGTCCTCCATGGCGATGGGCAATGGGCAATCATCTTTCAATGTTACCAAAATTTTTGACAATCGTGCCTTTTCCGCATGCTCTATCAAATTGTCGCGCATCTTGGATGGCTTCATATCGGGTGCGGCCGCCAATACGCTTTCAAGATCGCCAAATTCTTGAATCAGCTTGGTTGCGGTTTTTGGACCAACGCCGGGGACGCCCGGCACATTGTCCACGCTGTCCCCCATCAGCGCGAGCACATCGCCGACCTTTTCCGGGCCAACGCCGAATTTCTCTAACACTTCCTCGGAACGGATGCGCTCGTTTTTCATCGTGTCGAACATGTCGATGCGCGGTTCAACGAGCTGCATCAGGTCCTTATCGCTGCTGACGATTGTGACATGCCAGCCGGCGGCGCTGGCTGCTTTAGCATAGCTTGCGATCATGTCGTCGGCTTCGACATCTTCTTCTTCAATTAATGGCAGCGAAAAGGCGCGCGTTGCGTCGCGGATCATCGGGAACTGCGGCTTCAGGTCTTCGGGCGGATCGGGGCGATGGGCCTTATATTGGTCATAAATCCGGTTGCGGAATGTCTGGCTGGATTTGTCCAACACCACCGCCATATGCGTTGGGCCATCGGCTTGGTTCAAATCGTCCGCCAGCTTCCACAGCATCGTCGTATAGCCATAGACCGCACCCACAGGCTCGCCATGCTTGTTGGTCAGCGGTGGCAGCCGATGATAAGCGCGGAAAATATAGGCGGAGCCGTCAACGAGGTAGAGATGCTTTTGGTCAGACATGATGCTGCGATAGCAGCCCGTTTTGGCCAAGTCTTTTGCTATTTTCCCACCTTGGCATTGTACAAAATTTTAACGAGACCCGCGCCACAATAGAAGCCCGCTTGCGATGATGATGCCCGCCCCTGCAAGGGACGTGAGGTCAGGCCAATCGCCAAATAATATGATCCCCAACCCAATAGCCATCAAAAGCTGGATATAAGTCATGGGCGCGATTTCTGCGGCAGACGCGCGCGTCGTTGCCATGAATATCAACCAATGCCCAAAGCTTGCGGTGACGGCAACCAGAGTGCAGCGGGCAATGATCGTCCAATCCGGCATTCCGACCATAAGCGCGTCAACACCAGAAAAATGGCCAATAAAGGCCGCGCTGAGGATGAAAGGTACGGCGACCGCCGCCACTAGAAACTGCATCAGCAATGGCGAGCCTGCCCCCGCCACGGCGCGGTTGCCGATAATCATGAATGCCATGCTGATTGCAGCCGCCAGCGGCAGCAGCGCCACCCATCCAAGCTCGGCAACATTGGGCCGCATGATCAGCAGGACGCCGCCAAAGGCAATCAATATGGCCAGCCATTTCGTCATGCTAGTCCGCTCATGCAGAAATATTGCGCTGAAAATCGCTGTTATCATGGGGCTGGTAAAGCCGATGGCTGTCGCATCGGCCAAGGGCATCAGAAATATAGAGCAAAAAAAGCAGATCGTCGCCATGGCCACGGAAAACCCGCGCAACAACTGCATTTTGGGCATAGGAAATGCAAAACCCTGCGGCCCTTCCTTCAGGAACAGCAAAGTGCCAAGCCCTATGGCACCAATCGAATAGCGCAGTGCCGCAACGGCCGTACCCGGCCACGCCCCGGCGATAGATTTAATGACCGCATCGCCAATCGACAAAAGTGCAAAGCCGCACAGCGCGTATAACAGGCCCGACCGGACCGAGGATGATGTCACAGAATTTCCCCAAAAGTTGCGCCGCTTTAATCTGCTTTATCCGGAATGGAAAGCAGAGCTATCGTCGCATGGCATCGGTCGAAGATGATGCCAATTTTGGGAATTAATCACCGGCTTTTGCCAACCCGCTTGTGCTAAGGTCAGCGCGGGTTAAAGCCCCCTGAGTGCCAGCGCCGCCGAGAGCACCGTTGCCAGCACCGAAAACACGGTAATGGCGGTCCATGGCATGAAGCCCACATCGTCGATATTCGCACGGTTATGACGGCGGCGATCAGCCAGGCTGCTGACCAACACCACCGATGCAGACATCACCGATGAAGCCACCCAGATATGATCTTGCCAATTAAGTTGTTCAAACCATTCCATGGGCACGCCCTTAATGCGGCTTTATCCAGCAATAAAGGGGGCAGGAATGATACGTCGGTTTGCATGGACCGGAATTTGCCTTCGCACCCGATGCAGGGCGTCGAGGTCCAAATCAACATAAGCGAGGCCGGGCGCACTACCCATATCGAGCAATATTGTCCCCCAAGGGTCGACCACTAATGAATGGCCATAGGTTTGGCGGCCATCTTCATGCAGGCCGCATTGCGCTGCCGCGATAACGAATGCCGCGCTTTCAATGGCCCGTGCGCGCAACAGCACATGCCAATGCGCCTCACCGGTGGGCACAGTAAAAGCAGACGGCAAGGTAATGATATCAACGCCCGATTTGGCATACGCGCTGAACAAATCCGGAAAGCGCATATCATAACAGATTGCGAGCCCCATGAGACCAAGGGGCGTTTGAACCACCACGGGTTGTTGTCCGCCAATATAAGCGGATGACTCACGCCAGGTTTCGCCCGAGGCCAAATCAACATCGAACAAATGCATTTTGTCATAGCGGGCGGTAATGACGCCGTCGGGAGAGATGACGATGCTACGATTGGCAAACTTCTCCGCGCCTTCGTCCAAAATAGGCATGGAGCCGATATGGACCCATATCCGATGCCGGGCCGCCGCCCCGATCAGATTTTGCAAGGCCATATCATGTGATTCATCCGCCATATGTTTTCGGGCGCGCGCACGGTCACGGTCGATCAAAAGCGACATTTCTGGCGCAAAATACATGACCGCCCCATTTTCGGCGGCGCTGGCAATAGCATCTGCCATATCCGAAGCGTTATGCATCGGATCAATATTACTTGTCATTTGATGCAAGGCTATCCGCATGAAAAACCTTATAAATTCGAAATAAATGGAAAATGATGTCGCTTGCTGTCATTCATTTCACTGGGCAAGCAACATTGCAAGACATATGCAACGCTAACGAAGTCATAGCGGGCTTGCGCGCTCGGGAAAGCCGGTTGAAGGATATTCAAAAGGCGCAACCGCTCACTTGCGCTTTTGCCGGATGTTTCCCATATCTCGGCTTATGGAAACACAATCGCACGCAAATCCGGTGACATGGTACGGCACCACCATACTATCCGTCCGCAAAAATGGCAAAGTGGTGATCGCTGGCGATGGTCAAGTGTCGATGGGCCAGACAGTGATGAAGCCAAATGCCAAGAAGGTGCGGCAATTGCACGATGGCTCCGTCATTGGCGGGTTCGCAGGGGCGACCGCCGATGCCTTCACCCTTTTTGAACGGCTGGAGCGCAAGCTCGAACAACATCGCGGACAGTTAATGCGCGCGGCGGTCGAATTGGCGAAGGATTGGCGGACCGACAAATATCTGCGCAATTTGGAAGCGATGATGATTGTCGCGGACAAGGATGTGACCCTGATCCTAACAGGCAATGGCGACGTGCTGGAGCCGAATGACGGCATCGCGGCGATTGGATCAGGTGGCAATTACGCTTTATCAGCTGCCCGTGCACTTGCCGATTATGAAACAGACGCCGAAAAAATGGCCCGCCACGCCATGAAAATAGCCGCCGAAATCTGCGTTTATACCAATGACCATCTAACGGTCGAAACATTGGATAGCGTGCAATAGGCGCGCACTTCTCTTGCCCAATTCACTTGAACGCCATTCGCAACTTCCCATTTAGGTCGTAATGAAAAACGCACTGACCCCAAAAGCCATTGTGGCTGCACTCGACGAACATATCATTGGCCAAGCAGACGCAAAGCGCGCTGTTGCCGTTGCGCTGCGTAAGCGCTGGCGCCGCCAGCGGCTCGGCGCGGATTTGCGCGATGAGGTGACGCCCAAAAACATATTGATGATT
>JAIOYN010000043.1 GCA_021741065.1 Sphingomonadaceae bacterium | reverse complement strand
GAGCAGCCTCGAAGGCTACGAGATATCCGATTATGGCTACCGCCTTGGTCGAGAATGGGCATTGGGTCAGGATGGTAAAGGGGAGGCCGAGAAGGACAATGGCGCGATCCTGATCATTGCCCCCAATGAACGCAGAATGCGTATCGAGGTGGGCTATGGCTTGGAACCTGTCCTGACCGATGGCCTTTCCTCGACAATCATTCGCAATGATATCACGCCACGCTTTAAGGCCGGAGATTTTGTCGGCGGCATCAATGCAGGCGTTGACCGCATCGTCACACAGTTGGAGCTACCCGTCGATGAGGCCGCCAAGATAGCCAGCGCGGCGCAGGAACCGCGTGGGCGCGATGAGGGCGGCCCTCTTGGCGCGATCATCTTTGTGCTGTTCCTAATCTTCTTCGTATTCCTGCCGATGTTCCGTTCAATGAATGGCGGCGGTCGTAAGCATCGGCGCGGCGGCATGGGTCCGGTCATCATCTGGGGTGGTGGCAGTGGCTTTGGTGGCGGAGGCGGCAGTAGCTTTGGAGGCGGCGGCTTTAGTGGTTTTGGCGGCGGCGGCGGCAGCTTCGGCGGCGGCGGCGCGTCAGGTGGCTGGTAGGATTATTTGATATGGCATTACGTAAAATCAGCCAGATGAGCGCAGCCGACCATGCTTTGGTGACAGCGGCGGTCGCCGACGCGGAACGACACACAAGCGGCGAAATCGTCACAATCGTAACGGATGTTTCGGACCATTATGACGACATTCCAATGGCGTGGGCCAGCGCCGTCGCATTCATTGCCTTGGCGACATATGCAACTTTCCCGGAGTTTTACATTGGCTTGATCAATGGCTTGTCGGGCGCATGGGGCCATGAATATTCGACGGGTGAGTATCTTGCCCTGCTTTTGACCGCCGTCGTTCTGAAATGGATCGGCACATGGTTCATCCTGAAATGGATGCCCTTGCGCCTGGCGCTCACGCCCAAAGCGATAAAGCTGGCACGCGTTCGTGGTCGGGCAATGAGCCTGTTCAAGGTCGGAGCAGAATCCAAAACGATGGGCCGAACGGGCGTACTTTTGTATCTATCTATGAACGAGCATCGCGCAGAAATCTTGGCCGACGAAGCCATCGCGTCCAAGGTTGCGCCAGAGGTTTGGGGTGACGCAATGGTTGCGTTGCTAGATCAAGTGAAGGGCGGAAATCCGGGCGCTGGCGTTGCGGCTGCCGTCGCACAAATGGGTGTTGTGCTTGCGGAACATTTCCCCAAAGGCTGCGAAAACCCCAACGAACTTCCCGACAGGCTTATCGAATTATGAGACCAAAAGACGAGGCAGAAACCGTGATGTGGCAAGGGCGCTTCATCACGGCGAAGAAACGCGGGCAATGGGAATATGTCAGCCGCGCGAGGGGTATCAAGGCGGCGGTGATCCTAGCGATGGAGGATGACCATGTCCTACTGGTCGAACAATATCGCGTTCCGCTTGGCGCAAATTGTATAGAACTACCCGCGGGTCTGATTGGCGACCATGAAGAGGGTGAGGACACGTTGGTGTCCGCCGCCCGCGAACTGGAAGAAGAAACCGGCTATCGTGCCGACCATCTGGAAATCGTCGGCGAATATTTTTCCTCACCCGGCATGGTCAGCGAGAGCTTTTCGCTCATTCGCGCACATGGTTTGACGAAAGTCAGCGCAGGCGGCGGTGTTGATGGTGAAAACATCACGGTCCACCGCGTTGCCGTGGCCAACATGCCACACTTTGTTCAGGAAAAACGTGCCGAAGGCTGCGTCATTGACGTCAAGCTCCTGATGCTGCCCGGGATGATCGCTTAACGGAAATTATCCGCATAAGCCTGAAGCTTAAGTGTTTTAGGCGGCGTTGGGATGAAGGTCGCCGCGATACCCTTTTTTTCCGCAAAAGCCCGCGCTGCGTCCAAGCTAGGGAAGGTCAACTGCACTTGTGATTGCGTATCACCTGATCCCGCCCATCCCATTAGCGGATCCGCTTTGCGGGGCTCTGCGGGGACATATTCCAGCACCCATTCGCGGCGTCCACTACCCGACTGCATGGCATTTTTGGGGCGTTGAAAGATACGGGCGGACATATTGCGTTTCCTGACGATTAATTCGCCATTGCCTTGCCCGAACAGCATCTGAGTCGTCAAGCGTTGCGGGGCGTATCGCGCGCTTGTGCCTTTTTGGTCTTGAGGCTGGCGACACTTTCCCAAGGCGCGTCGGGCCAATTATGCTTGGGATAACGACCGCGCATTTCTTTGGCGACATCACGCCAACTTCCGCGCCAGAACTCGGGAAGGTTGCGCGTTGTCTGAATTGGACGACCTGCAGGCGAGGTTAGGCTGAGAACGAGCGGTATGCGGTCAACGCCAACCAACGGCTGCGTATCTAGGCCAAACAAAGCCTGCACGCGTAATTCGACCGTTGGGCCAGCTTCGGCGGCATAATCGATATTGTGCTCGGTGCCGGCGGGGCTTTTGAACGACGCTGGCGCGATTTGGTCAATGCGGGTCCTCAGGTCCCAGCCAAGCATATTTCCGAGTGCTTGCGCCAAACCCGATGGCGCAACATCACGCAAGCGTTTCACCTTGCCAAGCAGCGGCAGAAGCCATTGTTCCGCGCTGCGCGCTAACGCTTCGTCGCTGAGCGCGGCAATACCGGCGAACAACGCGCGTTCCCGAAGTGCACTTGCCGAGGCCGACCACGGCAGCATTTCGATTCCCATGTCTTGCACAGCCGACAGCAACGCATTGGCAACGGCCTGCGTGTCAGGCTTTTCAACGCGCCCCTCGCTAAGCACAATCGCACCCAGCCGCCGCTGCACACGTGCCTCCACACGGTCAGCATTTTTGTCGTAAGACAATATTTCCTGACTGGTGATCCGATGCGCAAATCGACCAATTATTTCCGCCTCGGTCAACGCCGCTGCGGACAATATGCGCGCGCCGGATGCCGCGCCTTGGAGGTCTGCTACGGCAAGCCATTCCGCGCTTGCGAGAGGTGATGCCGCGTCAAGCTGAAGCCCGCGACCCATCGCGCTGATCCATTTCTCGCCCTTGGCATCGCGACGCTTCGCAATGCGTTCAGGAAATGCTGTGGCAATCAGGCCGCCGATGCTCAAGGGATCGAGCCCGCTTTTACCGCTGCACAGCCGCGCAATGCGCTGCGCCAGATTGCGTGCGGCGTCTGCCTTTGCCCCGCGTTCCCGCGCGAAGCGTTCAAAGCGGGCATCAATATCCTCACTTTGCCCGCCCAAGCCGCGCTCTTGCAACAGGACTGCCAACATCGCTGCCTCCTCTGCTTGCCCGCTATGGGCTGCGGTCACGACCATATGCGCAAGGTTCGGCGGTAAGGGTAAGTTGGCAAGCGAGGTCCCGTGTGCCGTAATCCGGCCTTGCGTGTCCAATGCGTCTACCGACATCAACAGCTTACGCGCTTGCTGCACGGCAGCGGCAGGCGGCGAATCAAGCCAACGGAGTTTCCCAGGATTATTCTCGCCCCATCGCGCGCAATCGATCAACAACGGCGCAAGGTCGCTCTCCAATATCTCTGGAGGATCGAACGGCGGCAGGCCACCATTGCCCGCCTCCTCCCACAATCGATAGGCAACACCCGCTTGTTGCCGCGCAGCACGCCCCGCGCGTTGGGTTGCGGCAGACAGGCTCGTCCGCTCCGTTACCAACCGTGTGACCCCAGCCGCCGGGTCAAAGCGCGCGCGCCGTGCAAGGCCGCTGTCAACCACAACACGCACGCCATCGATGGTCAGGCTCGTCTCGGCAATGTTTGTGGCGAAAATGACCTTGCGGCGGCCTTGCGCGTCGCGGCGGACCGCAAGCCGCTGGTCCACCGGATCAATTTGCCCATGCAGCCTGTGCACGACGATATTAGGACCGCAATCACCCAAAGCGTCAAAGGCACGGTCAATCTCACGCACGCCGGGGAGGAAGGCCAATATATCACCCTGCTGCTCCGACAGCGCCTGATGCAATATGCGCACAATGTCGTTTTCGATCGACAGCTCGGTCCTGCGACCGACATAAAGATATTCCAAAGGCCATCTTTTGCCATCGCTTTCCAGTACGGGCGCGTTGTCCATCAATGTCGAAAAACGTGATCCATCCACCGTAGCGGACATGGCCACTAAGCGCAGATCGGGCCGGAAAGCGGCTTGCGCTTCCAACGCCAGCGCGAGCCCGAAGTCGCTATCGATGCTGCGTTCATGGACTTCGTCAAACAACACAGCCGATATGCCTGTTAGCTCAGGATCACTGATAATCCGGTTGCGGAAGATACCCTCGGTCATCACCAATATGCGGGTGTCAGGGCCATGTTTACTATCGAGCCGCGTCGCATAACCAACCCGCCCGCCAACCGTTTCACCCAAATTTTCGGCTATACGCTCCGCCGCCATGCGCGCAGCCAAACGGCGCGGTGACAGCAACAAGATTTGGCCATTACAATAAGGCTCAGCCAATAAAGCGGGCGCAACCATACTGGTTTTGCCAGCACCCGGCGGCGCAATAAGAACAGCATTGGGCGCCACGCGCAAAGATGACAGCAAATCGGGCATAACCGCCATGACGGGCAAAGCTTCGGTCATGTTCAGCGCGGACGGCACCGCTACGTCCGTCAATATGCGCGGGCTATTGCGAATTCCACAGTCTCAGTCAGCGCAGATTTGGCCTCGCCTGCGGGGAAATGTGCAATCGCATCAATCGCGCGCTGACCATAATGTCGCGCCCGATCCAAGGTGTCGTCAATGGCACGATGCGTACGCAACAATGCACGGGCATGCGCCAAATCGGCGTCGCTCACACGATTGCCAAGCATCGCATCGCGCCAGAATTTCTGTTCTTCGGCGTTGCCACGGCAATGCGCGAGGATGACGGGTAGCGTAACCTTGCCATCGCGGAAATCGTCGCCACTATCCTTGCCCATGGTCGCGCCGTCGGAGACATAGTCGATGGCATCATCGACAAGCTGGAACGCAATGCCAAGATTGCGGCCAAAGGCATCCAACGCCATTTCCTGAGCCTCCCCGCTTTCGGCGACAACCGCAGATATCCTGCACGCGGCAGCAAATAAGGCCGCCGTTTTCGAACCAATGATGTCGAGATATTTCTCTTCTGTCGTCGAAATCTGTCGCTGTGCGGTCAACTGGTTGACTTCGCCCTCTGCGATAACCGCCGACGCATTTGAGAGGATTTTAAGAACCTTGAGCGAACCATCCTCGACCATAAGCTCAAACGACCGGCAGAACAGAAAATCGCCAACAACCACAGCCGCTGGGTTGCCGAAAATCAGGTTCGCAGCGGTCTTGCCGCGTCGCATATCGCTGCCGTCGACAACATCATCATGAAGCAACGTTGCAGTGTGAATAAACTCTACGGCTGCAGCCAATTTGTGATGACGATCGCCTGGATAATCCAGCAACTGCGCACAGGCCAAGGTAAGCATTGGCCGCATTCTTTTGCCGCCGCCTGCAATCAAATGGCCAGCCAGTTCAGGGATCAACGGGATTTCGGACTGCATACGGTCCAGAATGACCGCATTGACCTTATTCATGCCCAAAGCGACCAATTTCAAAATTGGGTCGAGCGATGGCGCCTGATGTCCGCCGATTTTGTGGATAGTTGCCGTCATAACTCGTCCGCTGTGACGGCCGCAGCGCGGATAGGCAAGTGCAAATGGCGTATTTTTGCTTGTCCGTTGCGGTCAATATCGGCACAGATGGCATTCATGAACGACGCAGACACCCTCGCCCGCTTTCGCGACAGCATCGACAATATTGATGCGGCGTTGGTTTTCATGCTCGCCGAACGGTTCAAGATAACGCAGGCCGTGGGTGAATTTAAAGCAAAGTCATCACTGCCACCCGCAGATCCCGCACGTGAAGAAAAGCAGATACAACGGCTTCGGCAATTGGCACGTGACGCCAAGCTCGACCCTGATTTCACCGAGAAATTTCTGCGCTTCATCATTGATGAAGTTATCCGCCATCATCAGCAAATCCGCGACGAAAGTTAATCAGCTTGTTGCCTTTGGTAAGCGCAGCCTGACCAAAAGTCCGCCGAGATCTTCGCTTTTTTCCAACGCGACAGTCCCGCCATAAATTTCGACAACGTCGCGAACGATCGCGAGACCAAGGCCCGTACCGGGCTTGCCTGTATCCAACCGTGCGCCGCGATCAAACAAGCGCTCACGCTCACCCTCGGGGATGCCTTGCCCATCATCCTCAACAATCATTTCCACAAAGTCGCCTACATCCTCAACCGTCACGAAAACGCTACCTCCGCCATATTTGGCCGCGTTTTCGATTAGGTTACCGAGCATTTCGTCCAGATCCTGCCGCTCAACCCGTGCGGCAATCGCTTTATCTCCGGCCATATCGAGCCGGACATGCGCGTAAAGGCGACTTACCGCGCGTTCCACCGATTCCAAACTGCCCCAGACCACCGCACGGCTGTGGCTGTGACCCCGGCGGCCAACGGCACGGGCGCGGGCCAAATGGTGATCCACCTGACGCCGCATCGTTGTGGCTTCGCGGATGACCGTCTCCGATATATCGGGCGCCTGGGCGGTCGCGCTATTCATGATGACCGTTAACGGCGTCTTGATCGCGTGCGCTAGGTTGCCCGCATGACGGCGCGATTCCTCCGCCTGTTTCTCATTATGGTCGAGCAAGGCGTTCAATTCATTGACCATCGGCATCACTTCGTCGGGCAATGCATCTGTCACCCGACTTTCCTGACCGCTGCGCATCTGGGCAATCGCCATGCGTACCGCACGAAGTGGCCACAGACCATAAAAAGTCTGTAACGCTGCCAAAATGATGAGGCCAAGCGCTAACAAAAAGAAGCTTGTCGCCAATACCGAGCGCAACTCGCGAATTTGCGCATCAAGGCTGTCGCGGCTTTGCGCGACCATGAAGGACCAAGCGACATCGGAGTCCGGAAGCTTTATGGAGCGCTCTGCAATGCGCAGCGGCTCGTCAGGAAATTCATCACTGTTCCGAAAATGGACCGCCTGATCATTGTGACTGGCGGGCGGACTGAGCGCGCGGTCCCACAGCGAACGAGAAGGAAATGGCATCGCGTCTTTACCAGTAATCTGCCAGTAAAGCCCGCTGTTCGGTTCCAGAAAACGTTGGTCACCCAAAGGCCGGTTCATCCGGATTTCTCCATCAGGGCCAATCTCTGCCGAAGCAATCATCGCGGTCAGGACATATTCGATCTGAGTATCAAAATTCTGTTCAACCGAATTGGTCAACACGCGATCCAGCGCCGCGCCACCGCCGATCAGTAGAATGGTGATCCACGCCGCCGCCGTCAGAATCATCCGGCGGGTAAGCGAACCCGTGCTTTGGAATTGGTTGCGCCATGTTGGCGGCTTTCGTAAGGACATAATGGTACCTGGCGGCTTCAGCTCACGGGTTCCTCAAGGCTGTAGCCAAGGCCCCTGATCGTGGAAATCACTTCTTGTCCTAGTTTCTTGCGGATACGGGTCACGAACACCTCAATGGTGTTAGAATCGCGATCGAAATCCTGATCATAAATATGTTCGATCAGTTCCGTCCGCGAGACGACCTTGCCCTTGTGGTGCATCAGGTAGGACAGCAGTTTATACTCTTGCGCAGTCAGCTTTATGGGCTGACCATCAAGCGTCACACGGCCCGAACGCGTATCCAACCGGACATCACCGACATTCAGCTCGCTCGACGCATTGCCGGACGCACGGCGGATTAGCGCGCGCAATCGTGCAATCAATTCTTCGGTCTGGAACGGCTTGGCAAGATAATCATCGGCACCTGCATCAAGACCAGCAACCTTGTCCGACCAGCTATCCCGAGCCGTGAGCACCAAGACAGGGAATTTCCTGCCTTCCTTGCGCCAGCGGTCAAGAACGGTCAGTCCGTCAATTTCTGGCAGACCAAGATCAAGAATAACGGCGTCATAACTTTCAGTGGAGCCCATGTAATGACCGTCCTCTCCATCAACCGAGAGGTCTACGGCGTAGCCCGCCCCTTCGAGCGTTGACTTGAGCTGCTTACCCAAATTGGGTTCGTCTTCCACGATCAAGATGCGCATGCCGTCCCCTTATATTGTCAATTAATTCATCGTGATGTGGCTAGCAGATTAGTCTACCGCCTCAAAATTCTATCACCGTTGCCGCAGCACACTTCCCGTCCGTCCATCCACATCGACGAAGATAACCCGGTCGCGATCGATGAATTTCAAACGGTAAACTTGCGCGGTTGGGTCATATTCTGGCCCCAGATACTGCATCCCGCGCATGCGTGGCACAATATTTGCCTCAATCTCTCGTAAGGGCTTGACCTTGCCGGCCCGCATATCCTGCCGCGCTTCGTTCTGTTCACCTCGTCGCGGATCAGCTGTAACGGGGCTAAGCACAAAGATACTGGCGAGCGTGAAAACAAGGACAGTTTGGTTTAACATCTTCGCCCCTTAAGCGTGCTGCCTTGAACGCACAGTGAATGGCGCACCTTGGTTGCGCGGTGCGGGACATACAAAATCCATCATTTCACCATTTCAAATGTGAATGACATGCTTACCGCAACGCTGAGTTCACCCGGCCCTATCGGTGTGGTTTTTTCCGCCACGTTCATAGACGCCCGCACGACTATCGACATTGGTGAGTAACGCCCTTGATTGTCTGTTTCTTCGACGCGTAACACACGGACATCATTATATCCTGCTTTGCGCGCCAAGCTCCGCGCGCGCGCTATGGCCGAAGCCCACACCTTATCCCGCGTGGCTTCTCGAAAACGGCTGTCGTCATCAATGCCAAATGTTGGACCATTGAAACTGGTCGCGCCGTCGACGGCAAGCGCATCAAGGAAGGCCCCAAGTTTTCTTAAGTCGCGTAGCTTGGCATTGACCATATTCGAAGCCTGATAGCCCTTAAAAGTCGGCTGCCCGTCGCGATAGTCAAATTGCTGGTTCAAATTGATTTGCGTGGTTTGGATATCACGATCAGCAATGCCCAGCGTCTTCAGCCGCGCAACTACAGATGCCATTTGCACGTTATTGGCGCGGACTGCCGCGCTGGCCGTTGGCGCCAGTGTTTGAACGCCGGTCGAAAATGTGGCGATATCTGGCGGGGTTTCGACCGTTTCGGAAATCGTCAGGTCAATGACCGGATTAACGGTTGTAATATGCACCTCAGTCGCCATCGCGCCGCTGGCTATCATCCCACTCGTCGCCAGCATTGCTGCCACAATCAATTTTCGCATATCAAACTCCCGCTTAACGCCATCCGCTTAGATTGCTGTTTGGCGTGCCCAATCGATATAGGCACGGCGAAGCTGAACGGTTGCCGAACCGGGTTGACCGTTCCCGATTTTTTGCCCGTTGATTTGAACCACAGGCATCACAAAGCCTGAGGCGGACGACACAAAGGCTTCAGCGGCTTGTTCCGCCTCGCCAATGGAAAAAGGCCTCTCTTCTATGCGCTGTGCCACCAGCGGAAGCACCGATGCGCGGGTAATGCCGTGCAAAATTTCGCGATTAAGTGGGTGCGTGATCAAAACGCCCTCCTGCGTGATGATATGCGCGTTTTGCGCACTGCCTTCGGTGATCCAGCCATTGCGCTCCATCCACGCGTCGTCCGCGCCGCGCGCAATCGCTTCGTTTTTCATCATGGAGGCATATAGCAATTGCGTTGTTTTGATGTCCGCCCTGCCCCAGCGTAAATCAGGCATGGTTATCACCCGTATGCCGCCTTGTGCCAACGGGTTATCCGCCAGCGTGCGGGATTGGGTGAAGGCAAGAACTGTCGGCAGTGCATCAGCGGGGGGAAATACAAAGTCGCGGTCTTCAGGCGAACCGCGTGTCACTTGCCAATAGATCATGCCTTCTTCGAGATTGTTGCGCGCAACCAATTCGCGGCAGATTGCAAGCCAGTCGTCTGCGTCTGACGCACCGATTATGCCAATTTCACCAAGTGATCGAGCAAGGCGTTGTACATGGCCGTCAAAATCCACAAGCTTGCTGTCGAGCACGGAGACGACCTCGTAAACAGCGTCCGCAAAAAGGAAGCCTCGGTCGAACACCGACACTTTGCCTTCAGTTTCAGGGACGAAATGTCCGTTAAGATATATTGTGCGCATAACAAGGCTTTGCTTGAAGCTTCGCCCATCGTCAACAACTACATTGTCATTCCCGGAAAAGACAAAAAACGGTAGATGGACAATCTGGCTTGCCCCTGCCGTTGCTACCCCCTATCCGCCAGCCCATATGTCGCAACCACCCATCTTCGCCTTCGAAAATCTCGCGCTTCAACAAGGTGGCGGCTGGCTGTTTCAGGATATTGATCTGTTCATCGGCGCGCGCGACCGTTTGGCGCTTATCGGTCGCAACGGGGCTGGTAAAACGACATTGATGAAACTGGTGGCGGGAACCGTAGAAGCTGACAAGGGCAACCGCATCGTCGTGCCCGGCACCAACATCGTGATGCTCGAACAAGATCCCGATGTTAGCGCCTTTGAACGGCTCGTCGATTTTGCCATTCATGGTGCAAAAGGCCCACCCGAATATGCGGTGCGCGCAATCGCTGACCAATTGGGCATCAATTTGGATCGTGAGGCCAAAACCGCAAGCGGCGGGGAGAAGCGCCGCGCCGCGATTTGCCGGGCACTGGCAAGCGAGCCTGATCTGCTGTTGCTGGATGAACCGACCAACCATCTTGACCTTGCCGCGATTGAATGGCTGGAAGAATGGCTGACGCGCTATCGTGGTGCATTCATGGTGATCAGCCATGACCGGACGTTTTTGACGCGCTTGACGCGGCAGACATTTTGGCTGGATCGCGGGCTATTGCGTCGCAATGAAATCGGCTTTGGCGGCTATGACGCATGGACCGAACGGGTCTTTGCCGAAGCTGCCCGCAATGCAGACCGCCTGGATGCCAAGTTGAAAATTGAGGCGCATTGGCTGGAACGCGGCGTGACGGCGCGGCGCAAGCGTAACCAGGGTCGGTTGGCCAAGCTTTGGGAAATGCGCGCCGCGCGGGCCGCGATGATTGGGCCGCAGGGGACGGCCAAGCTCGCTGCTTCCAGCGACGACAGCAAAACCAAAACCGTGATCAGCGCGCAAAATATCGGCAAAAGCTTTGGCGACCGAACGATTATCAAGGATTTCACGCTGCGTATTCAACGCGGCGACCGCATCGGTATTGTTGGTGCAAATGGAACGGGCAAGACAACGCTCATCCGCATGTTAACGGGTGAGACTGAACCCGACATCGGTAGCATAACATTATCGCCAACCTTGACGGGCATCGTCATTGACCAGCAACGCAAATTGCTGACGCCCGAAAAACGGGTGCGCGATGTGCTGGCTGATGGCAGCGACTGGATAGATGTCCGCGGCTTGCGCAAACATGTGCAAGGCTATCTCAAGGAATTCCTGTTCGACCCCGCGTTGATTGATGCGCGGATCGGTTCCTTATCCGGCGGCGAGCAATCGCGCATTTTGCTTGCCCGGGAATTTGCCCGAGAAGCCAATTTATTGGTCCTCGATGAACCGACCAACGACCTTGATCTCGAAACGCTGGACCTGCTGCAGGAGGTTATCGCTGATTATGACGGCACGGTTTTAATTGTCAGCCATGACCGCGACTTTCTCGACCGGACGGTCAATTTGACGTTAGGTTTGGATGGTTCAGGCCATGTCGATATCATCGCCGGCGGATATGCTGATTGGGAAGAAAAACGCGACAAACGGGATAAGCCCGCCACCAAGAAGGCCGAGAAGGTCGTTTCGTCTGAGCCTTCCACCGCGACCCCATTTGCGCGAAAGAAGGTCAAGCTGACCTACAAGGATCAGCGCGACTATGACCTCCTGCCAAAGCGCATCATAGACATCGATGCCGAAATTGCGGCGGCGGAGCGAGAAATGAGCGACCCGGCCTTGTACACGCAAAAACCTGCGCGCTTTGCTGAATTGACCGCGAAGACCGAAAGCCTGCGTGCGGAGAAGGACGCCGCAGAAGAACGTTGGTTGGAACTGGCGATGATGGTCGAGGAATCCTAACTGGGAATGCGGTAAAATGCAGCAAGACGGTCCAGCGCGATTTTCAGCACAAGCTTTCCTGATCGCACGGGCCACGACATTTCGCGTTCCGCCGCGGGTACGCTTTCTCCAACGCAAATGACGCGCCATGCAATATCCGACAAATCGGGGCCAAGCGCGATCATCGCGCCGTCAAACCGATTTTTGGCCTGCATCATCCGTTCCGTTCGGTTCAGCCCCGATGGCGCGCCGCGTTTTTGCCGGCTGCGTGGGATATTCTCCCATGACATAGTCACATGCGGTCCTAGTGCAGCCGATTCATAATCGCCGCGCAATGTCTCGCCTGCTAACATTTGTCGGTTCGACAGATGCCCGCGCGCGTGCAGCCACGACAGAGGGGATTCCGACAGGTTAATCATAACGGTGCGCTGGGTCGCACGACTTTCTGTCACCGGATGTTCGACTAACATGCGTGGGTCGTGAAATTTTTGCTTCGAATGGGATATGGCGGGCATCGATAATCTCCTTTGACTGTTCGAATCACCCTTGCCATGTGGTAAATATTGTAGGAAAGAAAAAACCTATTTGGTAATGGAGTGCGCCATGCAAAGTCGAATTCGCGATGTTCGAAAGGCTCAGGGCCTAACACTTGCCGATGTGGCCGAGCGTTGTACTCCACCAACAACGGCACAAACCATCGGCCGCCTAGAGACCGGTATGCGCGTGCTATCTCTCATCTGGATTAACCGTATTGCAGATGCTTTGGGCGTGGATTCAAGCGATCTCGTTGCACTGCCTGACCAACAATTTCTGCCCGTCGCGGCGGTCCTGCATGAGGATGGAACCCATGCCCCAACGCAGGAAGAGCGCATGATGGTTCCCAATGTCGGCGGCAGCATGGTCGGGCTTCGCATCGCGGCGACAATGGGCGAATATCGCCGCGGCGATGAATTATGGCTGGAGCAGATACAACCAGACAATTTTGCCACTGCGCTGAACTTGGACGTCCTTGTGCCGCGGCCGGGCGGACGCTTCATCTTTGGCCGCTTGCTTGGCCGTGATGCAGGCAAGCTCCACCTTTTGCCGCTCGAGGCAGGCGCACGGCAACAGGTCGTGACAGACCCAGTCTGGATTGCCAAAGCCGTTCGGCTCGTCCGCAAGCTATAGCCGTTAAGGCTGCGCGCCGAAGTCTTCGCTTATCCGCTCTGCCTTCGAACCAGCCCCTTCGTCGGTCGGGACGAAGCTATGTGATCCAACCTTGAGCCAAATGAGGATCGGTGCCGCCTGATAGATGGACGAGTAGGTTCCGACGACAATACCAAATGCCATTGCCATGCTGAAACCAAAGATGACGTCTGGTCCAAACAGCACCAGCACGATCAACGGCAGCGAAATCGAGACGCTCGTCATCACCGTACGCGATAAGGTTTCATTGACCGACAGGTTCAACAATGACGCCATTTCCATCTTGCGGAACTTCATCAGGTTTTCACGGATGCGGTCGTAAATCACGACGGTATCGTTCAACGAATAGCCGATGATGGTGAGCAACGCGGCAATGATGTTCAGGTCAAATTCCCAGCCCGTCAGCGAAAATAGCCCGAAGGTAAGCGTTACGTCGTGGACCAAAGACCAGATTGCGCCGACGCCAAACTGCCATTCAAAACGGAACCAGATATAGATCGAAACCCCGGCCATTGCGGCCAGAAGTGCCAATACCCCCTTGCTGAACAATTCCTCCGAAACTTTACCGGACACAGAGTCGACACCGTCGATCCGCACATCGGGGTGATCGGCCTTCAATTTGCTAGTGATTTTTTCCGCCATCGCATTAGCGAGTTCGGGGTTCTTGTCCGCGCCTTCGGGCAGTTTCA
>JAIOYN010000042.1 GCA_021741065.1 Sphingomonadaceae bacterium | reverse complement strand
CGGTCATAGCAATCACCGCGCGTGCCAACCGGAATATCGAACTCCATCCGGTCATAGACATCATAAGGCTGGCTCTTGCGGATATCCCAGGGGATGCCCGCACCACGGATCATCGGGCCAGAAAAGCCCCATTTGATTGCGTCTTCTTTTGAAACAATCGCGATATCGACATTGCGTTGTTTGAAAATGCGGTTGTCGACCACCAACGACATCGCGTCCTCGAACAAGCGCGGCATGCGCTCGTCCAACCATTCGGCGATGTCGGTTAACAGCTTTAACGGCACATCCTGATGCACGCCGCCGGGGCGGAACCATGCGGCATGCATCCGCGCTCCGCTGGCCCGCTCGTAAAAGGCCATGATATCTTCGCGGATTTCATACAACCACAATGGCGGCGTCATCGCACCAACATCGATGATATGGTGCGCGATGTTCAGCGTGTGGTTCTTGATACGTGTCAGTTCGGCGAACAATACCCGCAAATATTGAGCACGGAGCGGCACTTCCAAATCCAACAGCTTTTCGACCGCAAGCACATAGCTATGCTCCATCGCCATCGGCGACGCGTAATCCAACCGGTCGAAATACGGCAAAGCCTGCAAATAAGTTTTATACTCAATCAGCTTCTCGGTGCCACGATGCAAAAGGCCGATATGCGGGTCAAGCCGCTCGACGATTTCACCGTCCAGCTCCATCACCAGGCGCAAAACACCATGCGCTGCGGGGTGCTGTGGCCCGAAGTTGATCGTGTAATTCTGAATGACCTCATCGCCGGTGGTAGGCGCGAGATCCTGCTGCATGCTCATGCTTTGTCTCCCGTCGCCTTTGGCTTGCGCACGCTGCGTTTAACGGCTTGTTTGTTTGTAGCTTTACCTGCGCCAGCCTGTGTCGCGGCATCGGTGGTTTTGGGTGTAGGCGGCGGCGGTGTGCCCTTGGCAGCACCCTCGCCAGTTTTCTCATCACCAGGCAGGACATAATCCGCGCCTTCCCAAGGGCTTAGAAAGTCGAAATTGCGGAAATCCTGCGCCAATTGCACAGGTTCATATTTTACGCGCTTTTCTTCTTCAGAATAGCGCAGTTCAACATAGCCCGACAGCGGGAAGTCCTTACGCTGCGGATGGCCCGCAAAACCATAATCGGTCAATATGCGCCGCAAATCGGCATTGCCCGAGAAAAGCACGCCATACATGTCAAAAACTTCACGCTCCAGCCATCCGGCAACTGGCCAGATGCCGGTGACCGACGGAACAGACTGGGCCTCATTGGTCGTCAAATGAACGCGGATACGGTGGTTCTTGGTAAGGCTGAGCAGGCAATAGACCACCTCAAACCGTGGGTCGCGATCTGGCCAATCGACGCCAGCAATCTCCACCAACTGCTGATATTCGCATTCATCACGCAGTTGGACCATACACTCCACCAACGCATCGCGGTGAATGTGCACGGCAACTTCATGATTAGCTTCTTCAATAGAAACCAGATTCTTACCAAGCGCTTTTGAGATCGCTTCTATGGTACCATCGGGCGTTTGGATCAAGGGTGCGGAGTGGCTCACCGTTCGATCGTCCCTGTCCGGCGGATTTTACGCTGCAACTGCATAATGCCGTATAGCAACGCTTCGGCGGTTGGCGGGCATCCGGGCACGTAAATGTCCACAGGTACAACGCGATCGCAACCGCGCACAACGCTGTAACTATAATGATAATAGCCACCGCCATTGGCGCAGCTACCCATCGATATGACATATTTCGGTTCAGACATCTGGTCATAAACCTTGCGCAGCGCAGGTGCCATTTTATTACAAAGCGTGCCTGCAACGATCATCACATCGGACTGACGCGGTGACGCGCGCGGCGCAATGCCGAAACGTTCAAAGTCGTAACGCGGCATATAGCCATGAATCATTTCCACAGCGCAACATGCAAGACCAAAGGTCATTGGCCATAACGAGCCGGTACGCGCCCAATTGAACAGGTCTTCGGTCGACGATACGACAAACCCCTTGTCGTTCACTTCGCTCTCAATATCCTTGAAGAACGCGGTGTCTGGCACTTGCACGTCAGACAGTGATGGCGTGATTACTCCCATTCGAGTGCTCCCACTTTCCATGCATAGATAAATCCGATGACCAATTCGAACAGGAACAGCATCATGGTACCCCAACCGATCCAGCCTGTTTCACCCAGACTAACCGCCCATGGGAATAAAAAAGCCGCTTCAAGGTCGAAAATGATAAACAAAATTGCAACGAGGTAGAAGCGCACATCAAACTGGCTGCGCGAATCTTCAAACGCAGGGAATCCACATTCATATTCAGTGAGCTTTGCCTCGGTCGGTTTGTGTGTTCCCGTCAGGCGCGATACGCCCATAGGCAAAAACACAAATGCTGACGAAAGCGCGAGCGCCACCACAAGAAAAAGCAGGATGGGCAAATATTGCGACAAATCAGTCATATCAGACTCGTTTCCGAAACCCCGTAAGATGCGGCGCTTTTAGGCAGAAGAGTCATGACCTGCAAGGCCAAGACTCGGCATTTTTTGTGTCACTTTCGTGGTTTATTTTATGGCCCCAACCAACAGCTTATGCAGCTTGCTGTGAAGGATGTCATTTGCCGCCAAAACCTGAACATCAGCGATGTGCGGACTGCGACCGCGATAGTCGGTCACAAAGCCCCCAGCTTCGCGCACGAGCAAACAACCAGCAGCCGTATCCCATGGAGATAAGCCACTTTCCCAAAAACCGTCATAACGGCCAGCGGCCAACCAAGCGAGGTCAAGGCTCGCCGCGCCAAAACGCCGAATGCCCGATACCGAAGGACCAATAGCGCCAAAAATCTTGGCCCATTCATCAAAATCGCCATGCCCCTTATACGGCGCGCCAGTTGCAATCAGTGCCTCATTTAGCTCACGTCGTGCCGATACCCGCAAACGGCGGTTGCCAAGCCAGGCCCCCTTGCCACGTTCGGCCCAGAAGCTTTCGTCCGTGATTGGGTTATACACAAGGCCTGCAAAAATGTCGCCCCAGCCCGAACCATCCGGTTTCGGGTCTTGCACCGCGATTGAAATCGCGAAATGCGGAATACCATGGAGGAAGTTGCTGGTGCCGTCGAGCGGATCGACGATGAACCGTGGTTTACCCTCCGCACCTGCAATCTCGCCGCCTTCTTCCATCAGAAAGCCCCAGTCGGGACGTGCAATTTCGAGCTCGCGAAAAATCGTGTCTTCAGCACGCTCGTCAGCTTTTGATACGAAGTCTGCAGGCCCCTTTTGCGAAACCTGCAAATGTTCTATCTCACCAAAATCGCGACGAAGCTTGCCACCCGCTTTACGGGCGGCTTTTTCCATGATGGTCAAAAGACCGGTTAACGCTGGCATTAATCGGCCTTCCGAACATATTCCCGCTCGTAGACATCAACGACAATCCGCGTACCCGCGCTAATGAACGGCGGCACCATTACGCGCACGCCATTGTCGAGGATCGCAGGCTTATAGCTGGATGACGCTGTCTGGCCTTTTACTACCGCGTCTGCTTCGACGATAGTAGCTTCAATCTGGTCAGGCAAAGCGACCGAGAGAGCCTCGTCATCATACATTTCCATAACAACGTCCATGCCATCCTGAAGGAAAGCAGCCGCATCGCCGAGAAGGTCGCTGGGCAAAGTCACCTGATCATAGGTTTCCTTGTCCATGAACACCAGATTATCACCCTCGGCATAGAGGAACTGGAAATCTTTCTGGTCAAGGCGCACTTTTTCGACACTTTCGGCCGAACGGAAACGGATATTGTTTTTGCGGCCATCGCGGAGATTTTTGAGCTCAACTTGCATATATGCGCCACCCTTACCCGGTTGGGTATGCGCGGTCTTTACGACACGCCACAGGCCGCCTTCATATTCCAATATGTTACCCGGCTTGATTTCAACCGCGTTGATTTTCATGAGTTCACTCGCTTGACAGATGGAAAGAGCAGAAACGCAAAAACGTACCGTTGGTCGCGGCCTTTAACGATGACAGCGCCATTAGGCAAGCAGTGCGTTGAACGCCTTGACCGCTTCTGCAGGACCTTGTGGATGGTTCCACACGGCGCCGCTCACTGCTATAAAATCTGCGCCTGCATCAATTAATGGCTTGGCATTGTCTGGCGTAATCCCGCCGATGGCAACGCAAGGAACTTCCGTCACAAACGACCATTTCTGTAATGTATCGAGATCAGCGACATGCTCTACCGTCTTTGTCGCTGTGGGGTAAAATGCGCCAAAGGCGACATAATCAGCTCCCGCCTCCGCGGCCTCCATCGCGAGATGACGGCTGTTGTGACAGGTAACGCCAATCTGCGCGTCGCGGCCAAGCAGTTCACGCGCTTCTCGAACGTCACCATCGCGCTGGCCCAAATGCAGGCCGTCGGCCTTCAAGCGCTTGGCCAAAGCAATACTGTCATTCACGATGAACGCGACGTCATGCGCAGCGCAAATGGCCTGCAATGGCTCCGCGAGCGCTGCCGCCTCATGCTGATCTAGGTCTTTGACGCGAAACTGGAAAGCCGCGACGGCACCAGCGGCCAAGGCAGCTTCAAGACGACCAGGAAACTCACCGCCGACTTCAAGCGGTGAGATCAAGTATAATTGGCAGGGAAATTCTTTCATGCCGCGCTCAATAGCGGGGCTTTAGGCCGGCGGCAAACATCTTGCGCATTTACCGCCGGCCCCTCTCCAAACTCAGGTGGCGGATGCTGCGTGAATTTCATCGATGGCGCTGGAAAGCGCGGTGTCAAATTCTTCCGCAGTCATCTGGTGACGCAAATCTTCCAACAAAGCCCGCGAGAAACTGGCAATCATGCCCTTGTTTTTGGCAAGCTCAGCACAAGCCTCCGGGCGGGCATAGCCGCCGGAGAGTGCGACAACCCGCAATACACGCGGATGATTAATGAGCGCGTCAAAAGTACCTGCCTCGGCGGGTATCGACAGCTTGAGCATGACCTTGTGGTCGCTCGATACCTTATCGAGTGCCTTCAAAATTTCATCGCGCAAGATGATGTCGCTTTGTGCGCGATCAACGCTTTTGATGTTTACCTCAGGCTCGATAATCGGCATCAATCCGGCGGCGAGGATTTGCTCGGCCACATCAAATTGCTGCTTCACGATCGCAGCAATGCCGGAAGGCGAGGCTTGATTTATCACCGAACGCTTTTTTGTCCCAAACACACCCTTCGCCTTCGCGCGTTGCAGCAACGCATCGAGGTCAGGCATTGGCTTCATCATTTGAACACCGTCTACCTCTTCCTCAAGCCCCTTATCTACCTTAAGGAACGGCACAACGCCGCGATCTTGCAATGCTGTCGGCACGGGCTTGCCGCCAGCTTCACCGTCCATCGTACGTTCGAACAAAATCGCGCCCAACACCTTCTCACCGGAAAAGCTTGGCGCAGTAATGATACGCGCGCGCATATCGTGGATAAGGCCAAACATCTCTTCTTCGGTCGTATAGGCATCTTCCTCTACGCCATAGCCCCTGAGCGCCTTTGGTGTTGAACCACCGCTTTGATCCAGTGCAGCAATAAAACCCGAAGCAGTGGACACTTTTGCAAGCATTTCGGCGTAATTCATCTTTGGCATCCTATAGACTGGCCTTGCATACGTATGCATCGGCAATTGAAAAAAACGGGGCATTGCCCCGCAGGTTTAAGCAATATTCAAAGCATCAACCCCTGGCAGCGGCTTGCCTTCCATCCATTCGAGGAAAGCGCCGCCTGCGGTCGAAACAAATGTGAAATCTTCAGTCACACCCGCATGGGCCAGTGCGGCAACGGTGTCACCACCCCCTGCAACCGATACCAGCGAACCTTCCCGCGTCAGGGCAGCCGCCGTCCGCGCTAATGAGACCGTTGCGGCATCAAAAGGTTCAATTTCGAACGCCCCCAAGGGTCCATTCCACACCAAAGTCCGGCAGTTTTTCAAAACATCGGCCAATGCCTCAACAGCGGCGGGGCCAACATCCAAGATCATTTCATCCGCCGCTACTTCATGCACATTTACTGTCCGGATTGGTGGATTTGCGCGGAATTCGAGTGCCGTAACAACGTCATAGGGCAAATGGATCGTGCAACCTGCTGAATCCGCCGCATCCATAATCGCATTGGCTTGACCTGCCAGATCATGTTCGCACAAGGACTTCCCGACATTGACGCCGCGCGCAGCCAAAAAGGTGTTGGCCATGCCTCCGCCAATAATCAGATGGTCAACCTGCGTTACCAAATTGTTCAACACGTCGAGCTTAGTCGAAACCTTTGCTCCGCCGACCACAGCAGCTACAGGATGTTCGGGCGAACCCAAGGCGGCCTGAAGCGCCTTCAACTCTGCCTCCATTGCTCGGCCGGCATAAGCTGGCAGGACATGTGCGAGCCCTTCGGTGGACATATGCGCACGATGCGCCGCCGAAAAGGCATCATTTACGTATAGATCACCGTTTGCGGCAACTGCGCGCGCGAGTTCAGGATCATTTTTCTCTTCGCCGGGCCAAAACCTTGTGTTTTCAAGGAGTGCGATATCACCATCAGCCAATATTCCAATGGACTGCGTAACCACATCGCCCGCTATTTCGGGCACAAACATGATCTCGCGACCAAGTACTTCTTGCAAGGCATCAAGAACCATCGAAACGGACATTTCGCTATGCTTTGCACCCTTGGGGCGCCCGAAATGTGCGAGCAGTAGGACCTTGGCACCCTTATCCGCCAGTTCCAGCACTGTAGGCAGCAGCGCACGCATCCGTGTTTCGTCAGTCACACGCCCGTCGGCCATAGGCACATTCAGGTCAACCCGCACCAAAGCACGTTTACCCTTGATATCGCCGAGGTCGTCGAGCGTGCGGAATGCCATTGATTAATCCTTACAGAAACTTGGCAATAACGCCGGCAGTATCAACCATGCGGTTTGAGAAGCCCCATTCATTGTCATACCAGCTCAATACGCGCACAAGCTTTCCGTCGATGACGGCGGTTTCCAAGCTGTCGATCGTAGAGCTTGCGGGGCAATGATTATAATCAATCGACACCAACGGCTCATCCGAATAGGCCAATACGCCTTTCAAAGCGCCATCTGAAGCCGCTTTCAACAGAGCGTTCACTTCCTCAACACTTGTGTCGCGCTTTGGCGTGAAGGTCAGGTCGACGATGCTGACATTTGGCGTGGGCACGCGGATGGCTGAACCGTCCAGCTTACCTTTCAGTTCTGGCATAACTTCGCCGACGGCGCGCGCAGCACCAGTTGTGGTGGGGATCATTGACATCGCTGCGGCCCGCGCGCGGCGCATGTCATCATGTATTTGATCGAGGATCTTTTGATCATTGGTGTAGCTATGGATTGTGGTCATCAATCCGCGCTCAATACCAATGGCATCGTTCAGGACCTTCGCCATTGGCGCCAAGCAATTAGTGGTGCAGCTTGCGTTTGATACGATGATATCGGCGGCGCTCAGAACATCATGATTAACGCCAAAAACAACCGTCTTGTCCACATTTTTACCAGGCGCGGAGATCAGAACGCGCTTTGTGCCTGCCGCGAGATGTTTTTCGGCGCTGACGCGGTCAGTAAAGAAACCCGTACACTCTAACGCAATATCAACGCCATTGGCCGCGTGCGGCAAATTGGCCGGGTCACGTTCTGCCGTCACATGAATACGTTTACCGTTGACAATAATGTCATTGCCATCGGCTTCAACCGTACCCGGGAAAGCCCCATGTACGCTGTCACGTTTGAACAATAACGCGTTGGCCTTGGCTGGCGCAAGATCGTTAATCGCGACCAGTTCCAGATCATGGTCATCGCGTTCCAATATCGCGCGGGCGACCAAACGGCCGATGCGACCAAAACCGTTAATTGCTACTTTCACTGTCATATCTGCTCCTATCAGCCCAAGCGGGCGATAATTTGTGGGGTGATTTTGTCAGCCGTCAGGCCAAAATGTTCGTAAAGCGCGTCAATGGGTGCAGAAGCACCGAAGCTGTCAATACCGATCCGAAGTCCGTCCCCAACATAACGCTCCCATCCCATGGTCGTGCCAGCCTCAATGGAAACACGCAGCGTATCCTTTGGTAACAGTTCCGCCTTGTAAGGCGCTGCTTGCAAGTCAAACCGCTCCCAACTTGGCATTGAGACCACGTCCGCACCAATGCCCTGTGCTTCAAGCTTATCCGCCACCAAAGACGCAATCTCGACTTCAGAACCGGTCGCAATCAAAATGACTTTGCGCGCGGCCGTTGCTGCACGCAGCCTGTAAGCGCCCTTAGCAGAGAAATTCTCGCTAATGTCCGTTCGCAATTGCGGCAGATTTTGCCGTGAAAGCGCCAACACCGACGGCGTGGATGCACTTTCGATCGCAAGCGCCCAGCATTCGGCGGTCTCAATCGTATCACATGGCCGATACACATCCAAATTCGGGATGAGCCGCATCGACATGATTTGTTCTATGGGTTGGTGAGTCGGGCCGTCTTCGCCAACGCCGATGGAGTCATGCGTCATGACATAAATCACGCGGGTTTCTTGCAATGCGGACAAGCGAATGGCTGCACGGCAATAATCGGAGAAGATCAGGAACGTACCACCATAAGGAATGATGCCACCATGTAGCGCCATGCCGTTCATCGCCGCCGCCATCCCAAATTCGCGGATGCCGTAATTGACGTAGCGACCCGAATAGTCGTTTTTATCCAGCGTGCTGGTGGACGCAGTGCGGGTAAAGTTCGAGCCCGTCAAATCCGCAGAGCCACCCAACAGCTCCGATATAGATGCCGTGGCTGCTGTCAGTGCGATTTCGGATGCCTTGCGGGTCGCAATCTTTTGCGGTGTGGCAATCAAACTATCAAGATGCGGCTTCAGCCATGCACCGCTTGGTTCGCCCGCCATCGCCGTTTTGAATGCGGCTGCACTAGCAGACGCCGCCAACCGTGCAGTCCAAGCCGCATGCGCCGCTGCGCCTGCTTCGCCTGTTGCGCGCCATGCGCCAAGAATGTCATTGGGAATTTCAAACGCAGGATATGGCCAATCTATTGCTGCGCGCGTCGCAACGATTTCGTCTGCGCCAAGCGGGCTGCCATGTGGCGCCTTCGTGCCTTCTTTATTAGGTGACCCCTTCCCAATGAGCGTCCGGCAGGCAATCAAAGAAGGGCGGTTATCTGCCAACGCCGACTTAATGGCGCGCTCTATGTCGTTGAAATCATGTCCATCACAACTTTCAACATGCCAGCCACTGGCCAGATACCGCGCAGCAATATCTTCGCTGGTGGAAAGGTCGGTTGAACCATCGATGGTAATACGGTTGTCGTCCCAAAATACAATCAAGCGTCCCAGGCCAAGATGCCCGGCAAGACCAACGGCTTCATGGTTAATGCCCTCCATCAGGCAACCATCACCGGCCACAACCCAAGTACGGTGGTCGACCAAATCATCGCCAAAGCGTGCATTCAGATGGCGTTCCGCCATGGCCATGCCGACGGCCATGGCCAAACCCTGTCCCAATGGGCCGGTTGTGCATTCAATGCCATCGATCAGGAAGTTTTCCGGATGCCCGGCACATGGGCTACCCAATTGCCGAAAGTTTCGAATGTCCTGGATGGTCGGGCTTGCGTAACCCGTCAAATATAAGGTCGCATAAGCGAACATCGAACCATGGCCCGCAGACAAAACAAAACGGTCGCGGTCTGCCCAATCGGGCGCCTTTGGGTCGAATTTCAGAAATTTGGAGTATAGTACCGTCGCCACATCGGCCATCCCCATGGGCATACCAGGATGGCCGCTATTTGCGGCTTGCACAGCATCCATAGCCAGTGCCCGAATTGCATTGGCCATTTGCTGGTCACTCACGGTCATGTTCTTTTCCCCACTTATCACTCCCGGAAAGGAGCGGGTGACGGAGCACATTCTAATAGGCGCCCTGCCGAATCGATCGACCGAACCCTTGCGGATGCAAGCGCAAAGCGTCAAGTGAGCGAGGGTGCTTTTCCCCATGAATTTATGCTTATAATCGCGTTCACACATTTGCATTGGGCATGGTCTCTGCTAGACTTCCTCAGCAAAGGAAACTAACCCGTGATAGAACAACGATTTATTGCAGCAATCGACCGTATCGAGAGCGCTTTGTCCCGCATCGAGAAATCGGCAATCGCGCCTGCACCAGTTGGCGATAATGACCTTGCCGAACGGCATGAAAAGCTAAAGTCCGAAACGCATATGGCCATTCAAGATTTGGACAAGATTTTGGCGGATGCACGCTGATGCCTGACGTTAAGCTATCTATCGCTGGTCGTGACTATTTCGTCGCATGTAATGCCGGAGAAGAACAGCGTTTGCTGGAACTGGGTGCTATGGTGAACGCCACGGCGCACCAAGTGACTGGCGGCGCGCGTGGCCTAACAGAAACGCGCGCGCTGCTGTTTTCTGCGCTGATGCTCGCGGACAAGCTACATGACGCAGGCGGCGCAGTGCGAGCCGATACTGCCGAACCTTCGGCCACCGTGGTGCAATCCGCCGATACATTAGAGAGGCTTGCGACCCAACTGGAAAATCTGGCGCTAAGGCTTGAGAATTAACATAAGCTGCTTATATTGCTGTCTGGCGGTACTGTCCGGCACGAACTGATGAGAACATCCCTGAGGCGATTATCTATCTAAGGGAGCTGTCCCTGCCTGGGCCGTTTGGGAAACCTTAAGGTCCAGATCACACGGTGCCCACCTGACGTCCTGGCGTCAGAGGATATTCCGGGAAACGACCCATGATGGTTCCGCCAACATTATTCAGGAAAAATAGTGCAACCAGATTTTGACAAGCAGTCGCAGCGGTCGGAATTCCGTCAAAAGCGTGATCGATTTGTAGACGCTCTGTCGCCGCAGGATCGCGCGCTGGCCTTCTCCAAAATTCCTTCCCCGCTGGCGCAATATCTTTTGCCGGGCAAAATTGTCGCTGGTTATGTCGCCATTGGCTCTGAAGTGGATCCAGCAGCATTTCTGACACAGGCACACGGACTGGGCTGCGACATTGCCCTGCCCCACGTCACGAGCAAGGCCGCCCCGATGCGCTTCCTGCGCTGGACGCCCGGCGATGATCTGGTTTCTGGTCCGTTTGGATTGTTACAACCCGCCGAGGAAGCACCTTTATGCACGCCAGACATCGTTCTAGCGCCCTTAGTGGCCTTTGATGACCGGTTGATGCGGCTTGGACAGGGTGCTGGGCATTATGACCGCGCATTGAGTTTGTTGGACCAAGCCGTCGCTATTGGCCTTGCATGGTCCGTTCAACATGCGTCTGCCCTCGCATCGGATATTTGGGACATGCCATTGCACGCTATACTCACCGAAAAATCATGGATTACCTTATGACAACACCGCTCAAGCAACCAACCTGGCGAAAACCAGCCGGAATGCTGGCAATATTACTGATTATATTACTCTGGTCTGGTATCATTGTCAGCGCATCCGATTTTATCGGGGCGCAAAACATCGCGATCCAGAGCATTATCTATCTGGTTGCAGGTATCATCTGGATAGCGCCGATGCGCCCGCTGATGATTTGGATGGAGACGGGATCATTCCGCGCACCACCTCAAGACTAAAAAACTTGAGAGAAGTGGCGCGAGTGACGGGGCTCGAACCCGCGACCTCCGGCGTGACAGGCCGGCGCTCTAACCAACTGAGCTACACCCGCTAACTTGCGGTGGGGGCGCACTATAAGCGGCGCAAGATTCTGTCAACGCCATTTGTCATAAAAGGGCATATTCGGCGAGATCACCGTTGACCAGCAGAGTGTCAGATCGTTAGAAACGCCGCAGTTTAGCGTGACCCTATAGACTTACATATCTGTTTAATGGTTTATTTCCACTAGCTGCCTGAGGCCGAAGTAGCAACGCGGCAGCACCGGACGGCGGTGAAAGCATTCGCCACTTGCGCCGATGAAACAGCCTCCATTGCTGGAACCATGTGCACAAATAATCTCTTATCAAACCAATCTAGACGCGCCTGCCGGGTTGGCTATCAATCGGCGAACAACAAAACCGGCGTCTCCATGAGTTTTTTGAGCGTTTGAACATAATTGGCGGCATCCCAACCGTCGACGACACGGTGGTCGCAACTCATGGACAGGTTCATCAACTTGCGGGCTTCGATAGTGTCGCCAACAAACATCGGCCGTTCGACAATCTTGTTCGGGCCGATAATGGCCACTTCTGGACGATTGATAACGGGCGTGGTCGCGATCCCGCCGAGCGGGCCCAATGATGTGATGGTCAGGGTTGACCCTGATAGCTCTTCGCTTTTTGCGGAGCCGCTGCGTGCAGCATCGGCCAAGCGTGCAATTTCGGTCGCTAATTGCCAGATATTCCGGTCCTGCGCATCACGGATGACAGGCACCATTAGGCCAGATTCGGTCTGCGTCGCCATACCCAAATGTATGGCGCCATGACGGGTGACAACGCCTGCTTCATCATCGAAACGCGCGTTGATCATCGGAAACTGCGGAATGGCCTTGCAAATCGCGACGATCAGCATCGGCAACATCGTCAGCTTTGGTTTGGCACCGCGATTGGCGTTCAAATCGGCGCGCATCGCTTCAATGGCAGTAACGTCGATTTCCTCGACATAAGTGAAATGCGGGATGTGGCGTTTCGATGCGGCCATATTGTCGGCAATCCGTCGGCGCATGCCTATGACCTTGACCACTTCATCGGCGCGCCGAGCATTGGCGTATGCAGGGCGATAACCCATCTGCGATCCATAGGTTAGAAACGCATCAAGATCGGCATGGCGCACATGCCCTCCTGCTGCCTTGACGTCCGCCAAGTCGACCCCAAGGTCGTTGGCGCGCTGGCGAACGGCGGGCGACGCTGTCACCTTGTCGGCGGAGGGCGCGGCGCACTGCACGGCGGTCGGGGCCACAGGTGGCGGGGTTACTTCTGCCACAACGACAGGCTCCGGCGCATGTGGGTTTTCATTCTCAACCACAGCCAACATCGGCTCTGCCGCCGCCATCACATGGCTGGCATCGTCTACGACCTCAATCTCTACAAGCATCGCACCAATGGCGATCACATCGCCCGCTTCGCCCGCGACCTTTGTAACCACACCCGAAACCGGGCTTTCCATTTCAACCGTCGCTTTATCGGTCATCATGTCGGCAAGCGGCTGGTCTTCTGTTACGTTGTCACCAACCGTCACATGCCAAGCAACGATTTCCGCCTCTGCAATGCCTTCGCCAATGTCCGGCAGATTGAATGTAAATTTGGGCATCGCGTCAGTCCTTCATGATCTTTTCAAAGGCGCGGGCAAGGCGCACGGGTCCAGGGAAATAGGCCCATTCCAGGCTGTGCGGATATGGCGTATCAAAGCCAGTCACGCGCTCGACCGGTGCCTCCAAATAATAGAAGCACCGTTCCTGCACTTGCGCAGCCAATTCCGCACCAAAGCCACTGGTGCGTGTCGCTTCATGCACCACCATGCAACGGCCAGTTTTCTTGACCGAGGCCTGTATGGTTTCGATATCGAGCGGCAACAATGTCCGTAGGTCAATGATCTCCGCGTCAATGCCATGTTCGGCGACAACGGCCTTCACCACATGGACCATGGTCCCATAAGTTAACACTGTAACTGCCTCGCCTTCCCGCACCACCGCAGCCTTGCCCAGGTCAATGCTATAATAATCTTCGGGAACTGCACTGCCTTCATGTTTGGACCATGGCTCCACAGGGCGATCATAATAGCCGGTGACCGGGCCATTATAGATGCGCTTCGGTTCGAAAAAGACAACAGGGTCATTATCCTCAATCGCAGCAATCAGAAGGCCCTTGGCGTCGTAAGGCGTGGCGGGAATAACTGTCATAATCCCGCAGACATGAGTAAATAGGCTCTCGGGACTTTGGCTATGAGTCTGCCCGCCGAAGATACCGCCGCCAAAGGGC